>NZ_JAILXP010000517.1 GCF_020740895.1 Streptomyces sp. UNOB3_S3 | reverse complement strand
CGTCCGTACACCCGTACGGCGCGCCGCGAGCGGTGTCGGCGCCCACGAGGCGGGGCTCGCCGAGCGGCTGGCCGGGCTCAGTGCGCCCAAGCAGGAGGCCCTGCTGCTGCGGCTGGTCGCCGGGCACGTCGCCACCGTCCTCGGCCACGGCTCGGCCGAGGCCGTCGACGGCGAACGCGGCTTCCTCGACCTGGGGATGAGCTCGCTCACCGCCGTCGAACTCCGCAACCGGCTCAACGCCGAGACCGGCCTGCGGCTGCCCACCACGGCGATCTTCGATCACCCGACGCCGCTCGGCCTCGTCCGCCACCTCCGCGAACAGCTCGACCTCGCCCCCGGCGCCGGCGCGACGGGCGAGACCGCGCCCGTCTTCGCCGAACTCGGCCTCCTGGAAGCCGCCATGGCCGCGAGCGAACTCGACGGCGAGGCCCGCACCCGGCTGCTCCAGCGCCTCAAGTCACTCCAGTGGAAGCTCGACGCCGCCGACGACGGCACGACGGCCGAGGACACCACGGCCGCCGACCCCGCCGCCTCCGACCTCGAAGCCGCCGAGACCGACGACGAGATGTTCGACCTCATCGACAAAGAACTCGGCCTCGCCTGACAAGCCCAGTCAGTCGAAAAACACCCTTTTCCGGACTGGGAGGAAGCAAGAACCATGACCAGCAGCACCGAAGACAAGCTCCGGGACTATCTCAAGCGCGTCACCGCCGACCTGCGGCGGGCCAAGCAGCGGCTGGAGTCCGTCGAGGCCAAGGACAGCGAGCCCATCGCCGTCGTCGGCATGGCCTGCCGGTTCCCCGGCGGCGTGGCCTCCCCCGAGGACCTGTGGAAGCTCGTCGACGGCGGCGTCGACGCGGTCGGCGACGTGCCCGACGACCGGGGCTGGGACTTCGACGCCCTCTATGACCCCGAGCCCGGCAAGCCCGGCAGGAGCTATGTGCGCCAGGGCGGCTTCCTCACCGGAGCGGCCGACTTCGACGCCGAGCTCTTCGGCATCGCCCCCCGCGAGGCGCTGGCCATGGACCCGCAGCAGCGGCTGCTCCTCGAATCGGCCTGGGAGGCCGTCGAACGCGCCCGCATCAACCCCGCCTCCCTGCGCGGCAGCGACACCGGCGTCTTCGTCGGCGGCGCCGACACCAACTACGGCTCGCTCGCCTCCCGCACCGAAGAGACCGAGGGCCACCTGCTCACCGGCGGCGCCACCAGCGTCCTGTCCGGCCGCATCGCCTACACCCTCGGCCTCGAAGGCCCGGCCGTCACCGTGGACACGGCCTGCTCCTCCTCCCTCGTCGCCCTCCACCTCGCCGTCCGCGCCCTGCGCTCCGGCGAATGCTCCCTCGCCCTGGCGGGCGGCGTCGCCGTGATGCCCACCACCAGCCTCTTCACCGAGTTCTCCCGCCAGCGCGGCCTCGCCCCCGACGGCCGCTGCAAGCCCTTCGCCGACGCCGCCGACGGCACCAGCTGGGGCGAGGGCGTCGGCGTCCTCCTCGTCGAACGCCTCTCCGACGCCCGCCGCAACGGCCACCGCGTCCTCGCCGTCATCCGTGGCACCGCCGTCAACCAGGACGGCGCCAGCAGCCGCCTCACCGCCCCCAACGGCCCCTCCCAGCAGCGCGTCATCCGCGCCGCCCTCGCCAACGCCCAGCTCACCCCCGACCAGGTCGACGCCGTCGAGGCCCACGGCACCGGCACCACCCTCGGCGACCCCATCGAGGCCCAGGCACTCCTCGCCACCTACGGCCAGGACCGGCCCGCCGGACAGCCGCTGCGCCTCGGCGGCATCAAGTCCAACATCGGCCACGCCCAGGCGGCCGCCGGCGTCGCCGGCGTGATCAAGATGGTCATGGCGATGCGGAACGGCGTACTGCCGCGCACCCTCCACGTCGACACACCCACCTCGCACGTGGACTGGTCGGCGGGCGCCGTCGAACTCCTCACCGACCGCCTCGACTGGCCCGCCACCGGCCGCCCGCGCCGCGCCGCCGTCTCCGCCTTCGGTATCAGCGGCACCAACGCCCACGTCATCCTGGAGCAGGCCGAACCCGAGCCCGAGCCCGTCGCCGAGGAGCGGGCACCCGCCGTCACCCCCGGCGTGGTGCCCTGGACGCTGACCGGCAAGACGGAAGCCGCCCTGCGCGCCCAGGCCGCCCGCCTGCTGGACCACACCGGCGGACACCCCCTGGACGTCGGCTTCTCCCTGGCGACGACCCGGGCCGGCCTGCCGCACCGCGCGGTCGTCCTCGGCGACGGCCCCGAAACCCTCACCCGGGCCCTGACCGCGCTCGCCTCCGGCGACCCCGACGCCGGCCTCGTCCACGGCACGGCCACCCCGGGCAGAACAGCCGTCCTCTTCTCCGGCCAGGGCTCCCAGCGCCTGGGCATGGGCCGCGAACTGCACGGCCGCTTCCCGGTGTTCGCCGAAGCCTTCGACGCCGCGTGCGCCGCACTCGACGAGCACCTGGACCGAGCGCTCCGCGAGGTCGTCTGGGGCGCGGACCAGGACCTCCTCGACCGGACGAGGTACGCCCAGGCCGGGCTCTTCGCCGTCGAGGTCGCCCTGTTCCGGCTCGTGGAGTCCTGGGGCGTCCGCCCCGAGTACGTCGCCGGGCACTCGCTCGGCGAGATCTCCGCCGCCCACGTCGCCGGCGTCCTGTCACTGGCCGACGCGAGCGCCCTGGTCGCCGCCCGGGGCCGCCTCATGCAGGCCCTGCCGCCAGGCGGGGCCATGGCAGCACTCCGCGCCACCGAGGACGAAGTCCGGCCGCTGCTGACGGACGACGTGTCGATCGCCGCCGTCAACGGCCCCTCGTCCGTGGTGATCTCGGGCGCGGAGGAAGCCGTCGCCAGGATCACCGGGCACTTCGCCGCCGAAGGCCGCAAGACCAGCCGGCTGCGGGTCTCCCACGCGTTCCACTCCCCGCTGATGGAACCGATGCTGGACGACTTCCGCACCACCGTCGCCGCCCTCACCTTCGCCCGCCCGGACCTGACCGTCGTCTCCAACGTCACCGGCGGCCTCGCCACCGACGACCAGCTGCGCTCCCCGGACTACTGGGTCCGCCACGTCCGCGAGGCCGTCCGCTTCGCCGACGGCATCCGCACCCTGAGCACGGAAGGCGTCACCCGCTTCCTGGAACTCGGCCCCGACGGCACCCTCACCGCCATGGCCCGGGAATCCCTCCCCGACGAGACCCTCGCCGTCCCCGCCCTCCGCAAGGACCGCCCCGAGGAACAGGCCCTCGTCACCGCCCTCGCCCACCTGTCCGTCCAGGGCACGGACACCGACTGGAGCGCCCTCTTCACCGGCACGGAAGCCCGCGACACCGACCTCCCCACCTACGCCTTCCAGCACCGGCGCTACTGGCCCGAACCCGCCCCCGCCACCGGCGACGTCGGCACCGCCGGCCTCGAAGCGACCGACCACCCGCTGCTGAGCGCCGCCGCCTCCGTGGAACTCCCCGACGGCGGCGACGGCCTGCTGCTCACCACCCGCCTGTCGGTGCGCACCCACCCCTGGCTCGCCGACCACATGGTCCTGGGCTCCGTCCTCCTGCCCGGCACCGCCTTCGTCGAACTCGCCATCCGCGCCGCCGACGAGGTCGGCTGCGACCGCATCGAGGACCTCACCCTCGCCGCGCCCCTCGTCCTCCCCGAGGACGGCGGCGGCGTCCAGCTGCAACTGCACATCGGCCCCGCCGACGACTCCGGCCGCCGCACCCTCACCGCCCGCTCCCGCCCCGAAGGCGACGGCGACCGCCCCTGGACCCGCCACGCCACCGGCGTCATCGGCGGCGCGGGGGAGGAGCGGCGGCCCACCGCCGCCCTCCACCTCACCACCTGGCCGCCC
>NZ_JAILXP010000516.1 GCF_020740895.1 Streptomyces sp. UNOB3_S3 | reverse complement strand
CCCACCTAGGCCGAAAGTAACCCCCCTCCACGCGCGAACCATTGATCAGCCCGCGCCCCGCCTGTTGCATATGCCCCGACCACAGATGTTCCGGCGTTCCGTACGTACGGAGGGGGAACCTTGCGTAAGTCCAGAGCACGTTCAGGAAGACAGGTCGCGAAGAGCGGAATAGCAGGGGCGGCGGCGCTGGTGAGCGCTGCCGCCCTTGTTGTGTCCGCCATGCCCGCGCAGGCGTTCGCCGCGCCGGCCGGCAGCGATCCGGCAGATGTCATTCCGGGGAAGGGAACCTCCACCCCTTCCCTGGTCGACGGCATCCGCGAGGGTGTGAAGGCGAGCGGGAGCCCGGCCGACGCCGCCCGCGGGCACCTCGCCGACAAGAAGAGCCGTTACCGCATCGCCGATCCGGATCGGGATCTGAAGGCCGTTCAGTCGGTCACGACCGGGTCGAACGAGACCGTGCGGCTTCAGCAGAAGCACCGCGGCGTCGACGTCCTCGGCGGCCAGTACGTCGTCCGGATGGAGAAGAAGGACGGCAAGCGCGTCGTCACCGGTACCTCCGGCAAGTACTTCACGGGCCTCACCACCGGCACCAAGCCCGAGGTGGGCGAGGAGCTGGCCGTCCAGCGCGCGGTCGGCGCGACGCTCGCGCAGGTCGCCGGGAAGAAGCTCGCGGTCAATCCCAAGGCGGCCGCGTCGCTCAAGGGCACCGCGCGCGGTCTCGTCGTCCTGCCCAGGGGCGCCGGCGTGCTGACCCAGCACGTGACCGTCCGGGGCACCGACCCCGCCACCGGGCGGCCCGTGCTCCACGAGGTGTACGTCGACGCCAAGTCCGGCTACCCGGTCCTCCAGTACAGCGGGATCAAGACCTTCACGGCGGAGAAAACCGCGTCCGCCTCCGGTGAGGTGAAGGCCGCCGGTGAGGGCAAGGCCCCCGGGGGCCCGGCCAAGCACCCCGGCGTCGCCGGATCGGGTGTGAAGTACGACGGCACCACCGTCGAGCTCGGCCTGTTCTTCGACACGGCCCGCGGCGAGTACGTCATGAACGACCACTCCCGCATGTGGGACTCCAGCAAGAACGTGATCTCCACCTGGGACGCGCGCGGCAAGGACGTCTCGGAGGCGAACGGCGGCCGCTGGCCCGAGGGGATCAAGGAGTTCGGCTCGAGGACCCCGCAGTTCGACAAGGACGCCACGGAGGCGGGCGCGGTCGACGCGCACTGGGCCGCGGGCAAGGTCTACGACTACTACAAGAAGGTGCACGGCCGGGACAGCCTGGACGGCCGGGGCATGGCGATCAATTCCCTGGTGGGCCTGTCGCTCTCCGGGATGCCGCTCGTCAACGCCTTCTGGGACGGCACCAAGATGTTGTACGGCGGGGGCGACGAGGAGTACAAGACGCTCTCCGCCGACCTCGACGTGGTCGGGCACGAGATGACGCACGGCGTCGTCGAGAACAGCGCCAACCTCGTCTACGCGGGCCAGTCCGGCGCCCTCAACGAGGCGATCGCCGACTACTTCGGCAACGCCATCGCCGTGGACGCGGCCGGCATGTCCATGGACGACCCGGACGCGGGCCTGCTGGGCGGCAACCTGTGCCGGACCAAGACCCCGCGCCAGTGCGCCTTCCGCGACCTCAACGACGGGGCGACGACGTCCAAGAACTTCCTGGGCGTCTCCTTCGCCACCGACAACGGCGGGGTGCACCTCAACTCCACCATCTTCTCGGGCGCCCTCTGGGACATCCGCGAGGACCTGGGCCGTACCCTCGCCGACAGGATCGCCTACAAGGCGCTCACCGAGTACATGACCCCGCTCGACGGGTTCACCGAGGGCCGCGACGCGGTGATCGCCGCCGCCAAGGCGCTCAAGGTCTCGGCCAAGGACCTGAACGTCGTCAAGCGCTCCTTCAACGCCCACGGCATCGTCCCCAACTGGGAGCAGGCCATGGGCGTGGACTCGGACCTGCTGCTCGGCAAGCTCAATGTCTACAGCACCAAGGCCGGCGCGGGCGGCGGCTGGTGGGCGACGTCCAAGTCGAACGACGACGGCACCGAGGCCTTCTCGGTGTGGGCCGGCCGTACGGACGGCAAGGGCGAGACCAAGCTGATCAGCCCCAATGACGGGCGTTTCCACGTCAACCCGGCGACCGACGGCAAGACGGTGGCGTGGGCGGCGTACAGCGCGGCCGGGATGGACGTGCTGGCACGGCCGCTCGCGGGCGGCCCGGTGAAGAAGCTGTACAGCACCTCCGACACCGTCCTGGACGTCCGGGTCGAGGGCGGTGTCGTGGCCTTCGAGAAGATGGACGTCTTCGGCGCCCGGCACGTGGGCTTCCTGCGCACGGGTGACAAGGAGCCGACCTGGGCCGACGGCGGCAAGGCCGGCACCGGCTCGGCGTTCCCCTCGCTCTCCGGCGGCCGGCTCGCCTACGCCAAGGCCTACGCCGACGGTGACGACTACCGCATGGGCGTCGAGGTGCTGGACCTCAGGAGCGGTGAGCGGAAGCTGATGAACCAGCTCGGCCGGCCCGAGAGCATCGGCGAGACCGCGATCAACGGCAAGTACGTCTTCTGGCTGGCGGACGAGGTCGTCGACGACGGCCAGGTGGCCGTGCGCCGGTCGAACCTCGACGGCACCGGGACCGTGGACCTCAGCAAGGAGAAGGGTGAGGGCGCCCTGTTCGCCCAGAGCCTCACCGCCTCCGACGAGGCGCTGACCGTGACCGCGTCGCTGCCGGACCCCAAGTACCACAACGAGACCATGTCCAAGCTGTGGCAGTTCGGCGGGGCGAACGGCACCGACCGGGCCCGGGTCTCCTGCAACCGCGGTGAGCAGCTCTCCGCGGCGGCGGCCGGCGGCAAGCAGGTGGTGTGGATCGACGGCACCACCGGGTACACCGACCTGGTCACCCGCACCCGCCCGGCGGGCAACTGCGGCTGAGACTGAATGACCCTCCGGGACCGGCGGCTCGTGGAGTCGCCGGCCCACCCCGGGACGACCGGGTCCCCGGCGCCGGCACGCCGGGGGCCCGGTCAGCCGTACGCCAGCGACTTCAGCCTGCTGTACGAGCCGTTGAAGAGGTTGTGGTCGCCGACGGTCGAGCCGGTCTCGGTGTACTGCCAGAAGGTGTGGAAGTCCCACCCGTTCGGCAGCTCCCCGGCCGAGGAGCCGTAGCGCGGCACCCACAGCGGGTGGTCCGAGCCGAAGCGGCCGTAGTTGCCGGTGCACTTCTTCCACCAGGCGGTGGTGGTGTAGATGACGGCGTCGCGCCCGGTGCGGTGGCGGTAGACCGAGAGGAAGTCGGCGACCCAGTCGAGCAGGGCGTCGGCGCTCATGCCGTAGCAGGTGCTGCCGTAGGGGTTGTACTCCATGTCGAGCACACCCGGCAGTGTTCTGCCGTCGTCCGACCAGCCGCCGCCATGGTCGACGAAGTAGTCGGCCTGGTCGGCGCCGCCGGAATTGGACGGCAGGGCGAAGTGGTACGCGCCACGGATCATGCCGGCGTCATAGGAGCCGTTGTACTGCTGGGAGAAGGAGGGGTTGCGGTAGCTGGTGCCTTCGGTGGCCTTGACGTAGGCGAAGCGCGCGCCCTTGTTCCAGAGGGTCGACCAGGAGACGTTGCCGTTGTGGCTGCTGACGTCCACGCCCTCGACCGAGGCGATCGCCTCGCCGGCCGCGGTCGGGGGTCTGCCCTCGTGGGCGGGGACGGTCGAGCCCATCCAGTCGCGCTCGGGGTGGAAGGGGCGTTGCCGGTTGCCGGTCGTGGCCGCGGCGGCGGTGCCGGGCAGGGCGAGCAGGGTGAGGAGCAGGGCCAGTAGGGAGAGCAGGGGGACGAGGGGGGCCAAGGGCTG
>NZ_JAILXP010000515.1 GCF_020740895.1 Streptomyces sp. UNOB3_S3 | reverse complement strand
TGCGTCCAGGGTACGGGCGGGGCCGTGGGGCGTTCGGCGCGCGGCGGGCCCGTGCGACGGTGACAATCGCCCTATGAGCGAGGAGCCTCCGCGCGAGGAGCCGCCTCCCGCCCGCTGCTCCGGCGTGCTGCGCCGGATGACCGCGCGCGGGCGTGACGAGGAGCACCGGGCCGCGACCCCCCTGGAGCTCTTCTTCGACCTGTGTTTCGTCGTCGCCGTGGCCCAGGCGGGCAGACAACTGGTCCACGCGCTCGCCGAGGGACACCCCGGACATGGCATTCCGGGCTATTTGATGGTCTTTTTCGCGGTGTGGTGGGCTTGGATGAATTTCAGCTGGTTCGCCTCCGCCTATGACACCGACGACGTCGTGTACCGCGTCGTGACCCTGATCCAGATCGCCGGTGTGCTGATCCTGGCCGCAGGCATCCCCCGCGCCTTCGGCCAGGCGAACTACGCGGCCGTCCTGCTCGGCTATGTGGTGATGCGACTCGCGCTCGTCTCGCAGTGGCTGCGGGCCGCGCACGCCTCCGCCGGGGCCGAGCGGCGCACAGCGCTGAAGTACGCCATCGGCGTCAGCCTGTGCCAGGTGGGCTGGCTCGGGCTGCTCGTGCTGCCCGACCGCGCCAAACCCTGGGTGTTCCTGGTGATGGCGATCGCGGAGATGGCCGTGCCCACCATCGCCGAGGCCTCGCACCAGACGGCCTGGCATCCGCATCACATCGCCGAACGCTACGGCCTGTTCACGATCATCGTGCTGGGCGAGACGGTCTCGGCGGCCACCGTCGCCGTCCAGTCCGCGCTGGACGAGCACGAGGCGGTGGGCGAACTGCTGCCGATCGCGAGCGGCGGACTGCTCTTGATCTTCGCGGCCTACTGGATCTACTTCGCCGTGCCCATCCACCTCCATCTGGCCTCCAACCGCCAGGCGTTCCTCTGGGGCTACGGCCACTATCTGATCCTCGGCTCGGCGGCGGCCATCGGCGCGGGCATCGAGGTGGCGGTCGAGGAGTCGGTGGGCAAGGCGCACATCTCCACGTTCGCGGCGTCGTCCTGTGTCACCGTGCCCGCCGCCCTGTTCATGTTCTGCGTCTGGCTGATCCACTCCCGCCACTACAAGCGCGGCACGGCGCAGCAGCTGGTCCTGCCGCTGTCCGCGCTGGCCGTCCTCGCCTGTACGTTCGCGGGCGGGGCGGCGGTGCTGCTGGCGGGCCTGGTCGGGGTGGTGACGGTGACGGTCGGGGTAACACTCTCCGCACGCAACCCGCAGGACCCTTCGCCGGCCTGACGGCACGTGATACGGATGTTCGTATGACTGACGCCCGCCCCACGTCCGCGTCCGGGCCCCGGGACGCCCTCACCGATGTGCACGGCCTCCACGTGGGTCACGCCCACCGCAGGGGTGACGGCGCCCTCACCGGCACCACGGTCGTCCTCACCGCGCCCGGCCTCGGCGGTGCCGTCGCCGCCGTGGACGTCCGCGGCGGCGGGCCCGGCACCCGGGAGACCGACGCCCTGGACCCCCGCAATCTCGTCCAGCGCGTCGAGGCCGTCGTCCTGACCGGCGGCAGCGCGTTCGGTCTGGACGCGGCGTCCGGTGTCATGGCGTACCTGGAGGACGCCGGCCGGGGCTTCCGGGTGGGCCCGGATCCCTCGCAGGTCGTCCCGGTGGTCCCGGCGGCCGCCCTGTTCGACCTCGGCCGGGGCGGCGACTGGCGGGCCCGCCCGGACGCCGCGCTGGGCCGCGAGGCCGCCGAGGCGGCGGCCCGCACGGCACCGGGCGCGCCCGTCGCCCAGGGCACGGTCGGCGCGGGCACCGGCGCGGTGGCCGGCGGGATCAAGGGCGGCATCGGCACCGCCAGCGTGGTCCTGCCCTCCGGGGTGACGGTCGCCGCACTCGCGGCGGTCAACGCGGCGGGCTCGGCGGCCGACCCGGCCACCGGTGTGCTCTACGGGCGGCTGTACGAGGACCGCCCCGTCGCCTACCCCTCCCCCGAGCGGCACCGGGCGGCCCAGGAGACCCTGGCCGCGGCGCGGCAGGAGTCGGCCCGGCGCTGGGCGGGTTCCGTGCGTCCCCCGCTCAACACCACAATCGCCGTCGTCGCCACCGACGCCGCCCTGACCCGTGCCCAGGCCCAGAAGCTCGCGGGCACCGCCCATGACGGCCTGGCCCGCGCGGTGCGGCCGGTCCATCTGCTGACCGACGGCGACACGGTCTTCGCGCTGGCCACGGGCGCCCGTCCGCTCCCGGAGGAGGAGCACCTGCCCGGCAGCGCCGACTTCGCGGCGGGCGCGGTCAACGAGATCCTCGCCGCCGGGGCGGACGTCCTGACCCGTGCCGTGGTCAAGGCCCTCCTCGCGGCGGAGGGCGTCGACGGCCCCGGCGGCGTCTTCCCCTCCTACCGCGACCTGTACGGCGGCGCCTCCCGCGCGGGGTTCCGTTGACTTTCCGGCCGCCCGCCGTGGGGGTTTTCCGCGCCTGACGGCGCGGGGTGGGTGGTGCGGCCCGGTGGTCCGGTTTGTGCCCACCCTCCCCCAGCTACCGCTGGGAGGTGCCCCCAGCCCTGCGGAACGCCTGCCCACAAACCGGCGGGCCCCCTAGCTCAGCCCCGCGCTGCGGGCGCGGTCGACGACTGGGCCGATGGCCTCGATCACCGCCGTGACGTCGTCGCGCGTGGACGTGTGGCCCAGGGAGAAGCGCAGGGTGCCGCGGGCCAGGGCGGGGTCCGTGCCCGTGGCCAGGACGACGTGGCTGGGCTGGGCGACGCCGGCCGTGCAGGCGGAGCCGGTCGAGCACTCGATGCCCTGGGCGTCGAGGAGGAGGAGCAGGGAGTCGCCCTCGCAGCCCGGGAAGGAGAAGTGGGCGTTGGCGGGCAGCCGGCCCGCCGGGTCCGGGTCGCCGCCGAGGACCGCGTCGGGGACGGCCGCCCGGACGCCCTCGATCAGCTCGTCGCGCAGCGCCCCGATCTCGCGGGCGAAGTCCTCGCGCCGCTCGGCGGCCAGTCGCCCCGCGACGGCGAACGCGGCGATCGCCGGGACGTCGAGCGTGCCGGAGCGCACGTGCCGCTCCTGGCCGCCGCCGTGCAGCAGCGGTACGGGCGTGTACTGGCGGCCCAGCAGCAGGGCGCCGATCCCGTACGGGCCGCCGATCTTGTGGCCGCTGACGGTCATCGCGGCGAGCCCGGACGCGGCGAAGTCCACGTCCAGCTGGCCGACGGCCTGTACGGCGTCGGCATGCAGCGGAACGTCGAATTCCGAAGCCACGTCGGCCAGTTCGCGGACCGGCAGCACCGTGCCGATCTCGTTGTTGGCCCACATCACCGTGGCGAGGGCCACGTCGGCGGGGTTGCGGGCGATGGCCTCGCGCAGCGCGTCGGCGTGGACACGGCCGTAGGAGTCGACCGGCAGGTACTCCACCGTCGCGCCCTCGTGCTCGGCGAGCCAGTCGACCGCGTCGAGCACCGCGTGGTGCTCGACGGGGCTGGCCAGGACGCGCGTGCGGGCCGGGTCGGCGGCGCGGCGTGCCCAGAAGAGGCCCTTGACGGCGAGGTTGTCGGCTTCGGTGCCACCCGCGGTGAAGACCACTTCGCTGGGGCGCGCGCCGAGCGAGGCGGCGAGCGATTCGCGCGCTTCCTCGACCGTGCGGCGGGCACGGCGGCCCGCGGCGTGCAGCGAGGACGCGTTGCCGGCGAGGGGCAGCTGGGCGGTCATCGCCGTCACCGCCTCCGGGAGCATCGGGGTGGTGGCTGCGTGGTCGAGGTAGGCCATGGTGGGCACGATTCTACGAGGCCCGGTCCGGGACCGTGGCGGGGTGTTCCGGCCCCGGACCGGGCCTCGTAGAATCGTGCCCACCATGGCC
>NZ_JAILXP010000514.1 GCF_020740895.1 Streptomyces sp. UNOB3_S3 | reverse complement strand
ATCCATACCGGCCGCCCGCCGGGGGCGGGGCGCCGGGTGAGCGGGCGGGCCGCCCCGGCGGGCGGCCGGTATGGATCGGTTACCCCACGGCGTTACACGAGTACAAAGACGACTAGTGACAGGTAGCGATTCAGTCTCTAGGGTGCCTGAATATGGATATGCACACTGTGGTGGTGGGGACGTCCGGCACGACCGCGGAAGACGTGATCGCCGTCGCTCGCGACGGCGCCCGCGTCGTCGTGTCGGAGGAAGCCCTCGCCGCCGTCGCCGCCGCGCGGCAGGTGATCGACGATCTGGCCGCCAAGCCGGACCCGGTGTACGGCGTCTCGACCGGCTTCGGCGCCCTCGCCGTGCGGCACATCAGCCCCGACCTGCGGGCCCAGCTCCAGCGCAACATCGTCCGCTCGCACGCCGCCGGCATGGGCCCGCGCGTCGAGCGCGAGGTCGTGCGGGCGCTGATGTTCCTGCGCCTGAAGACCGTCGCCTCCGGGCACACCGGCGTACGCCCGCTCGTCGTCGAGACCATGGCCGCCGTCCTCAACGCGGGTATCACCCCCGTGGTGCACGAGTACGGCTCGCTCGGTTGCTCCGGCGACCTCGCGCCGCTCTCGCACTGCGCGCTCACGCTGATGGGCGAGGGTGACGCCGAGGGGCCCGACGGTGTGGTGCGCCCGGCCGCGCAGCTGCTCGCCGAGCACCGCATCGAGCCCGTGGAACTGCGGGAGAAGGAGGGGCTCGCGCTGCTCAACGGCACCGACGGCATGCTCGGCATGCTCGTCATGGCCTGCGCGGACCTCTCCCGTCTGATCACCTCGGCCGACATCACCGCCGCGCTGTCCCTGGAGGCGCTGCTCGGTTCGGAGAAGGTGCTGGCCCCCGAGCTCCACACCATCCGCCCCCACCCGGGGCAGGGCGCGAGCGCCGCGAACATGGCGGCGGTGCTGGCCGGTTCCGGGCTCACCGGGCACCACCAGGACGACGCTCCGCGCGTTCAGGACGCGTACTCGATCCGCTGTGCCCCGCAGGTCGCCGGGGCGGGCCGGGACACCCTGGCCCACGCGCGGCTGGTGGCGGACCGCGAGCTGGCCGCCGCGGTCGACAACCCCGTGGTGCTGAGGGACGGCCGTGTGGAGTCCAACGGCAATTTCCATGGTGCGCCGGTGGCTTATGTCCTTGATTTCCTTGCCATCGCGGCTGCTGACCTTGCTTCCATCGCCGAGCGGCGGACCGACCGGCTGCTGGACAAGAACCGTTCGCACGGGCTGCCGGCCTTCCTGGCCGGGGACGCCGGTGTGGACTCGGGGCTGATGATCGCCCAGTACACCCAGGCCGCGCTGGTCAGCGAGATGAAGCGGCTGGCGGTCCCGGCGTCGGTGGACTCGATCCCGTCCTCCGCGATGCAGGAGGACCACGTCTCCATGGGCTGGTCGGCGGCGCGCAAGCTGCGGACGGCCGTGGCGGCGCTCGGCCGGGTCATCGCCGTGGAGCTGGTCGCCGCGACGCGGGCGATCGAGCTGCGGGAGGGCCTGGAGCCGTCCCCGGCCTCGCGGGCGGTGCTGAAGGCCGTGCGCGCGGCGGGTGTGGAGGGGCCGGGCGCGGACCGGTTCCTGGCGCCGGACCTGGCGGCCGCCGAGGCGTTCGTCCGGGCCGGTGAGCTCGTCGCGGCGGTGGAGCCGGTGACGGGGCCGCTGGCCTGACGGCGGGGCCGGTCGGTGGGGCCGTCAGCGGGCGGCGGTGCGTGATCTGCGGACGGCGCCCGTGACCAGCGCGCCGCCCGCGGCGACGAACGCTATGCCGCCGAAGAGATACGGAGTGGTGTCGACGCTCCCGCTGGCCGCCAGCTCCTGGGCGGCCGGGGCCGTCGCCGCCACGGCGGCGCCCTGCTGCTCCTGGGGGCGCTCGGGCGTAGCGTTGGCAGTGGGGACGAACCACAGCGCGCACAGCACCGTGCCGGCGGCGACGGCGGTCAGCAACGGGCGACGTGTGGTCACGGGATGAATCCCCCTGGCGACGACGGAGATTGGTGGTCGTGGAGCTGTGGCGCGTCCCGACTGACACGATGTTAGTGACACCGGCCGCCGGTGGGGAAGCCATGGTGTGTCAGTGGTCTCTTAGCAGGGCTTTCTTCCTTTATCAAGACCCCGGTTGCGGACCTCGCGGCCCCAGGGGCTTTACTGGCGTGGTCTTTCCCACAGTTTGCCGATGAGTGGAACCGGGCCAAACGGTGCACGCGTTCCTATATGCAGTAGCCGGGATACGTGTAGCCCCACGAGCCCCACGATCGGCTCGGGGGATTCCGGGGTCCAGGAGCAATGGAGAAGCGTGTGATGACGTACGGCAAGCGCCGCAAGGGCCTGGTGGCCGCGGCCGCTGTGCTCGGCGGGGTACTGACCCTGGCCGCCTGTGGTGGCGACGGCGACGACGCCAAGGGTGGCGGTGACGCCAAGGGGAAGTCGCAGGGGCAGGTCGACGCCGCGGCCGCCAAGGACGCCTCCAAGGCGCAGATCAAGATCACGCCCAAGGACGGGGTCAACAACGCCGGCATCACGACCGACGCCGTGGCCGTCACCGTCAGTGACGGTGAGCTCACCAGCGTCAAGATGGCGACGGAAAAGGGCACTCCCGTCGAGGGTTCAATATCTTCGGACAAGAAGTCCTGGAAGCCGAACAAGCAGCTCGAGCGTTCGACCAAGTACAAGATCGCTGTCGAGGCCAAGGACTCCAAGGACCGCAAGGCCACCGAGAACTCCTCCTTCTCCACCGTCTCCCCCGACAACAGCTTCATCGGCTCCTTCACGCCGGAGGACGGCTCCACGGTCGGCGTCGGCATGCCCGTGTCGATCAACTTCGACAAGCCGATCAAGAACCGGAAGGACGTCCAGTCCCACCTGGAGGTCACCAGCAGCAGCGGCCAGAAGGTCGTCGGCCACTGGTTCGGCGACCAGCGCATCGACTTCCGGCCGCAGGACTACTGGAAGGCCAACTCCGAGGTCACGCTGAAGATGGACCTCGACGGCGTCGAGGGCGGCCCGAACATCAAGGGCGTCCAGAAGAAGACGATGAAGTTCAAGATCGGCCGCGCCCAGGTCGCCACGGTGGACGCCAAGACCCACCAGATGACGGTGGTGCGGGACGGTCAGACCATCAAGACCATCCCGATCTCGGCGGGCAGCCCGGCCAACCCGACGTACAACGGCAAGATGGTGATCTCCGAGAAGTTCGTGGAGACCCGGATGAACGGCTCCACCGTCGGCTTCACCGGCAAGGACGGCAAGGGCGAGTACGACATCAAGGACGTGCCGCACGCCATGCGCCTGTCCACGTCGGGCACGTTCATCCACGGCAACTACTGGGGCAGCGGCGTCTTCGGCGTCGCCAACACCAGCCACGGCTGCGTGGGCCTGGAGGACAAGCAGGGCGCCAACGACCCGAACACCTCGGGTGCCTGGTTCTACAACAACTCCCTGCTCGGCGACGTCGTCGAGGTGAAGAACTCCGACGACAAGACCATCGCCCCGGACAACGGCCTCAACGGCTGGAACATGGACTGGGCCCAGTGGGTCGCGGGCAGCGCCACGGGCGCGTGACCTCCGGCAGCTGACGCGCGAAGGGGCCCTCCCCGCGGATCCGTCCGCGGGGAGGGCCCTTTGTCGTTTCGGCACGTTGGCGTTCGGCACGCGCGAAAAACCGAACGACAGCGCGGGGCTCACGTCGTAGCGTGCGCGGGATGAGCGAACTGCTGTGTCTGAGTGACCGTCCTTCCGAGAGCGAGGTCGACGGCTGGCATGCCGTCATGGCCTCCGCGCATGCCCATGACCTGCCCGCCGTGCCGGGGCCCGGGCGGGTGGAGACGGCCGGGGTGCTGAGGGTGACGGACGGTGACAGCCGGTACGTGCGGCTGGCCGTGCCGGGGGAGGGCGGGAC
>NZ_JAILXP010000513.1 GCF_020740895.1 Streptomyces sp. UNOB3_S3 | reverse complement strand
GTCCCGAGCACCTCGGCGCACACCCGCAGCGCCTCCGCCCGGGGCGCCGGAGGGAGTACGACGCTCCGCTTGCGGTTCCGTTCAAGGTCGCCCAGACCGCCCGCCACGGCCCGTACGGACGCCCCGCCGCCCGCGCGCAGCAGCAGCGGCTCCCGCAGCGCGACCCCGCACAGACGGTCCGACTCGATGGAGACGACCGCTGTCGCGAACAGGCCGCGCCGGACGTCGAGGCCGCCCGAGGGGGTGCGCTCCAGCCGGTACCGCCACCAGGTCCCGGCGTGGACGGCCAGCGCCCCCGCCACGCCCAGCAGGGTCATGGCCGCCAGGCCGAGCAGCCCGGCCAGCCACGGCGCGCCGGCGCCGTACCCGGACCACAGGTGGCGGACGATCCCGATCCGCCAGGGCTTCACGCCCAGGGCGTTGAGGATGCGCCAGGTCGTGCCGCCCGCGATGAGGACCCCGCCCCAGACCCAGAACGTCAGCGGGGCGTACCGCAGCCAGCCCGCCCGTCCGACAGCGAGGATCCCGGCGCCACGCCCGTCCCCGGGGCGGGAAACCGCTGCCTCGCGGCTGGAACGGGCAGCGGAGACGGCCGCCGCTTCAAGGCGGGCCGTCAGCCGCCGGGCGTCCGTGACGGATACCCCCGTGATCCGCACGGCCCCGGCGGCCGACCCCGTGGCGACGACCACCGTCGCCAGACCATGGCGCCGCAGCAGCGGCCCCCGCCGCAGCGCGACGGACTCCACGCGGGAGAGCGGCACGATCCGGCGTCGCCGCCAGAACCAGCCGGAGACCGCGTAGAGCGCCGTCTCCCCCAGCTCCCACCCGTGCGTCCGGCACCGCCGCGCCGGCATGACCAGCGCGTACGCCACCGCGGGCGCCACCAGCACCACCGTCACCAGTGGCACCAGCCAGGGCGCGGCGCCGGGAAAGAGGGGGAAGCACAGGGTGAGCAGCGCGGCGGCGGTCAGCAGCGCCGGCCCGCTCACGGTGAGCAGCGCCCGCGCCGTCCACCAGCGGCGCGCCCGGGGATCGACGCGATGGCGCGGATCCCTGAGCCGCAGGCCCCCTCCCTCCGGCACGGCGCTCCCCCTCTTTTCCAAGTCAATCGTATTGCCAACCATCGGCGCTAAGCTATCGCAATACAACTGACCTGTAAACGAGAGGTGTCGCTCCCCGTGCCCAAGCGCGTCGACCACGACGAACGCCGCCACCGCATCGCCGAGGCCCTGTGGCGGATCGCGTCCGAGCGCGGGCTGGACGGCGCGAGCCTGCGCGACGTGGCGGCGGAGGCGGGCATCTCGCTCGGGCAGCTCCAGCACTACTTCCGCACCAAGGACGACATGCTCGTCTTCGCCCTCGGCCACATCAGCGAGCTGGCCGCGCGGCGGATCGCCTCCCGTGTCGGGGCCCTGGCCGGGGAGGACCCCTCCCCCCGGACGCTGCTGCGCGAGACGCTCGCGGAGATGCTGCCGCTGGACGACAAGAGCCGCACCGGTCAGCTGACGCAGATCGCCTACTTCGTCCGGGCCGTCCACGACGAGCGGCTGCGCCGGCACGCCAAGGAGGGCATCCCGGCGCTGCGGGAGTTCTTCGCCGACCGGATCCGGCGCGCGGTGGAGCGGGGCGACGTCGCCCCCGGCCGCGACCCGGACACCGAGGCGATGCTGCTGATCGCCCTCGCGGACGGCCTCAGTGGCTACGTCCTGCTGGACGTGCTGCCGGGCGACGAGGCGATGCGGCTGGTGGACGCGCACCTGGACCGGCTGTTCGGCTGATCACGTCACGAGCCCGGCAGGCTCCCCGGCCTCAGCGGCGCGCCGCCCTGTTGCGCCCCCGCTGGCCCGGCGCGAGGGCCTCGGCCAGTTCGTCCAGCGCCTCCAGCAGCAGTTCCGAGCCCCGTACCGCCACCCCTTCGTCGCCGGCCCGCGCGACCCAGGCGGCCAGCACCGCGCGTGGCCCGGACCAGTCCGGGCGCCGTCGCTCCCGTACCGCCGCCACGGCGTCCGGCAGTGCGGCGCGCAGGGCCGCCGCGAACTCGTCCGCCCCGGGGTCCGGTTCCGTGTCCGGGCCCGGAAGGTGGGCCTCCATCAGCATCGCCGCCCGCCCCAGGGTGGCCAGCGCCGACTCGGCCGCCCGTTCGGCGGTGCGTGAGATGCCCCGGTGGCGCACGGGTTCCTTCAGCGCGCGGGCGGCCGCGTCCTCCCAGTCCAGCCGTGCCGCCCGCGCGTCCAGCAGCGCCTCACGGACCCGTCGCTTCCGGGTGTCCGGCCGGGCGTACACATCGAGGACCGCCAGCGCGTAGTCGCCGTTGGTGCGGAGCCAGTCGGCCAGCCGGTCGCGCAGCCGGGGCGTCTCCCAGCTGGGCCACAGCGCGTAGGCGGCCAGCGCCAGCACCCCGCCCAGCAGCGTCAGCGCCAGCCTGGCCTGCACGGTCTGCGACCAGCCCTCCCCCGCGATGCCGAGCAGGAAGACGATGTACGCGCCGATGCACGCGGACACCACCATGTAGCCCGTCCGCATCAGCAGATACAGCAGCCCCACGCTCACCACGGCCAGCGCCGCGCAGACAGGGGGGCCGGGGTGGGTGAGCGCCATGATGCCCGCGCCCGCCCAGACGCCGAAGAGCGTGCCCACGAAGCGGGCGACGCCGCGCTCATAGGTCTGGGCGAAGTCGGGCCGCATCACCATCACCGAGGTCATCGGCACCCAGTAGCCGTGGCCCAGCGGCAGCGCCGTGCCGAGCAGATAGCCCCCGCAGGCCACCGTCGTCACCCGTACCGCGTGCCGGCCGACCGGCGAGGACCAGCGCGCCTCGCGGCGCAGCGCCCGCCAGCCCACGGGGACGAGCCCGGCCACGGTGGGCCGCAGCAGATGGCGCCGCTCCGCCTCCGTCGTCGGCCGGGTGGCGCGCAGGGGCTCGTCGCTGGCCTCCACGACGTCGGCCAGCAGCGCCATCAGCCGCAGCGCCGAGCGGCGGGCGGCGCCGTCGAGGCGCGGCCCGGACTCGGGCACCTCCAGCGTGGCCATCACCTCGGGCGTCAGCCGCACGGGCCGGCCCCGCCGGATGGCGCGCGCGACCGCGTCCAGGACGTCGGCGGCGGCGCCCAGCAGGTCCCGGGCGCGGTCCCGCCCCGGGCCCTCCGGGGGCGCGCCCACGACGGGGTCGGCGAGGGAGGCGAGCACCGGGCGGATCCGCTCGGCGACCCCGCGTGGACCGCCCAGCTGCCGAGGTCTGCTGCGGGCCTGGCGCGGGGTCAGCTCGGCGGCGCTGCGGGCGTCCATCAGCGGCTGGGGGTCGAAGCGGGCGACCGGGTCGTGGCGCAGCCGGCGCGCGTAGTCCGCCTCGGCGGCCAGCGCGTCCGCGAGGGCGTCGCGCTGGCGGCCCCAGGGGCGGATGGGCAGGAGGACGATGAGCGCCGCCTGCACCAGGCCGCCCACGAGGATGAGCGCGGCGTGCTCGGCCGCCCCGGCGACGGAGGTGGGCAGGGTGACGGTGACGAGCATGACCGCGATCGTCTGGGTGGCGACGAACCCCGTCACGGGGCCGACGGCCCAGGCCATGCCGGACAGCAGGGTCCACACCGCCAGCAGCGCGACGAAGAGGGCGAGATGGGCGGCGGCGAGGTAGCCGAGGAAGGTGCTGAGGGCCAGGATGCCCGCGACCGCCAGCGCGAGCAGGGGGCGGGGCCGCCAGCTGCGCTGGAAGGTCGCCAGGCCGGAGGCGAACGCGCCGAACGCGGAGGAGACGGCGAGGGCGGGCGAGGCGAAGGCCAGCATCAGGCCGACGACGATGGCGACGCCGCACGCGCCGCGGATGGCGACGAGCGGTTCGAGGGTGATCCGCTCGATCGTCAGCCCGGCGCGGGCGGTCTTCTTCAGGGCGCTGGCCCAGGTCATGATCCTGAGCTTACGTCGCGTACGGGGGTGGACCGGGGCAGGG
>NZ_JAILXP010000512.1 GCF_020740895.1 Streptomyces sp. UNOB3_S3 | reverse complement strand
GGAGTGCCGTGCCGGTGCCGACGGAGCGCCGGGGCCGGGGCGGAGGGGCGCCGGAAGGCGGCGGACGGTGTCCCGTCGGTGCTCGGGCAGTGTCCGAGCGGAGCCCAGACGGCCTTCGAGTGGCGCCCGGGCGGAGTCCGGACGGCGTCCTGACGGCATCCGGGCATGGAAACGCCCGGTCGCTGGCGACGGGGGATGCACCAGCGACCGGGCTCCTAGAACGGTAACAAGAGATCCGCGGTTCGCAAATTCGATCGTGGATTTCCGGACGCCGATTTCCGGTCTGACAGCGGGAGTTGTGACAGGAGTCACGCGGCTTGACCGGTCGTTTACCGTTCCGGGGCACCGGAAGTGCCCCATCCGGCCCTGTTCGACGGTGCGGCCGATTCCGGGTGGGTGGCGGGCGTGTCCGAATGACGATCATGAGCTTTCCGTGTGATCGTCATCGGCCGGGTCGCCCCGGCCAATGCTCAGGTCGCCCCGTCCGGCTCAGCCGGCCTCAGTTCAGGGTGACCTGACGGCTCGTGAGGCCGCCACGGGCGCGGCGCTCCTCGGCGGTCAGCGGGGCCTCGTCCGCCAGCGCCGCCGCCAGCCGCTCCGCGAAGGCCTCCGCCGGCTTCTGCACGTCCTCCGCGCGCATCGTGGTCGGCAGGTCCCACACCGGCACGGTCAGCCCGTGCGCGCGGAACGAGCCGACGAGGCGGGTGCCCTCGCCGAGCGAGCTCGTACCGGCCGCGTGGAGGCGCGCGAGGGCGTCCAGCAGCTCCTCCTCCGGCACCGTCATCACCCAGCGCAGGTGGTTCTTCTCCGGGGTCTCGCACCAGTAGGCGGAGCCGACGCCGGAGAGCCGGACGGTCGGGATCGCGGCGGCGTTGGCCCGCTCCAGCGAGGCCGCGACCTCGCCGGTGGCGCCCTCCGCGTTCTCCACCCAGAACTCGAAGCCCGTGTGGACGACGGGCTCGAAGGGGGCGGCCGGGTCCAGCAGGTCCTGGAGGCGCGGCCCCTCGGCGCCGGTCCGCTCGGCGGCGACCGGGGTGCCGGGCTCGGCGCTCAGGGCGCGCAGCAGGGTGTCGGCCATGTCGCGGCTGATGTCACCGGTCGCGGTGTCGTTCTGGAGCCCGAGCAGCACGGCGCCGTTGTCGCGGCGCAGCGCGGGCCAGGCCATCGGCAGCACCGTCGCCAGGGTGACCGACGGCACGCCCTCCGGCAGCCCGTCCTTCAGCTTCAGCTCCACCGTCGCGGCGGGCACCAGCTCGCGCAGGGCGACCCAGTCGGCCTCGCCGGGCAGCCCCTCGAAGGGCCGCCGCACCAGCTCGACGGCGGCGTGGGTGGCGGCACGGCCGTGGCAGGCCTTGTAGCGGCGGCCCGAGCCGCAGGGGCAGGGCTCACGGGCGCCGACGACGGGGACCACCACGTCACCGGCGTGCGGCTGGGCGGCCTTGGTCTGGGGGCGGCGCTTCTTGGCCATGGTGTGCGTGTCTCCCGATCGGTGCGTCCGGCCCGTCCGGCCCGTCCGTCCTGCGGGGTGCGCGGCCCGGGCCCGGGGCTGGTCGATTTCTCGATTTCCGAGGCAGGCCGTTTGCCTGCGGGCGCGAGCCTAGCGCCCGGCTGTGACGGCATGGCCGGGCGCGCGGGAGAGGTCGCGCGGGCGGGCGCGTACGCGGGAGTGGCGTACGGCGCCCGCCGCCGGGAGGGCGGCTGCCGGGTCGGGACCGGTGTCGGCGCGTGGCGGCGCGTGGCGAGGCGCGGCGAGGCGCGGCGAGGCGCGGCGACGCGTCGCACGGCAGCGGTGGGGTGCACGGACGAGCGCGGAGACGAGCGGGTACAGCTGTCACAGTCTGCCGACCACTGTCGACACATGTGTCTACGCGCGTCGACGCGGCAAGCGCGCGGACCGGGTCGGCTAGGTGAGGTCCTCGAAACCGGTGAGGTCGGGGAAGCCCAGGGCAGCCGGGCCGGGATCGACGCGCGTAGCGAAACCGGCGCGCGCGGAGAGCGCCGCCCAGACCGTCACCTCGCCGGTGGCGTCGCGGACGCCCCAGTCCTGGGAGAGCGCGTTGATGATGTTCAGTCCGCGGCCGCCGCGCGCGGTGACCGAGGGAGTGGCCGGAAAGGGGCGGGTCGGCCCGCCGCCGTCGGTCACCTCGACCGTGAGCCTGCCGCGCCCGTCCACCCGCCAGGCGGCCCGGACGAGGCCGGGATCGTCCGGGCCCCGGTCGCCGTTGTCACGGCTCAGCGGGCGCCCGTGGCGGTACGCGTTGCTGAGCAGCTCGGAAAGGATCAGTACCGCGTCGTCGATGACCGAATCCGGTACCCCGCCGGCGCGCAATTCCTTGCGCATCCGGTGTCTCGCCTCGCCCACACCGGCAGGACCATGGGGTACGGCCATGATCGACGACGTGGGCACCTCCTGTGCCACCACCAACGCCACCCCCGAGACCTCCTTCGCCCCACGTCAGGGGATGGATGCCCCAATGGACTGGACCGGAAACCGGCCAACCTCCGCCCGGTGGGGCACTCACGACGGCCGGATACGCACCGAACGCGCCGGTGCACTCCATGTAATGGCGCCGGAGCCTCCGGATCAGCCGAACGGCCGATCAAGTTCCGCCGGCTCGCCGACGGCTACTTCCGGCCGAGCTGGGCCAGGACGGCCTTGGGCCGGTTGGTGATGACAGCGTCCACGCCGAGGCGGACGCACAGCTCGACGTCCTCCGGCTCGTTCACCGTCCAGACGTGCACGGCGTTGCCCGCGCGGCGCAGCCGTGCCACGTAGTCCGGGTTGTTGCGGACGATACGGATGCTGGGCCCGGCGATCCGCACGCCTTGGGGCAGCCGGCCGTCGCGGTAGCGGGGGTTGAGGAACTGCATCAGATAGACGGTGGGCAGCGCGGGCGCCGCCGCCCGGACCCGGTGCAGGGACCGGGCGGAGAAGCTCATCACCCGTACGGGCGAGGGCTCGTCCGGCGGCGGCTGGGCGAGGCCGAAGCGGTCCAGCAGGGCCAGCAGCCGCTCCTCGACCTGGCCCGCCCAACGGGTGGGGTGCTTGGTCTCGATGGCCAGCTCGACCCGGCGCCCGGAGTCGGCGACCAGCTCCAGCAGCCGCTCCAGGGTGAGCACGGAGGTGCTCTCGCGGTCGGCGGCGAGGCCGCTCACCCGCGCCGGATCGGGGTCGGTGTCGCGGTCCGGCGCCTCGGGCTCGCCCGCCGCGGCCTTCCACGAGCCGAAGTCCAGGGCCGCGAGGTCGGCCAGCTCCAGGGTGGACACGGCGCCCCGCCCGTTGGACGTGCGGTTGACCCGGCGGTCGTGGACGCAGACGAGATGCCCGTCGGCGGTCAGCCGCACATCGCACTCCAGCGCGTCCGCGCCGTCCTCGATCGCCCTGCGGTAGGCGGCCAGGGTGTGTTCCGGAGCGTCCTCGGAGGCTCCGCGGTGGGCGACGACGTCGAGGAGGTGGCGCTCTTGGGTCACCGCGTTATGGTGCCACCGGCTGGCACAATCGCGCATGGGGGACGATTTGTCGGTAGTAAGGACCGGCGGCCGAGGTCACAGCCTCCGCTTACGGTGGTCTGACGTGCCATGGGAAAGGCTGGACGCGGACCCTGGTGATCGTGGCCGGGCATGAAGCGTTTCGACAGAGGAGACAACTGTGAGCACCGAGAACGAGGGCGCCTCCGTTCCGTCCGCGGCGGAGCCGCGGCCGGAGTCTCCGACGTCACCGCCGGCGATGCCGGCCGACGCCCCCGCGCCGGCCGACGACAGGACGGCGCAGCTGCCCACGGTCGAGCCTGTCGCGGCCGCTGCCCCTGCCACGCCTGCTGCCCCCGCTGCCTCTGTCGCGCCTGTCGCGCCTGTCGCGCTGGAGAAGGGGGCCCCGGCGGCCTCCGGGCCCGCTGCCGATCCCGCTGAGCCCGCCCCGGTGGATCCCGCCACCGCGTACGGACAGACGCC
>NZ_JAILXP010000511.1 GCF_020740895.1 Streptomyces sp. UNOB3_S3 | reverse complement strand
GCCCACTACCGCCCCCGCCGGTATCACCCCCGCCGGTATCACCCTCGCCGAACGCCGGTGGCGGTGGGCCGAAGCCCGGTGGCGCCGAGGAGCGTTGGCTGATGTCGGTGTCCCATATCTGCGGGGTGCGGACCGGCTCGTGCGGCGGCATGGGCGGTGGTGGCTGAGTCATGGAACGAATTCTTTCTGCACTTCGGAAACATCATCGATCGGGGGACTGGTGGCCGAAGTCCCGTCCCCGCACCCCCTCCGGTTGCTAGCGTCGGCGGCGGTGCCTCGCACCCATACCGTCGGCTGATCGGAAGAGGAGTCCCGCGCAGTGGCCACAGAAGAAGAGAAGGAAGCGCTGTACGCCATGGACATCTCGGGCGCCGAGTGGCTCAGTGCCCCGGGCGACACTTCCGAGGTGCGTGTGGAGATCGCGTATCTGGAGGGCGGTGCCGTCGGCATGCGGGCGTCCAACGACCCCGGCACGGTGCTGCGTTACACCGCGAGCGAGTGGGAGGCGTTCGTGCTGGGGGTGCGCGACGGGGAGTTCGACATCGACGTCGACGAGGAGGGCATCGAGGACGGCGGCAAGGAGTGAGTGCGGCGGTGGGGCGTGGCGTGAGTGCGGCACGCCCCACCGCGCCGCCTCACGCGTCCGGCGCGCTGATCGCCATGATCATGCCGTCCTGGTCGCTCCCGACTCCCCCGTCGACGACCAGGAGGAGCCGGCCGTTCACCAGGCGGGGGAAGGTCACCTTGGCCATCATCGACTCGTTCTTGCGGTCCTTTTCGGCGTCCGAGTGCTCGACCACGCGCGCGACCTTGCCGTCGGTGGTGGAGACGTAGTCGAGCCGGCCGCGGCGTTCGGCGGTCGCGGGGACGTACGTGGCCAGCTTGCCGTCGCGTACGGCGGTCGGCACGGTGACGCGGTTGGCGTCACTCTTGTAGGTCCAGCGTTCCTTGCCGGTGGTCAGGTCGTAGGCCATGGTCACGCCTTGGCCGGCGACGTAGAGGCTGTTGCTGCCCTTGTCGGCCAGCGCTCCCGTGCAGCCCGAGGTGGAGAGGAAGCAGGCGCCCAGTCGCCAGTAGCTGTTGTAGGCGACGCGCGCCTTCTCCTTGCCGGTCGCCGGGTCCAGTACGACGAAGTCGTACCGGCTGCTCTCACCGCCCATTCCGGGGGACTGGGAGAGGACGAGCGGGTCCGTCGAGATGACGGACACGAAGCCGTCATTGCGCTTGAGGGACGAGTTCCACTTCGGCTTGTCCAGCTTCTTGGGGTCGAGCGAGCGGAGCTTGATCTCGCTCGCCCCGCAGTAGGTGACGGCGATCAGCTGTTTGCCGCCCGCCGTGTCGGCCCATTCGCAGGCGTCCTGCTTCCGCTGGTCCACGCGCTTGCCGTCGGAGAGACGGCGGGTCTGCTCGCCGTCCTTCCAGGTCGTGTAGACGTGGCCGTCGTACAGGGCGAGCCTGGGGCCGGACTTGCCCCACTTCCGGGGGTCGAGGTTGTCGCCCGCCTCCTTCTCCTCCATGAGGAGCTCGTCCCAGACGCGGTGGCCGTCGCGCAGGTCGATGGCCTTGAGGTTCATGCAGTGGGTCCCGAACATGACGGCGATGACCGCCACGTCCCCCTCGGATTCCCGGGAGGCGGCGCAGAGCGAGCCGGTGAGGAGGAACGACCACTTCTTCTCACCGGTCCTGACGTCGTAGGCCGTGACGACATCCGGTTCGGCCTTGACGACGAGCGTCGAGGTGAACCAGGTGCCCAGGGCCTGCCGCATCCCCTCGTCGGGTTTCACGCGCGCCTCCGCCAGCCAGGCGACCGAGCCCGCGGCGGGGGCGTGGGCGGCGTCGTTCGCCCCCTTCGGCTTCGACGGCTCGCCGCCCGTGAACGACCACAGGGCCCAGCCGCCGGCGGCGAGCAGGAGGACGACCACCAGGCCGATGAGTGCGGCCGGTCTGCGCCATGGGGGCCGGCGGGGCGTGAAGTTCCCGCCGAGGCTGGAAACTGGTCGCGGGGCGGACGGGGTGGATACGGGGGACGATGTCATCGGGGGAAGTGGTGCCGACGACGGCTGGTGCGGATAGCCGTACTGGGGTGGCTGCGTCACTGACTTGGCTCCTGGATTCCGTTTCTCGTTCTGGCACGCACTCGTCAGTGGAAAGCCATCATCATCGTGCTGCGCAACAGGCTCTCGTTCGCGACCAGGTAGAAGCGGCCGTCGTGGAAATAGGCGCTTCCACTGCGGGCGATGGCGAATTCCTGCTCGTTGGACTCCTGGGGAAGCCGCATGAAGTCGGCGGCCTTGCCGTCGGCGGGGTCGAGGGAGAGCAGCTTTCCGCTCTCGTCCTTCGTCGCCTGCTGGTAGACGAGCAGACGCCCGTCCCGCATGGCCACGGGGCGGTTGCCCCGGTTGCCGCCCAGCGGGGCGGTCCAGCGCTTCTTGCCCGTGGCCAGGTCGATCGCGACGACGGCGTTGACGTTGACGCCGTCGGCGTTCATGTCGGCGCTCTTCGTGGGCAGGTAGACGGTGTCGCCGTCGACCACCGCGCCGCGGCAGCTCGTCAGGTCGCTCTTCCAGCAGTCGCTGAAGTCGTACGGTCCCGCCGAGATGGAGATCAGGCTCCGCAGGTGGCCCTTCTCGTCCAGGCTCACGAGGTCGGAGGGGTCGCTGTCGTTCTCCCTGCCCACCACCAGCAGCGCGGGTTCGACGGAGAGGACGTTCTGCACGGTGAGCCCGTCCGGGACCTTCCAGATCCACTTCTCCAGGTCGGACCTGGGCTGCGTCTTCATGACGAAGATCCGCCCGAAGGGCTGGCACTGGGCGAGGACGAGCTGGCGCGAGCGGTCGGCGACCGCGCCGTACTCCCGGCAGCCGAAGTCCCGGGGCTTCTTCCGTTCACCGTTCCCGACGGCGAAGACCTTGGGGGTGCCGCCCGTGTCCGCCACCGAGATGAGACCCCGGTCGATGCTGACGCTGGACCCGTCGTGGTTGCTGCTGAGGCCCCTGTCGTTGGTGAGTTCCTTCGACCAGAGGACGCGGCCGTGCTCCACGTCGACGGCCATCAGCATGTTGCAGTCGTACTGCTCCTTCCCGTGGATGACCGCGGCGACGCCGTCGACGGCCTTCGGGGATGCCTTGCAGGCGAAGCCGGGGACCGGGACGCTCCAGGCGGGCTTGCCCGTCTCGGCGTTGTACGCCGTCACCGCCTTGCTGGTGGTCATGATGGCGTTGCCCTTGGCGAACCACAGGGGGGCCATCTGCTTCAGCCCGTGCTCCTTGTCCGTGTCCGGCACCGGCGCCATCCAGTCCAGCTTGGCGTCGACGGCCTTGGCGGGCCCCTTCGCCTTCGGGGCAGGATCGTTTCCGCCCCGGCCCCACAGCAGCCAGCCGCCCGTCCCGGCGCCGGCGGCCAGCAGCAGCCCCAGCCCGATGGCCAGGGCCTTGCGGGCCTTGCCGCCCCCGCGCGGGCCGGCCGCACCGGCCGTCACCGTGGCCGCCGAGGCCATGGCCGCCGCGGCGGGTCCGAAGGGCTGGGGCGCCGGGCCGAAGCCGGACGCGCCCGACGGCCCGGCGGCCGGGGCGCCCGAGGGACCGGCGGACGGAGCGCCCGAGGGACCGGCCGGCGGTACGGCTCCCGGCGGCGCCGGCGGGGTGCCGGGCCGGTCGACACGGGTGGCGGCGCGGTCCTGCGGCGGCAGCTCCCCGCCGTGCGGGGGAAGAGGTGGTGGCTGAGTCATGGATTCCTATCTGCGGTGCACCGCCCCGCTCTCGGCGGACGGCGGCTGGTTGCGGCCCCGGCGGCGCTGCCGCCTCATGAGCCGGGCGGTGGTCAGGGCCCCACGCGCCCGCGGCGGCGGTTGCGGTCCCGTACGACGACGGCGGAGCCGGCGATCGCGGCGACCAGTGCGGCGGTGCCGCCCAGGGCGTAGGTGGCCAGGCGGGCCTGTCGCTCCCGCGCGGTCTCGCCCAGGGGGAGGGCCGCGGGT
>NZ_JAILXP010000510.1 GCF_020740895.1 Streptomyces sp. UNOB3_S3 | reverse complement strand
GTCGTAGGACTGCTGCCGGGCGTCGGCAGGCGTGGACGTCATGAGTCATTCCCCCCGCACGCATGCTCACTGCGTGTGTGTGCCGTTTCGCGGGCCCCCCGGCCCCCCTGGCCGCGCGCGGGCATACCCGTGCCGGCTCCCTGCGGGCGCCACCCAACTCCCCGTTGGCGACGTGACATTGGGTGAAGCCGTGCGCTTTAGGATCTCGGACCGCGCATCATGATCGCAAGGGTGAAACAAGGTGTTTACCGGGCAAAGCGGTACGTCGAACGAAGATGCTTACGAATGTTGCGGAAGCGGTCATCAATGATGCGTGTAGATGTTCGCATCGAACAGAGAACGACTCAGGGCTCCCCACCGATGGTGAGGAGCCCTGAGACTCGCGTGCGCCGCCAGGGACTCGAACCCCGGACCCGCTGATTAAGAGTCAGCTGCTCTAACCAACTGAGCTAGCGGCGCCTGCTGACAACGGAAACTCTACCCGACGTTCAGGGGTGCCTCCGACCGCGGAGGCCGCTGTGCCTGAAAATCGGGCGATATTTATTACGGAAGGTGACTGTCTCGCGACATGCGGTCCGGCTCGGCCGCTGAGAAGCTGTGCCGAGCGGAACCGAGGGAAAGGCGGCGGGGAGATGCCCGAGGAGATACCCGGCGGGCGCGGCCGGCACCGGCGCCCGCAGCGCCCGCGGCGCACCGGGCGCCGGGCGGCGATGGCGGCCGCGGGGGCCGTGCTGCTCGCCGGTACGGGCACGTTCGCCCTCGCCACCGAGCGGCCCGATCCCCTTCCGGACCCGGTGGCCGTCGCCGCCGACGACCCGGACGGCGGCCCGCCCGACACCGCTCCCGAGGACCTGCCCGCCGATGTGCCCCCCGAGGCCCTCGCCGACACCGACGACACGACCGCCGTCGACGGCGACGACGTCGCCGATCAGGGTGGCGGGACCGGCGAGAGCGCCAGGATCCGCAGGCTGGAGCCCGCCATCGCCTTCGCGCTGGGCCATCTGGGTGATCCTTACGCCTACGGCGGCGCCGGCCCCCACCGCTGGGACTGCTCCGGGCTCGTCCAGCAGGCGTACCAGAAGGCGGGGGTCCGGCTGCCGCGGCTGGCGGCCGACCAGTACCGCGCCACCCGGCGCATTCCGCGCGGCGCCCTCGCCCGTGGCGACCTCGTCTTCTGGTCCAGCGACGGCCGGGCCTCCGGGGTGCACCACGTCGCGATCTACCTGGGCGGCGGGCGCTACGTCGAGGCGGCCCGCCCGGGGACCCGGGTGCGGATCTCCAGCCTCGCGTACTTCGACGCACGGATGTACGGCCGGATCGAGCCGTCCGACCGTGATGGTTTCCGCTGGGACGAGGAGGCCGGATCGCCGGTCACCTGTACGGGCGATGAGGAGCGGTGCGACCGGGGGTGACGTCAAGAGTGCGATTTTGGCCTGGACATGACCATCGGCCGTCATTAGCCTCAGCCTTGGTCTAGACCGCAAATCCACTCGACTCACAGAACCCCCCACGTTCTCGAGGAGTGACGTATGCGCAAAAGGATCAGTGCGGCGATCATCGGCCTGAGCGTCGCCTGTATCTCCCTCGTCCCCACCGGAAGCGCCAACAGCCACGGCTACACCGACGCGCCCACCAGCCGGCAGGTCTTCTGCGCCCAGGGCGCGGTGAGCGACTGCGGTGAGATCCAGTGGGAGCCCCAGTCCGTCGAGGGCCCCAAGGGCTTCCCGTCCCACGGCCCGTCCGACGGCACGCTCTGCGCCGGCGGCAACAGCCGCTTCGCCGAGCTCGACGACCCGCGCGGCGGGGACTGGCCGGCCACCAAGGTCACGGCGGGGCAGGGCTACGGCTTCCGCTGGAAGCTGACGGCCCGCCACGCCACCACGGACTTCCGCTACTACATCACCAACGACCACTACGACCCGAACCGGCCGCTCACCAGGGCCGATCTCGACCCCCAGCCGTTCCTGACCGTCCCCTACGGCGGCCGGGTCCCCGACGCCGCGGTCACCCACCAGGGCACGCTCCCGGCGGGAAAGAGCGGCAAGCAGCTGATCCTCGCCGTCTGGACCGTCGCCGACACGGGCAACGCGTTCTACGCCTGTTCCGACGTCCAGTTCTGACGGTCGCCGGGCCCCTGGGGCCCGCCGTGGGGTGCCCGTCCGCCGGGCACCCCACGGCACCGCCGGGCCTACGGGCCCTCGGTGCCGTCCGGTCCGCCGGAGGCGGGCTCACCGGCCGGGCGCCGCAGCGCGAACCACGCCAGCGCGCCCGCCGCCACCAGCGCGAGCACAGCCAGCAGCGCGTAGTCCGGCACCGCGCCGCCCACCCGGGAGACCAGCTCCTCCAGCCGGAACTCCTGCTCGGCGTCGATGATCCCCGGCAGTCCGGTCGTCCCGCCGAAGCCGAGGAAGAGCACCCCGATGGCGATGAAGAACAGGCCCGACACCAGCGAGGTGGTGTGCAGCCGCAGCCGGCCCAGGCGCAGCTCCCGCCCGCGCAGCCAGCGCCGCCGCCCCAGCTGGAAGCGGTCCCAGAGCAGGGCGAGCACGAACAGCGGCAGCGCCATGCCCAGCGCGTAGACGGCGAGCATCGACGCCCCGTGGAGGGGGTCGCCGTCCACGGCCGTCACGGTCAGCACCGCGCCGAGGATCGGCCCCGCGCAGAAGCCGGCCAGTCCGTAGACACAGCCCAGGAGGAAGGTCGAGGCGGCCGTGCGCGGAGTGATCCGCCCCGCCGCCGCCTGCGCCTTCTTCGAGGCGAAGCCGAGGCCCACGATCTGGGCCGCGCCCATGGCGATCACCACCCAGCCGCCGACGGTGATCAGCAGATCGCGGTGGCCGTTGAAGAGCCGGCTGGCGGCGCTGGAGGCGGCCCCGAGGGGGACGAGGGTGGTGGCGAGCCCCAGGTAGAAGACGCCCGTGCGGGCGAGGAGCCGGGTGGGGCTGGCCAGGGAGTAGGCGAAGAACGCCGGCAGCAGCAGCGCGCTGCACGGGCTGACCAGGGCGAGGACGCCGCCGAGGAAGGCGGCGAGATAGCCGATGTCGGTCACTTGCCCGACTTCCCGGCGGCCTCCTTGACCGCCTTCGCCTGGGCGATGGCGGCCTCGAACTCCTTCATCGGCTGGGCGCCCGCGAGCGGCCGGCCGCCGACGAGGAAGGTCGGGGTGCTCTGCACGCCGAGGGAGTAGCCCTCCTCCTGGTCCTTCTTCACGGCCGCCTCGGACTCGGTGCCGTTCAGGTCGGCGCGGAACGCGTCGAGGTCCTTCACACCGGCCTTGCCGGCCATGTCGACGAGCTTGTCCTCGGCGAGCGCGTCGCCCTTGCGGAGCTTGGCGAAGACCTCGTCGTGGAACTGCCAGAAGCGGCCCTGCCGCCCGGCGGCCCAGGAGGCGCGGGCGGCGCGCTCGGAGTCCTTGCCGAAGATCGGGAAGTTGCGGAACTCGACGCGCAGGACGCCCGCGTCGACGTACTTCTTCACCAGCTCGGGCTGGGTCTCCCGGGTGAAGCGGCCGCAGTAGGAGCACTGGTAGTCGGCGTACTCCACCATCACGACGGGGGCGTCGGCCTTGCCGATCGCGAGCGGGTCGCCGTCCTTGCGGCGGCTGGTGGCCTGCTCCAGCTTGTCGTAGGTGGCCTGGTTGGGGTCGAAGGACGGCCCGGAGTCGGCGGCGGGCCTGTCCTTGCCGGAGCCTCCGGTGTTCTTGGCGATGGCGATGCCGGCGGCGACGACCGCCACGACGAGGGCGAGGACCGCGCCGACGGCCGCCAGACGGCGGGAGGGCGAGGAGAGGCGTGCGGGACGTGCGGACATGAGGAGGGGACTCCCTGGGTCGTACGGAATCTGGGTGTGCCGGAGCACGGCCCGGCGCGGGCCGTGGTGGGGCGGTCTAGATCCGTAGGACGGGGAGCAGCTCGGCGCGGTCGGCCGCCGCCACGGGCGGCGCCCTGGGGGCGGTGACCTGCGGGGCCCGGGCGCGGGGGAGCGC
>NZ_JAILXP010000051.1 GCF_020740895.1 Streptomyces sp. UNOB3_S3 | reverse complement strand
GTCCGGGGGCAGGTGCTCGACGCCCTGCGCAAGGCGCTCGTCGCCGGTGAGCTCGTGCCCGGAGAGGTCTACTCCGGGCCCGCGCTCGGCGAGCGGTTCGGGGTGAGCGCGACTCCCGTGCGGGAGGCCATGCAGCAGCTGGCGCTGGAGGGCGCGGTCGAGGTCGTCCCCAACCGGGGCTTCCGCGTCACCAGCCGCACCGAGCGCGACCACGAGGAGCTCGCGGAGGTCCGCGCCCTGCTGGAGGTGCCCGCCCTGCTGCGGGTCGCCCGCACGGCGCCGGCGGCCCGCTGGCGCGAGCTGCGGCCGCTGGCCGAGCGCGCGGCCGCCGTGGCCGCCGAGGGCGACCGCGCGGCCTACGCGGAGGCCGACCGGGCCTTCCACCGGGCGCTGCTGGAGCTGTCGGGCAACCGGCAGCTGGTGATCGTGGCGGAGGAGCTGCACCGGCGGGCCCAGTGTCCCGGGGTGCCGGCCGGCGGTCTCGCGGCGCACGCGGCGGAGCACCTGCGGCTGCTGGACGCACTGGAGGCGCGGGACCTCACGGCGGTGGAGGCACTGGCGACCCGCCACTGCGCGGGCCCCGCGTAGGGGCTGCCGCCCCAGGCCCCCGGCGGGGGAGAAGCCCCTCCGGGGGCCTGGGGGGCGCAAACGCCCCGGGGGTCCTCCCCCGGCGTCAGCTGACCCCCCTCTTCCGCGCCATCGACGCCCTCCCCTCCGCCTGCTTCCGCTTCCAGTCGCGGCGGATCTCCGACCGCAGGCGGGCGTCGGTGCGCGAGGCGATCCACTCGTTCTCGCGGAGGAGCTTGCGGTAGCTGTCGAGGCGGCGGGCCGGGAGGGTGCCGTCCTGGAGCGCCGCGAGGACCGCGCAGCCCGGTTCCGTCGTATGGCCGCAGTCGTGGAAGCGGCAGTCCTCGGCGAGGGCCTCGATCTCGGGGAAGGTGCGGCCGACGCCGTCCTCCGCGTCCCACAGGCCCACTCCCCGCAGCCCGGGGGTGTCGATGAGGACGCCACCGCCGGGCAGCGGCAGCAGGTTGCGCGTGGTCGTGGTGTGGCGGCCCTTGCCGTCGCGGTCGCGGGTCGCCCGGACGGTCTGGACCTCGCCGCCGACGAGGGCGTTGGCCAGCGTGGACTTGCCGGCGCCGGACTGGCCGAGGAGGACGGACGCGCCGCCCGACAGCTCGGCCGCGAGGGCGTCGACGCCCTCCCCCGTTTCGGCGCTGACGGCCAGCACCGTCACGCCCGGCGCCGCCGTCTGCGCGTCCGCGACGAGGTGGGCCAGGGTGGCGGGGTCGGGGACGAGGTCGGCCTTGGTGAGGACGACGAGCGGAGTGGCACCGCTCTCCCAGGCCAGCGTCAGGAACCGCTCGATCCGGCCCAGGTCGAGCTCGACGGCGAGCGAGACGGCGACGACGGCGTGGTCGACGTTGGCGGCGAGGATCTGGCCCTCGGACCGCTTGGAGGACGTGGAACGGACGAAGGCCGTACGGCGCGGCAGCAGGGCCCGTACATACCCTCCGGCGAGGTCGACGGCGGCCCAGTCGCCGGTGCACATGATGTTCAGCGGGTCGCCGGTGGTGACGAGCGAGGTGTCGGCCATGACATGGCGTACACCCGTCCCGCCGTCGGCGACGACGAGGTCGCAGCGGCCGCGGTCGACGCGGACGATCCGCCCGGGGACGAGCCCCTCGGCGGCGTGGGGCGTGAAGCTGTCAGCGAACCCCGAGTCCCAGCCGTAGGCGGAGAGGGGGTGCGGAGCGTTGAGCTCGGACAAGACTGTGGTCCTTCAGGAGGGAGGTGTGGATGGTCTTCTGAGCGCGGGCACGGCCCGTGGCGACGACAGTCATCGCGTGCTCACCTCCTGTGGAGCGGATTTGTCCGGACGCCAACGATCGTAGGCGCGAACGCCGACGGGCCGCGAGTGGTTTTCTCGCGGCCCGCCAGTGGTGCTATTCGTGCTTGTTATTCGGTTTGGCGTGCTTGGGCTGGTGATCCGGTTTATGGAGCCTTGAGCGGACGTCCTCGGGGGGCAGGAACTGGGCCCAGCGCTCGGGGAATTCCGAGGGGGGTTCCCGGTCCTGGCCGATGACGCCCTCCTCGGGCTCCCAGGGGTCGTCGTCGATCTCGTGGACCAGGGCGCGCGCGGCCCGCTCGGCGGCCGCGCGGGCGGCGGCGGCCTCGCGCTGCCGGTCGACCTCGGCGCGGGCGGCGGCGGTGGTGACGGAGGGCCAGACCCGGTCGATCGCGGCGTTCACGGCGGCGCCGACGAGCACCGCGAAGGCCGAGACGCCGATCCACAGGAGCACGGCGACGGGCGCGGCGAGGGAGCTGTAGATGGTGACGCCCTCGACGTTGTGGGTGAGGTAGACGCGCAGCAGGAGGCTGCCGAGGACCCACATGGTGAGGGCGACGAAGGCGCCCGGAATGTCCTCCGCCCAGGGCGATCGCACGGGCACGGACACGTGGTAGAGCGTGGTGAGGAAGGCGATGGACAGGAGGGTGACGACGGGCCAGTAGAGGAAGCGGACGACGTCCGCGCTCCAGGGCACGACGTTCACCACCGCCTCCGGCCCGGCCACCATCAGCGGCAGTGCCACCGCCCCGATGACGAGGGCGACGACATAGAGGAGGAAGGCCAGCAGCCGGGTCCGCACGATGCCGCGCTTGCCCTCCAGCCCGTACATGATCGTGATGGTGTCGACGAAGACGTTCACGGCCCGGGAGCCGGACCACAGGGCGATGGCGAAGCCGACGGAGATGATGTCCGGGCTGCCGAGCTTGAGGACGTCCCGGACCAGCGGCTCGGCGATCTCCTTGGTGCCCTTGTCCGACAGGACGGCGGAGGACACGGTGAGGATGCTCTCCTGGATGCCGAGGATGGTGCGGGTGCCCGTCCAGTCGTCCAGGTAGCGCAGCAGCCCGAGGAGGGCGAGGAGCAGCGGGGGCAGCGACAGCAGGGTGAAGAAGGCGGCTTCGGCGGCCAGTCCCGTGACCCGGTACTCCATGCAGGAGTTGACGGTGTCCTTCAGGAGCAGCCACGCCATCCTGCGTTTGGAGACATTTCGGTACAGGGCCCTTGCCCTGCGGAGCCGGCCGACCTCCCGGCCCGAATGTTCTTTTGCTGCCTGCACGACCTAACCGTATCCGCCGCGGGCGGGTCGGTTCACCCCGCGGCCAGGCAGCGGGCCGGACGGAACCGTTGCAGGTGGGAGGCCGCGGAGGGTGATGCTGCGCCGACTCGGCACCACCCTCCGGCCGCTCCCCTTCACTGTCCGCCCGGACCGGGTGCGTTCGCAATGGTTGCAAGGCGTTGCAATATCGCGGATGACCCGGCGTGGAGCGGCTCCCGGCGGCACCATTGCAGCGTGAAGCGCATACCGATCGACGCGGGACTGCTGCCCGCCATCCGGGAGGCCGCCCTCGCCGGCGCGGAGTCCCCCGTGCGACCGCGTCCGGTGATCGGCGAGTCGTGGCACCGTGTGCGCCGCCATGGCCTCGACCCCGACACCGGCGGGTCCGTCGCCCTCCTCTCGGTGGAGGAGGTGGAGCACCTGCGCCGGACCTCCCCGCTGGGCGGGCTGCTGCCGCAGGTGCGGGAGGGGCTGCGCGAGGCGGTGGACGCCGTGCGGCACCTGATCGTGGTCTCGGACGCCGAGGGCCGGGTGCTGTGGCGGGAGGGCGGCCTTGGGGTGCGCCGGAGCGCGGACCGGCTGGGCTTCGAGGTGGGCGCGTCCTGGACCGAGGAGCGGGTGGGCACCAATGGCATCGGGCTGGCGCTGGTGGAGCGCCGGCCGGTGCAGGTCCACTCGGCCGAGCACTTCGTGCGGACGCACCACGCCTGGACGTGCGCGGCGGCGCCGCTGCACGACCCGCGCGACGGGCGGCTGCTGGGTGTGCTGAACGTGTCGGGGCCCGTGCCCGCCTTCAATCCGACGACGCTGGCCCTGGTGACGGCCGTGGCCAAGGTGTCCGAGGCGGAGCTGCGCGCCCGGCACTGGGAGTCGGTGGACCGGCTGCGTACGGTCGCGGCGCCGATGCTGGCCCGGCTGGGCGGCCGGGCGCTGGCCGTGGACCGCGACGGCTGGGCGGCGGCCGTGACGGGGATGGCGCCGGTGAGCCGGGTGGTGCTGCCCCGGGAGGCGGCCCCGGGGCGGGTGTGGCTGCCGTCCCTGGGGCCGTGCACGCTCGAGCCGCTGCCGGACGGCTGGCTGGTGCGGCTGGACCGGGGCGCGGGCGAGGAGGCGCCGCCCGGGCGGCTGGTGCTGGACCTGCGCCAGCCGCGCACCTGGACGGTGAGCGTCGCCGGGGCGGCGGGCCAGTGGTCGCACGACCTCAGCCCGCGCCACGCCGAGCTGCTGTACGTGCTGGCCCGGCACCGGGCGGGGCGGACGGCCGCCCAGCTGGCGGCGGACCTCTTCGGCGACGCCTCGCGCACGGTGACGGTGCGGGCGGAGCTCTCCCGGCTGCGGCGCACCCTGGCGGGGGTGCTCAGCCACCGCCCGTACCGCTTCGCCGACGGGCTGGAGGTGCATCTGCTGGAGCCGGAGGTCCCCGAGGACCTGCTGCCCGCCTCGACGGCGCCGCTGGTGCTGGCGGTGCGCCGGGGGCTGCCCGTGGAGCGCTGACAGGGGTGTGATGAGGTTTCGGCCATGAGCGAGAGCACGACGACGACCGTGACCACCTGGTCGATGGAGCAGACCTCGCCGGCCGATCTCGTGCCGGCTCGCGTTCCGGACGCCTCGTCCGGCATCCGGATCGAACGGGCGGCCGTGCCCTGCCCGGAGTTCAGCCGTTTCCTGTACACCGCGGTGGGTGGGGACATCACCTGGACGGACCGGCTGAGCTGGTCGTACGACCGGTGGGCGGCTTTCCTGGAGCGGCCGGGGACGGAGACCTGGGTGGCGTACGAGCACGGCACGCCGGCCGGGTACGTGGAGCTGGACCCCCAGCCGGAGGGGGCCGTCGAGATCGTGTACTTCGGGCTGATCCCGCGGTTCCGGGGGCGGCGGATCGGCGGGCACCTGCTGAGCGTCGGGACCGCGCGGGCCTGGGACCTGGCCGCGCGGTGGCCGGAGCGGGAGCCCACGAAGCGGGTGTGGCTGCACACGTGCAGCCTGGACGGACCGCACGCGCTGGACAATTACGAGCGGCGCGGCTTCCGGGTGTTCGGCACCGAGGTGACGGAAGAGCCGGAGGTGCCAGCTCCGGGCCCCTGGCCTGGTGCTCACCCGGAGGAGGCGGCGTAGCCGCACCCGGCGGGGCGGGCGCGGGCGGCGGCTCGCGCATCAATGGACCATTCCACATCCCGGAATGGTCCATCTTGCTATTCGGACAATAGTGGACTGGCCGAAGACTGCCGTGCCACGCTGCCGTCATGTCCCGAGCTGGAATCGCCTTGGTGAGTCGGCGTCACGTCGACCTCGGCCGCGTGTCCAGCGCCATCTGTCCGGCGGGCTGACAGTCACAGCACCACCGTTCCTCCCCTCCGTCGGCGCCGTCGCGCCGGCGAGATGGCCCTTGCCTCCCTTTCGTATGCCCTGTCCGGCGACCCTGTCGGTGACGCATGCGGACTTTAAGGACAATTCCCCATGGCTGACACCCCTTCCCGCTCCCCCGCCGCCTCGGCGCGGCGCAAGTCCGGCCGCCACCGAGGCGAAGGCCAGTGGGCCGTCGGTCACTTCACCCCGCTGAACGCCAACGAGCAGTTCAAGAAGGACGACGACGGTCTCAATGTGCGGACACGCATTGAGACGATCTACTCCAGGACCGGTTTCGACTCCATCGACCCCAGCGATCTGCGCGGCCGGATGCGCTGGTGGGGCCTCTACACCCAGCGCAAGCCCGGTATCGACGGCGGCCGCACGGCGGTGCTGGCCCCGGAGGAGCTGGACGACGAGTTCTTCATGCTGCGGGTGCGCGTCGACGGCGGCCGGCTGACCACCGCGCAGCTGCGCGTCATCGGCGAGGTCTCCCAGGAGTTCGCCCGGGGCACCGCCGACATCACCGACCGGCAGAACATCCAGTACCACTGGATCCGCATCGAGGACGTGCCCGAGATCTGGCGGCGGCTGGAGGCCGTCGGCCTGTCCACCACGGAGGCCTGCGGGGACACGCCACGGGTGATCCTGGGCTCGCCCGTGGCCGGCATCGCCGAGGACGAGATCCTCGACGGCACCCCGGCCATCGAGGAGATCCACCGCCGTTTCATCGGCAACCCCGACTTCTCCAACCTGCCCCGGAAGTTCAAGTCGGCCGTCTCCGGCTCCCCGCTGCTGGACGTCGCCCACGAGATCAACGACGTGGCGTTCGTCGGCGTCCACCACCCCGAGCACGGCCCGGGCTTCGACCTGTGGGTGGGCGGCGGGCTGTCCACCAACCCCAGGATCGGGGTCCGGCTCGGCGCCTGGGTGCCGCTGGAGGAGGTGGCGGACGTCTACGGCGCCGTCATCGGCGTCTTCCGCGACTACGGCTACCGGCGGCTGCGCAACCGCGCCCGGCTGAAGTTCCTCGTCGCCGACTGGGGTGCCGAACGGTTTCGCCAGGTGCTGGAGGACGAGTACCTCGGCCGCCGGCTCGTCGACGGCCCGGCCCCCGAGCAGCCCGTCCACCGCTGGCGGGACCACGTCGGCGCGCACCGGCAGAAGGACGGCCGTTTCTACGTCGGCTTCGCCCCGCGCGTCGGCCGGGTCGACGGCACCACGCTCACCAAGATCGCGGAGCTGGCCGAGCAGCACGGCTCGGGCCGGGTCCGCACCACGGCCGAGCAGAAGATGATCGTGCTGGACGTGCCGGAGGAGCAGGTGTCCTCGCTGGTGGCGGGCCTGGAGGCGCTGGACCTGCGGGTCGCGCCCTCGCCCTTCCGGCGGGGCACGATGGCCTGCACGGGCATCGAGTTCTGCAAGCTCGCGATCGTGGAGACCAAGGCGCGCGGCGCCTCGCTCATCGACGAACTGGAGCGCCGGCTCCCGGAGTTCGACGAGCCCGTCACCATCAACATCAACGGCTGCCCCAACGCCTGCGCCCGTATCCAGGTCGCGGACATCGGTCTCAAGGGCCAGCTGGTCACCGACGAGCGGGGCGAGCAGGTCGAGGGATTCCAGGTCCACCTGGGCGGGGCGCTGGGCCTGGAGGCCGGGTTCGGCCGCAAGGTCCGCGGCCTGAAGGTCACTTCGGCGGAGCTCCCGGACTACGTGGAGCGCGTCCTGCGGCGCTTCCAGGCGGAGAGAACCGAGGGGGAACGGTTCGCCCAGTGGGTGACCCGGGCCGACGAGGAGGCGCTTTCGTGAGCGACGCGCACGCGGCCGCCGGGCCGCAGACGACCACGATGGCCGCACCTCTGCGCCGCGTGGGCGGAGATGGGGGTACCTCCCAGGCGTCAGCTCTGGGGGAGAACAATCAGGAGGGGCCATGAGCGAGCGCGCCGCCCCCTTCTACTGCCCCTACTGCGGGGACGAGGACCTGCGGCCCGGTGAGCAGGGCCACGGCGCCTGGGAGTGTGGCGCCTGCAACCGCGCGTTCAAGCTCTCCTTCCTCGGGCTGCTGGCCCGGGGCCTGGTCAAGGAGCGGGCGAATGAACGGCCTTGAGAAGCTGGCGGCCGAGGCCGGCCGGGAGCTGGAGGACGCGCCCGCCCTGGAGATCCTGCGCTGGGCTGCCGACACCTTCGGCGAGCGCTTCTGCGTCACCGCCTCCATGGCGGACGCCGTGGTCGCCCACCTCGCCTCGCGCGTCCGCCCGGGCGTCGACGTGGTCTTCCTGGACACCGGCTACCACTTCCCGGAGACCATCGGCACCCGGGACGCGGTCGGGGCCGTGATGGACGTCCGGGTCCTGACCCTCACCCCGCGCCGGAGCGTCGCCGAGCAGGACGCGGAGTTCGGGCCGCAGCTGTACGAGCGCGACCCGGACCTGTGCTGCCGGATGCGCAAGGTCGAGCCGCTGGCGGAGGGCCTGGCCGGGTACGACGCCTGGGCGACCGGCCTGCGCCGCGACGAGTCCCCGACCCGGGCCGGCACGCCGGTCGTGGGCTGGGACGCCCGGCGCGGCAAGGTCAAGGTCGCCCCGATCGCCCGCTGGACCGAGGCGGACGTGGACGCGTACGTCGCCGAGCACGGCGTGCTCGTCAACCCCCTGCTGATGGACGGCTACACCTCCGTCGGCTGCGCGCCCTGCACGCGCCGCACGCTGACGGGCGAGGACGCGCGGGCCGGCCGCTGGGCGGGCACGGGCAAGACGGAATGCGGACTGCACGGATGACGGAACCCCTGTCGAACGAGCTGTCGAACGAGCTGGAGAGGAACATGAGCGTGGGCGCCACCGTGTGGCTCACCGGCCTGCCGAGCGCGGGCAAGACGACGATCGCCCGTGCGCTCGCGGACCGGCTGCGCGCCGAGGGCCGGCCGGTGGAGGTGCTGGACGGCGACGAGATCCGGGAGTTCCTCTCGGCGGGCCTGGGCTTCTCCCGCGAGGACCGGCACACCAACGTCCAGCGGATCGGCTTCGTCGCGCGGTTGCTGGCCGCGCACGGCGTGACGGTGCTGGTGCCCGTCATCGCGCCGTACGCGGATTCCCGCGAGGCGGTACGGAAACGTCATCAGGCGAGCGGCACGGGCTATGTGGAGGTCCATGTGGCCACGCCGGTGGAGGTGTGCTCCGCCCGTGATGTGAAGGGCCTGTACGCCAAGCGGGCGGCGGGCGAGATATCCGGTCTGACCGGCGTCGACGACCCGTACGAGGCGCCGGCCGACCCGGACCTGCGGATCCCCGCGCACGAGCAGGGCGTCGAGGAGTCGGCGGCGGCGCTGTACGCGCTGCTGACGGAGAGGGGGCTGCTGTGACGACAGAGGACAGCCCGTACGCCCTGACGCATCTGGACGCGCTGGAGTCCGAGGCGGTGCACGTCTTCCGCGAGGTCGCGGGCGAGTTCGAGCGGCCGGTGCTGCTGTTCTCCGGCGGCAAGGACTCCATCGTCATGCTGCATCTTGCCCTCAAGGCGTTCGCCCCGGCGGCCGTCCCCTTCCCGCTGCTGCACGTGGACACCGGGCACAACTTCCCCGAGGTCCTCGCCTACCGCGACCGCACGGTCGCCGAGCTGGGCCTGCGGCTGCACGTGGCGTCCGTGCAGGACTTCATCGACCGGGGCGAGCTGCGCGAGCGCCCCGACGGCACCCGCAACCCGCTCCAGACGGTGCCGCTGCTCGACGCCATCGGCGGCAACCGCTTCGACGCGGTCTTCGGCGGCGGGCGGCGCGACGAGGAGAAGGCCCGGGCCAAGGAGCGCGTGTTCTCGCTGCGGGACGAGTTCGGCGGCTGGGACCCGCGCCGGCAGCGCCCCGAGCTGTGGCAGCTCTACAACGGCCGCCACTCCCCCGGCGAGCACGTGCGCGTCTTCCCGCTGTCCAACTGGACCGAGCTGGACGTCTGGCAGTACATCGCCCGCGAGAAGATCGAGCTCCCCTCGATCTACTACGCCCACGAGCGCGAGGTCTTCGCCCGCGACGGCATGTGGCTGGCCCCCGGTGACTGGGGAGGCCCCCGGGACGGCGAGCGGGTGGAGAGACGCCTGGTGCGCTACCGCACCGTCGGGGACATGTCCTGCACCGGCGCCGTCGACTCCGGCGCCGCCACCATCCACGCCGTCATCGCCGAGATCGCGGCGTCCCGGCTCACCGAGCGGGGCGCGACCCGGGCCGACGACAAACTGTCCGAGGCCGCGATGGAGGACCGCAAGCGCGAGGGGTACTTCTAGCCATGAGCACCGACACCGACACCGATCAGGCGACCTCGCTGCTGCGCTTCGCCACCGCCGGAAGCGTCGACGACGGCAAGTCCACGCTCGTCGGGCGCCTGCTCCACGACTCCAAGTCGGTCCTGGCCGACCAGCTGGAGGCCGTCGAGCGGGCGTCGCTGGGCCGCGGCCAGGACGCGCCGGACCTGGCGCTGCTCACCGACGGGCTGCGCGCCGAGCGCGAGCAGGGCATCACCATCGACGTCGCCCACCGCTACTTCGCCACCGCCCGCCGCCGGTTCGTCCTCGCCGACACGCCCGGCCATGTGCAGTACACCCGCAACATGGTCACCGGCGCCTCCACCGCCGAGCTGGCCGTGGTGCTGGTCGACGCCCGCAACGGCGTCGTCGAGCAGACCCGCCGCCACGCCGCGGTCGCCGCGCTGCTGCGCGTCCCGCACGTGGTGCTGGCCGTCAACAAGATGGACCTCGTGGGCTACGCCGAGTCCGCCTTCGCCGCGATCGCCGGGGAGTTCGGCGCGTACGCCGCCTCCCTCGGGATACCCGAGGTCACCGCGATCCCGATCTCCGCGCTCGCGGGCGACAACGTGGTGACCCCGTCCGCCCACATGGACTGGTACGGCGGCCCGACCGTGCTGGAGCACCTGGAGACCGTGCCCGTCGGCGACGATCCCACCGCCGAGCCCGCCCGCTTCCCCGTCCAGTACGTCATCCGCCCCCGAACGGCCGCGCACCCCGACTACCGGGGCTACGCCGGGCAGGTCGCCTCCGGTGTGCTGCGCGTCGGCGAGCCGGTGACGGTGCTGCCGTCGGGGCGTACGAGCACGATCGCCGCCATCGACGGCCTGGCCGGGCCGGTGGACGTGGCCTGGGCCCCGCAGTCGGTCACCCTGCGGCTCGCCGACGACCTCGACATCTCGCGCGGCGATCTCATCGCCCCCGCCGGCGCGGCGCCCGGCACCACCCGGGACGTCGAGGCCACCGTCTGCCACGTGGCCGACCGCCCGCTGCGCCCCGGCGACCGGGTGCTGCTCAAGCACACCACGCGGACGGTGAAGGCGCTGGTCAAGGCGGTGCCGTCGCGGCTGGCCCTCGACGACCTCACCCAGCACGCGGACCCCGGCGAGCTGGCCGCCAACGACATCGGCCGGGTCGTCCTGCGCACCGCCGAGCCGCTCGCGCTCGATGCGTACGCCGACTCCCGGCGCACCGGCTCGTTCCTGCTGATCGACCCCGCCGACGGCACGACGCTGACGGCGGGCATGGCCGGGGCGGCGTTCACGGCAGACGCCCCGCTCGCGGCGGCGGACGGCGACGAGGGCTGGGACTTCCAGCGATGACGGGGCAGACGCAGGACGTCTTCGCGACGTTCGACAAGGAGGGCGGCCGCATCGGCAGCGGTGCGCTCGGCAGCGGGCAGGGCGGCGTGGGGCGATGTGCGGGCTGACGCCGGTCACCGTCCCCCATACCGCCCATATCGCTGAACGAGAGGAACCCCCCTCGTGTCATCCCCCGCTCGCCGGGTACTGCCGGCGCTCGCCGCCCTGCCGCTGCTGGCCATCGCCCTGGGCGCCTGCGGCTACGGCTCCCAGAAGGCCTCCGGCACCACCGCCGGCCCCGCGGCCGCCACCGGCGCGAAGCTCTCCGCCGACACCGTGCGGATCGGCTACTTCCCCAACATCACGCACGCCACGCCGCTGGTCGGCGAGCAGGAGGGCATCCTCCAGAAGGAACTGGGCACCACCAGGCTCGCCTCGACCACCTTCAACGCCGGTCCCTCGGAGATCGAGGCGCTCAACGCGGGATCCATCGACATCGGCTGGATCGGCCCGTCGCCCGCCGTCAACGGCTATGCGAAGTCCAAGGGCAAGAGCCTGCGGATCGTCGCGGGCTCGGCCTCCGGCGGGGTGAAGCTGGTCGTCGACCCCAAGAAGATCTCCTCACTGGAGGACGTCAAGGGCAAGCGGATCGCCACCCCGCAGAAGGGCAACACCCAGGACGTGGCGTTCCTCAACTGGATCTCCGGGCAGGGCTGGAAGGTCGACCCGCAGAGCGGCAAGGGCGACGTCTCCGTCGTCCGCACGGACAACAAGGTGACGCCCGACGCATTCAAGTCCGGTTCCGTGGACGGCGCCTGGGTGCCCGAGCCGACGGCCTCCAAGCTGGTGTCGGAGGGCGGGAAGGTGCTGCTGGACGAGAGCACCCTCTGGCCCGACGGCAAGTTCGTCATCACCAATGTGATCGTGTCGCAGAAGTTCCTCGACACCCACCCGGACGTGGTCGAGGCCGTCCTGCGGGGCTCGGTGAAGACCAACGCCTGGATCGCCGCCAACCCCGACCGGGCGAAGGCGTCGGCCAACGCGGCGCTGAAGAAGCTGTCCGGCAAGGAACTGCCGCCGGAGATCCTCGACCCGGCGTGGCAGTCCATCAGGACGACGGACGACCCGCTGGCTTCCACGCTCCAGGCCGAGGCGGACCACGCGGTCAAGGCGGGGCTGCTGGAGAAGCCGGACCTGACCGGCATCTACGACCTGACCCTGCTCAACAAGGTCCTCAAGGCCGCGGGCAGGCCCACGGCCGACGCGGCGCGACTCGGCAGGCAGTGACGTGTACGCGGCAGTAGGGGCTCGTATGCCCGCTCCCCGACCAGGAGGTGACCGGATGGCACCGGCACTGAGCACGAATACGTCCGCCACGGCCGCCGTCGGCGAGGGCCGGGCACCGGATACGGCCGTCCGGATCGACCACGTCCACAAGAGCTACGGCCGCGCCGACGGGGAGCGGCCCGTGCTCGACGACATCACCCTCGACGTCCGCCCCGGGGAGTTCGTGTGCCTGCTGGGCGCCTCGGGCTGCGGCAAGTCGACGCTGCTGAACCTGGTGGCCGGCCTGGACCGGCCGACCTCCGGCGCCATCGAGGTGCCCGGCGGCCGCCCCGCGCTGATGTTCCAGGAGCACGCGCTGTTCCCCTGGCTGACCGCGGGCCGCAATATCGAGCTGGCCCTGCGGCTGCGCGGCGTGCCGAGGGCGGAGCGCCGGGCGGAGGCGGAGCGGCTGCTCCAGCTCGTCCGGCTGGGCGGCTCGTACGGCAAGCGCGTGCACGAGCTGTCGGGCGGGATGCGGCAGCGCGTGGCGCTGGCGCGGGCCCTGGCGCAGGACAGCCGGGTGCTGCTGATGGACGAGCCGTTCGCCGCGCTGGACGCCATCACCCGGGACGTGCTCCACCACGAGCTGACGCGCATCTGGTCGGAGACCTCGCTGTCGGTGCTGTTCGTCACCCACAACGTCCGCGAGGCGGTGCGGCTCGGCCAGCGGGTGGTGCTGCTGTCGTCCCGGCCTGGGCGCGTGGTGCGGGAGTGGACGGTGGACATCCCCCAGCCGCGCCGGATCGAGGACGCGGCGGTGGCCGACCTGTCGGTCGAGATCACCGAAGAGCTCCGGAGGGAGATCCGCCGCCATGGCCGGGACTGAGACCGAACGCCCCCGGGCCGGGGAGGGGGATCTCGCCGGCCTGGAGGCCGGGCTCGACGCCCTCGACACGGTACCGGTGAAGCGGACACCGCTACGGGAAGTGCTGCTGCGCAAGGTATTGCCACCGATAACCGCCGTCGTACTGGTGCTGGTCGTGTGGAAACTGCTGGTCCTGGCCGGTGTCACGGACGACTACAAGCTCCCCGACCCGTCGGCCGTCTGGGGCGCCCTGCGCCGGCTGTGGCTGGAGGGCACGCTCTTCGGCATCGTCTGGACCAGCGTCTCGCGCGGCCTGCTCGGCTTCCTCGCCGCCCTCGCCATCGGCACCCCCCTGGGACTGCTGGTGGCCAGGGTGCCGCTGATACGGGCGGCGCTGGGCCCGGTCCTGTCGGGGCTGCAGTCCCTCCCGTCGGTGGCCTGGGTGCCGGCGGCCGTCATCTGGCTGGGCATCACGGACTCGGCGATGTACGCGGTGATCCTGCTGGGCGCCGTGCCGTCCATCGCCAACGGCCTGGTCTCCGGCATCGACCAGGTGCCCCCGCTGTATCTGCGGGCAGGCCGCACGATGGGCGCGACGGGCGTGCGCGGGGCGTGGCACGTCCTGCTGCCGGCGGCCCTGCCCGGGTATCTCGCCGGACTGAAGCAGGGCTGGGCCTTCTCCTGGCGATCGCTGATGGCGGCGGAACTCATCGCCTCCTCGCCCGACCTGGGCCTGGGCCTGGGCCAGTACCTGGAGAACGCCCGCACCGACTCCGACATGCCGGGGGTGCTGCTCGGCATCTCCCTCATCCTGTTCGTCGGCATCGCCATCGACCTGATCGTCTTCAGCCCGCTGGAGCGCAGGGTGCTGCGCTCGCGCGGCCTGGCGACGCGGTAGGGGCTCTTCCGTGGTGCTGCTCCTCGTCGCCCACGGCAGCCGCGACCCCCGGCACGCGGCCACGGTCGCCGCCCTGCGCGAGCGCGTCGCGGCCCGTCGGCCGGGGCTGCGCGTGGAGGTCGGCTTCCTGGACTTCTGCGCGCCGGGCGTGCCGCGCGTCCTCGAACGGCTGGCGGCGGAGGGCGTACGGGAAGTGGTCGCGGTTCCGCTGCTGCTGACGCGGGCGTTCCACGCCAAGGCGGACATTCCGGCCGCGCTGGGCCGGGCGACGGCCGTACTGCCCTCGCTGACCGTCCACCAGGCGGACGTCCTGGGCCCGTCGGCCCTGCTGACGGACGCGCTGGACCGGCGGCTGCGACAGGCCGGCGTGCGGGACGCCGACCGGGGCTCGACCGGGGTCGTCCTGGCCTCGGCGGGCTCCTCCGACCCGGAGGCGATCGCGGTGATCGCAGAAATCGCGCGGGAGTGGCGGCACACGAGTGGTTGGTGTGCCGTGCGGCCCGCGTTCGCCTCCGCCTCCTCGCCGAGGACCGAGGACGCGGTGCGCGCGCTGCGCGGCGCCGAGGGCGTACGGCGCGTGGCGGTCGCGCCGTACGTCCTGGCGCCGGGACGGCTGCCGGACCGTATCGCGGCGGGGGCGCGGGGGGCCGACCACCTCGCGGACGTCCTGGGGCCGGCCCCGGAGGTGGCCGCGCTGGTGCTGCGGCGGTACGAGGAGGTCCTGGCCATGCCTTCCCCGGTCGCGGCGGCTACCGGGTGAGCAGGGTGAGGACGTTGACGAAGGCGGTGAGGAGGGCGGCGCGGTCGGCGGGGGTGGTGTCGGTACGCGACAGGACTGCGGTGAACGCCGCGATGAGGACGAGCAGTTCGGGAGTCATGCGCCGAACTTCGCCGATTTCCCGTTCGCCGGCGTTCGCGCGTATGAAGATGAACGCATGGGTGCTGATGCGGGGGCGTCCGGGGCACTGGCCGAACTGGGCACGGTCCTGCGCCGGTTGCGGCTGGAGCGCGGGCTGACCTATGTGGCACTGGAACGGCGGGCGGGGCTGGGCCACACGACCGTCAGCCAGACCCTGAACGGGCGGAAGGTACCGGCGGAGGGCACGGTACTGGCCCTCGCCAAGGCCCTCGGCGCCGACCCGGGCCCGCTGCTCGCGCTGCACGCGAGAGCGGCGGCGGAGGCCGCTCCGGAGGCCCTCCGGATCAGCGCGGAGGACGCGGCGTTCGAGGAGCGGTACCGCCGGTACGTGGTCGAGCGGCACGGCGAGCTCACCATCGTCGGGCTCGACCCGCAGGGACCGCACGCGGCGGGGTGGCCGCTGGATCCCGCCTACGTCAGCCTGGAACTGGCGAGCAGCCGCGACGACGGCGCTCTCGCCGTGGTCGAGCGCGCCGAGAAGGCCCTCGCGGGGCGGCGGCGGACGCTGATCCGCGGGCTCGCGGGCAGCGGCAAGACCACGCTCGTGCAATGGCTGGCCGTCACCTGCGCCCGGCGCGACCCGTCCGGCGCCCTCCCCCACCTGCGGGGATCCGTCCCCTTCTTCCTCCCCCTGCGCAGGCTCGACCTCAAGAGCGCCCTGCCCGCTCCGGAGCGCTTCCTCGAAGCCATCAGGAGCCCCCTCGCGACCGCGCAGCCGCCGGGCTGGACGGACCGGATCCTCACGAGCGGGCGAGGACTCCTGCTCATCGACGGCATCGACGAGGTCCCTTCGCGGCGGCGCGAGGAGACGAAGGACTGGCTCCACGATCTGATCGCCGCCTATCCGCACTCCTGCTTCGTCGTCACCACACGGCCGACGGCGGTGCCGGAACGCTGGCTCGGCGGGGCGGGTTTCGCGGAACTGACCGTACGGCCGATGGACCGGAAGGACGTCCTCGTCTTCGCCACCCGCTGGCACGCGGCGGCCGGCACCGACCCCGGCCTCGAAGAACTCTTCAAGGACGCGGTACGGGCCCAGCGGCCCCTGGCCCAGCTGGCGACCACCCCGCTGATGTGCGCCCTGATGTGCGCGCTCCACCGCGACCGCCGCAGCCGGCTCCCCCGGAGCCGGATGGAGCTGTACGAGGCGGCGCTGGCCATGCTGCTGGGGCGCAGGGACCACGAGCGGGGTGTCGAGGCCCCGGAAGGGATCACCCTGAGCCGGCAGGAGGCGGTCCGGCTGCTGCAACGGCTGGCGTACTGGCTCATTCGCAACAAACAGGCGGAGATGGAGGAGGAGACCGCGCTGGCCGTCATCGAGGGCGCCCTCCCGGCGATGCCGGCCGTCGCCGAGCAGGGCGACGCCCGGCGCGTCCTCACCCACCTGGTCTCGCGCTGCGGACTGCTGCGCAGGCCGACGGCGGACACCCTCGACTTCGTCCACCGCACCTTCCAGGACTACCTCGGCGCGAAGGCGGCCGTGGAGGAACACGACCTCGGCCTGCTGGTGCAGAACGCCCACGACGGCCAATGGGAGGACGTCGTACGGATGGCCGTGGCCCACGCCCGGCCCGCCGAACGGGCGGCGCTGCTCAACCGGCTGACGACACGCGGCGACCGGGACGCCGGCCACCGGACGCGACTGCGGCTGCTCGCCATGGCCTGTCTGGAGCAGGCCGACGAGCTGGTCCCGGAGGTCCGGGCGGCGGTGGAGCAACGGGCGGCGACCTTGCTGCCGCCGCGTACGTCCGACGAGGCGCTGGAGCTGGCCGCGGTGGGGTCGGTCATCCTGGACCTCCTGCCGGGGCGGCCGGAGGGGCTCCCGGACACGGAGGCGGCGGCCGTCGTCCGCACGGCGGCGGCGGTGGGCGGGGACGCCGCCCTGACATTGCTCAAACGGTACTGCGCCAGCCCCAGCCCGCTTGTCCACGAGGTGCTCTCGGGGAGGTGGGGCGCGTTCGACACCGAGGAGTTCGCGGAGGAGATCCTCGGCCGGCTGCCCGCCGGCTGTCCCATCACGGTGCACAGCCCCACCGCTCTGAGGCTGATGCCCGGGCTCCCCCAGAAGTCGGACATCTGCTTCGTCGGGAACCTCTCCGCGGACGACATCATGAGGGCGGTCGATCCGGACCGGTTGACGGCCATCAGGCTGTCCGCCAATCACCGGCTGACCGACGTGACCTTCCTCCGGAGCCTGCCGGGACTGCGGAGACTCTGGCTGTCGAAATGCTCGGAGATAGCCGACTTGTCGCCGCTCGCCGGACTCCCGCTCACCCAGTTGCTGATCTGGGACACCCGCCCGCACGACCTGCGCCGGCTGTCGGAGCTCCCCGAGCTCGACGAGCTGGACCTCGACCTTCCCGTGCACCGGTCGCACACGTCGTCGCTCCCCGCCATGCCCAAGCTGCGGAAGCTCCACGCGTGGCAGCGCAACGCCTCACGATCCCTGACGGGCATCGACGCGTTCGGCGGACTGGAACGCCTCAGCATCCAGGCCACCAGCTTTCCCGAAAGGGATCGCGAGGAACTCACCCGCCTGCCGCACCTGACGCACCTACGGATCACCGGGCAGAACATGTCCCGGCTCATCGAGAGCCCGCCCTTCCCTCAGGTCCGGGAACTCACGCTCTTGGATCCCTCGCACGCCCCCATCGACCTGACAGCCGTGGGCAAGGTCTTCCCGGCCCTCCGGTCGCTCGGGATCGACGGCCGGCTGGGCCCCACGGACGTCGACCTGACGCCGCTCGCCGGCATCGACCGGCTCCATGTCCGCGTCGAGGAAACCGAGGCGGTCCTCGGCCTGGATCTCTTCCCGGCCGGCAGGGTCACGCTCGTCCCCGGGCCCCGCTCCTGATCGTCCGACGACCGCCGTGCCCCGTGGGGGTTGGGCACGGCGGCCGATGGGACGCGACCGTACCAGGGGTTACGTGATCGGCCGAACTCCGGCGTGTCCGGATACCGCCCCCGCATGGGAGAGACTGACGGCATCCTGTACGACGGAGAAGTGGAAGGAACGGCGTGGCATTCACCGAACAACGGGCGCGCGAGCTCCTCGCGGCGGCGGGCACCCCGGTCCACGCCGCCGAGGCCGAGCTGCTGTCCCTCGGCGAGAACGCGGTGTTCGCCGCCGACGGCCTCGTCGCGAAGGTCGGCCGGGACGCGTCCCTCGTGGAGCGGGCCGGCCGGGAGCTGCGGATCGCCGCCTGGCTCGCGGAGGCGGACGTGCCCGCGGTGCGGGCCGCGGAGCCCGGGGTGCTGGTCGCCGAAGGGCACCCCGTGACGCTCTGGCACCGCCTCCCCGCGGCCGAGCGCCCCGCCGGTCCCGCCGACCTGGCCGTCCTGCTCCGGCAGGTGCACGTCCTGCCGGACCCGGGGTTCGGGCTGCCCCGGCGTGATCTGCTGGGCGGCGTCGAGCGGTGGCTGCGGCTGGCCGGGACGGCGATCGACCCGGCCGACGCCGACTATCTGCGCGAGCGCCGCGACGGGTTCGCCGCCGCGGCCGCCGCCCTCGTCCCGCAGCTGCCGCCGGGGGCGATCCACGGTGACGCCCTCCCCCGCAATGTCCACATCGGGCCGGACGGGCCCGTGCTGGTGGACCTGGAGACCTTCGCCTCGGACCTGCGGGAGCACGACCTGGTGGTGATGGCCCTCAGCAAGGACCGGTACGGGCTGGACCCGGACGCCTACCACTCCTTCGTCCACACCTACGGCTGGGACGTCCGGGAGTGGGAGGGCTGCGCCGTGCTGCGCGGCGCCCGGGAGACGGCGAGCTGCGCCTGGGTGGCGCAGCACGCGCTGGGCAATCCGGCCGCCCTCGCGGAGTTCCGCCGCCGGGTCGCCTCGCTGCGCGAGGACGACCCGGCGGTGCGCTGGTACCCCTTCTGACCGGCTGTCCCTTTGGAGCTGCGCGGCTAGAGGAACGAGGAGCGCGGTCCGTCGAGGGTGGCGTTCATCCGCGCCAGCTGGCCCTCCGTGAACATGAACATGGCCGCGTCGTCGACGTAGTCCATGTAGTTCATGAACATGTCGCCGTCGGGTGCGTTGTTGCACGTGACGCGGGGGAAGTCCGGCGCGCCGAAGTTGGGCCCGCCCTGGTTGGGTGTGTCGGCCACGAAGTCGGTGCCGTTGCAGGCCGTGCCGTCGTCGCCCCAGATGTGGAAGAGGTTCAGCCAGTGGCCCACTTCATGGGTCGCGGTGCGGCCCAGGTTGAAGGGTGCCGTCGCGGTCCCGCTGGTGCCGAACGCGGAGTGGAGGATGACCACGCCGTCGGTGGCGGGCGGTCCGCCGGGGAACTGCGCGTACCCGAGCAGCCCGCCGCCCAGCTCGCAGGACCACAGGTTGAGATAGCGGTCGGAGGGCCAGGGGTCCTGGCCGCCGGTCGCCGTCGACTTCACGGCGTCGTCGGTACCGAAACTCGCGGTCGCGGTCTTGGTACGGGTGATGCCGTTGGTCGGCGCCCCGGACGGGTCGGTGGTGGCCAGCTGGAACTCGATGTTGCAGTCGGCTGCCAGCGCCTGCCAGACGGCCGGGACGCCGGAGACATCCGCGTTGGTCTTGCGGTAGTCCCGGTTGAGGGCCTCGATCTGGCTGGCGATCTGGGCGTCGTCGATGTTCTGCGCGCCGTTCTGGTGCACGACGTGGACGACGACCTCGATGAGGGTCACTCCGGCACGGGTGGTCCGCTCGTGCCCCTTCTCATAGGCGAAGGCCTTGTTCTCGAGGGCCGCGCGCGCCTCCGCGTACGGAGCGTGTTCGGTGAGCAGTCTGCGGTGGACTTCCATCGTCCCGCACAGCAGGCTCTCGGGTGACCTCTCGGCTGTGGCGTTCTGCCGGTTCTCGGGCATGCTGCACCTCCTCTGATCGCCGTGGAACACGGCGAGTTACGGGAGAGAGTCGGGCCCGATGGCGTCTACGGTAGACCCGTAGGACGTGGAAAGAGATGGATATCGCGGAATTCAATTCCAACCGTATGTCAACCTTCCGGATCCCGCCATTCAGGTGAATCCGGGCGATTGCCGAGGTGTTTGAGGAATGAACGAGCCACCCCAGGCTCTCTTCCGGCGCTGGACGCATTCCCGTGAAGAGGACTCCGCCGACATCGCCGTCTACCGGCCCGCCGACTATCCCTTCCCGCCCTCGCGAGGGCGGGAAGGGATGGAGTTCGCCGCCGACGGAACGTTCACCGACCACCCCATCGGGCGCGGTGACGCCCCCGACTCCGTGCCCGGCGTCTGGCAGACCAAGGACGGCGTCCGGCTGACGATCTCCTTCCCCGAGGCGGGGCGGCCCGGACGGGAGCTGGAGATCGTCTCCTGCGACGAGAGCGCGCTCAGGGTACGGGGCTGAGCGCTCCGCCGGAAGTCCGGTACGTCGTCCGCTGGTGCGTCGTGGCTGGTCGCGCCCACGCGGCGGTAGCCGCGTATCGACACTGCCCCGCGCCCCTTCGGGGCGCTGCCGAACCGCACCGGACTTCGCCAAGGCCGCTCAGCCGGCGCCGTGCCCGTCGCCGCGCGCAGCCGCTCGGCTCAGCGCAGCGGCCACGTTCCCTCCACCACCGCCTCCGGATTGCCCTGGCGCCGCAGCCACTTCTGATAGCCGGCCGCCCACTCCCCGTACCACCGCTCCTGGTCGCGGTGCAGCTCCCACAGGTCGGCCGCCGCGACGTCCTCGTACCGCCCGGCTATCGCGCGGGCCACGCGCACGGCCGCCAGGGCGTCCGCGCCCGCCTCGTGCGCCCCGTCGAGCACGACGCCGTACTCCCCGCAGGCGGCGGCCAGAGTGCGCCGGCCCTTGCGGAAGCGGTCGACGGCACGGTCGATGGTGAGGGGGTCGACGACCGGGCCCACAGCCGCCGGCGCGCCCGCGCCGTCCTCGCCCAGCCGCTCGGTCAGCGACCGCAGGCCGTACCGCGCCAGCTCGGCCGAGAGCAGACTCAGATCGAAGGCCGCGTTGTACGCGACGACCGGCACGCCCATCGACCAGTGGCCGGCCAGGGCGGTGGCCACCTCCTCCGCCACCTCGCGCGCCGGCCGCCCGCAGTCTGCGGCCCGCTCGGTCGTGATGCCGTGGATCGCCGTGGTCTCGGCCGGTATCGGCGTGCCCGGGTCGGCCAGCCAGAGCCGGCCCGCGACGACCTCGCCGCCCTTGGTCTCCACGACCGCCGCGGTGACGATCCGGGCCGTCGACGGGTCGGTGCCCGTCGTCTCCAGATCGAAGCCGACCAGACGCTCCTCGTGCCAGGCCATCGCGGTCCCCCCTGTCGGTTGTGCTTCCCCCGTCTGGTCCCCAGCGTCGCACGGCCCACTGACAACGGGCCGGGCCCGGGCCCGGGCCGAAGGAGAGACCGGCCGTGAGGAGTGCGGTGAGGAGTCCTGCGAGGAGTGCTGCGGGGAGTCCGCTACGACACCGGCCGGGAGTCCTCCCACACGCCCTCGAACTCCTCACGGTAGGTCTCGAAGAGACCGCCGTCCGCGTCGGTCCGGCCCTCCCGCAGCACGCTCCGGCCGTGGCCGCCGCGCAGGACGAGCACGGGCGACTCCATGCCGCGGGCCTTGCGCAGGTACGACTGGACGACGGCCACGCCGTCCGAGCCGTCGCCGTTGATCAGGTAGGCGGTGAAGCGGGGGGTCTCGTCGAAGACGCGGATCTCGAAGCCGCCGGTGTCGCGCAGCCGGTCGCGGACCCGCCGCATGTGCATGATGTTCATCTCCACGGACCGGCTCATCTCGCCCTTCTTGATCCCCAGTTCCCGCTCCCGGCGGCGCACTGCGCTGCTGGCGGGGTTGAGGAAGAGCAGCCGGGTGCGACAGCCGGCCTCGGCGAGGCGGACCATGCGCCGCCCGGAGTAGTTCTGGACGAGCAGGTTCAGGCCTATGCCGACGGCGTCGAGGCGGCGGGCGCTGCCGAAGAGGTCCTCGACGGGCAGCTGGCGCTGGAGGCGCACCCGGTCGGGGTGGACGCCGACGACATCGGCGTAGCGGTCGCCGACGAGGTCCTCGACGGCGTCTATGGGCAGCCGGTCGGCGGAGGGCGTGCCCGCGCCGTGGCCGCTGCCGAGGATGTCCAGCAGCCGGGCCGAGGCACGTTCGGCCTGGGCGAGGACGGTCTGGGAGAGCGCCCGGTTGCGGGAGACGACGTTGCGGGCCACCTCGAGCTCGTCCAGTGCGAGTTCGAGTTCGCGCCGGTCGTCGAGGTAGGGCTCGAAGCACGGCCAGTGCTGGACGACCAGCTCGCGCAGCTGGGGCAGGGTGAGGAAGCTGAGGACGTTGTCGTCGGCCGGGTCGAGCAGATAGCCCTTGCGGCGGCTGACCTCGCGGACGGCGACGGCGCGCTGCACCCACTCCTGGCCGGCCGGGCCGGCGGCCGCGACGACCCATTCCTCGTCGCCGTGGACCGGCTCGTAGACCGGGCGCAGCACGGCGGCGACGACGGCGCGGAGCCGCTGCTCGACCAGATTGAGCCATATGTAGGCGCGCCCCGCCCGGCGGGCGCGCGTGCGCACCTCGCCCCAGGCGTCGGCGCCCCAGTCCAGTTCCGCCCCGATCTCCCTCGGGCGGGTCAGGGAGACCACGCCCGGAGGGGTGTCGGACGTGCCGTCCTCTTCCGGACAGCCGTCCCCAGGGGGCAGCTCCAGCCCGCCCGAGCTCACCTGCGCACCGCCTTCCGCCCCCGTCCCAACGATCAAGGCAGACTACTGTGCGGGCGGGAGGGGGTGCACCCGCGTCCGCCGGGCCTTCGGCCAACTCTGCCGCCGGACGTGCCGGTTGTCCGACAGCCGGGCGCCGGACGTGATCTGATTCATAGCCAGAAGTAGCCGGAAGGGTGGCGTCACCCGCTCGGCGGAGCCCTCGGGGCGGGCGGCGGACCGGCTTTTGCCGAAGATCTGCGGAAAGCGCGGCCCGGGGTGGAAGACTTCTGGGCATGCAGGTCTGGCCGGGACAGGCGTACCCGCTCGGTGCCACGTACGACGGCGCCGGGACCAATTTCGCGGTCTTCTCGGAGGCCGCCGAACGGATCGAGTTGTGCCTGCTGCACGAGGACGGCTCGGAGACGGCGGTGGAGCTGCGGGAGACGGACGCCTTCGTATGGCACGCGTATCTCCCGGGTGTGATGCCGGGTCAGCGGTACGGCTTCCGGGCGCACGGCCCGTACGAGCCCCGGCGGGGACCGCGCTGCAACTCCGCCAAGCTGCTGCTCGACCCGTACGCGAAGGCCGTGGGCGGGGCGGTGGACTGGGGGGAGGCGGTCTACGGCTATCACTTCGGGCGGCCGGAGAAGCGCAATGACATGGACTCGGCACCGCACATGATGACTTCGGTGGTGGTCAATCCGTACTTCGACTGGGGGGACGACCGGCCGCCACGTACGGAGTATCACCGCACGGTCATCTATGAGGCCCATGTGAAGGGCCTGACGATGCTTCACCCCGCGCTGCCGGAGGAGATCCGGGGCACGTACGCGGCGCTGGCGCATCCGGCGGTGATCGGGCATCTGACGGAGCTGGGGGTCACGGCGATCGAACTGATGCCGGTCCATCAGTTCGTGCACGACCACCGGCTGGTGGACACGGGGCTGGTCAACTACTGGGGCTACAACACCATCGGCTTCTTCGCGCCGCACAACGCGTACGCCTCGTGGGGCGACCGGGGCCAGCAGGTGCTGGAGTTCAAGACGGCGGTGCGGGCGCTGCACGCGGCGGGCATCGAGGTGATCCTGGATGTGGTGTACAACCACACGGCCGAGGGCAGCCATCTGGGGCCGACGCTGTCGTTCCGGGGGCTGGACAACGCGTCGTACTACCGGCTGACCGACGATCCGCGCTACTACATGGACACCACCGGCACCGGCAATTCGCTGCTGATGCGGAGCCCGCACGTCCTTCAGCTCATCATGGACTCGCTGCGCTACTGGGTGACCGAGATGCGGGTGGACGGTTTCCGCTTCGATCTGGCGGCGACGCTGGCGCGGCAGTTCCACGAGGTGGACCGGCTGTCGTCGTTCTTCGACCTGGTGCAGCAGGATCCGGTGGTCAGTCAGGTGAAGCTGATCGCGGAGCCGTGGGACGTGGGCGAGGGCGGCTATCAGGTCGGCAAGTTCCCGCCCCTGTGGACCGAGTGGAACGGAAAGTTCCGGGACACCGCGCGGGACCTGTGGCGGGGCGAGCCGGCCACCCTGGCGGAGTTCGGCTCCCGGCTGACCGGCTCCTCCGACCTCTACCAGGGCGACAGCAGGCGCCCGCTGGCCTCCGTCAACTTCGTCACCTGCCACGACGGCTTCACCCTCCACGACCTCGTCTCGTACGACGTCAAGCACAACGAGGCCAACGGCGAGGACAACCGGGACGGCGAGAGCCACAACCGCTCCTGGAACTGCGGTACCGAGGGGCCGACCGACGACCCGGGGATCCTCGCCCTGCGCGAGCGGCAGATGCGCAATTTCATCGCCACCCTGATGGTCTCGCAGGGCGTGCCGATGCTCAGCCACGGCGACGAGTTCGCCCGCACCCAGCGGGGCAACAACAACGCGTACTGCCAGGACGGCGAGCTGTCCTGGGTGCGCTGGCCGGGCCGTCCGGAGGAGCCGGAGGGGGAGGACGTGGACGAGGCGACGGCCCGGGCGCTGCGGATGCTGCGCTTCACCCGGTCGCTGGTCTGGCTCCGCCGCGACCACCCCGTCTTCCGCCGCCGGCGCTTCTTCCACGGCCGCCCGGTGCAGGGCACCCACGACGATCTATCCGATATCGCCTGGTTCACCCCGGAAGGGGAGGAGATGCGGGACGGCGACTGGCAGGTCGCCCACGCCAGGTCCCTGACCGTCTTCCTCAACGGGGGCGCCATCTCCGAGCCCGGGCCGCGGGGCGAGCCGGTGACCGACGACTCCTTCCTGCTGATGTTCAACGCGCACGACCGGCCGCTGGATTTCACCGTCCCGGCCGACCACGGCGCGCAGTGGCAGGTCGTCGTCGACACGACGCGCCCGGAGGGCGTCGAGGCGGACGGACCGAAGGTCCGGGCGGGTGAGCGGCTGACGCTCACGGACCGCAGTCTGGCGGTGCTGCAGCGGCCGGCCTAGCGTTCCCACTGCGGGCCGGTGGGGGCTTGTCGCGCCCACGCGGCGGCAGCCGCATGTCAGGCACAGCCCCGCGCCCCTAACGGGGCCCGGAGGTGGGTACGTATGTTCTTGTGAAGCCGCCCACCGCCACGTACCGGCTCCAGCTCCAGCCCGCCTTTCCCTTCGCGGCGGCCGAGCGTGCCGTGCCCCGCCTCGCCGGGCTCGGCGTGTCCCATCTCCATCTCTCCCCGCTCCTGGAGGCCGTCCCGGGCTCCACGCACGGCTACGACGTCGTCGACCACACGGCGGTACGGGCGGAGCTGGGCGGCGAGGACGGGCTGCGCTCCCTGGCCCGTACCGCCCGCGCGCACGGGCTGGGGCTGATCGCCGACATCGTGCCCAACCACATGGCCCTGCCCGCCGCCGGGCGCCCCGGCGGCCCCCTGTGGCACGTGCTGCGCGACGGCCCGGCCTCCCCGTACGCCCGCTGGTTCGACATCGACTGGGCCGAGCACGGCGGCAAAGTGCTGCTGCCCGTGCTCGCCGGCCGGCTCGGCGACGAGCTGGAACGCTTCACCACCGGCGACGGCGTGCTGCGCTACGGCGACCACGTCCTCCCCCTGCGGCCCGGCACCGAACGGCTGCCGCTGCCCGAGCTGCTGGACGCCCAGTGGTACCGCCCCGCCTGGTGGCGGCTGGCCCGCACCGAGCTCAACTACCGGCGCTTCTTCACCGTCTCCGAGCTGATCGCGGTGCGCGTGGAGGACCCGGAGGTCTTCGCCGCCACCCACGCCACGATCCTCCGCCTGCTGCGCGAGGGCGTCCTCGACGGGCTGCGCGTCGACCACCCGGACGGGCTCGCCGACCCGCCCGCGTATCTGCGGCGGCTGCGCGACGCCACCGGCGGACGGTGGACGGTCGTCGAGAAGATCCTCGCCGGGGACGAACGGCTGCCCGGCGGCTGGCCCGTCGCCGGCACCACCGGCTACGACGCACTGCGCCGGCTCGACGGCCTCTTCACCGACCCCGCCGGGCTCGGCGAACTCACCGCCGCCTACCTCGCCTTCACCGGCTGCCCGCCCGACCGCGGCGGCGACTGGCCCGCGACCGTGCGCCGCGCCGCCCACCGGGTCATCGGCCACGAGCTGGCCGCCGAGACCGAACGGCTCGTCCGCACCGCCGTCCGGCTCTGCGAGACCTCCCACCGGCTGCGCGACCACGCCCCCTGGGCGCTGCGCACCGCCCTGTGCGAGATCCTCGTCCGGCTGCCCGTCTACCGCCCGTACGTCGCGGCGGGACGGCCCGCCGCGACCGCCGACGCCGCGCTGCTGGAGGAGGCCGCCCGGGGCGCCCTGGGCGCCTTCGCCGTGCCCGGCGAGGCCCGGGCCGTCGAGCTGATCCGCGACGCCGCCCTCGGCCGCCTCGGCGACGGCCCCGACCAGCGGGACTTCTGCGCGCGCTTCGCCCAGACGGCGTCGGCGCTGCGCGCCAAGTCCGTCGAGGACACCGCCTTCTACCGCTACGCGCCCCTGTTGTCGGCGACGGAGGTGGGCGGCACCCCCGACCGGCCGGCGGTCGCCCCGGAGGAGTTCCACGCCTTCTGCGCCCGGCTGCGGCGCGACTGGCCCACGACCGGGACCGTCCTGTCCACCCACGACACCAAGCGCAGCGCGGACGCGCGGGCGCGCGTCGCCGCGCTGAGCGAACACCCGGCGCGCTGGGCCCGGCTGATGGACCGGATGTGGTCCGGCTCCCCCGCGCCGGACCCCCACCTGGCGTGGACCGCTTGGCAGAACGCCTTCGCGCTGGGCTCCCCCGACGCCGCCCGGCTCACGCCGGCCGTCCTGAAGGGCGCGCGGGAGGCCGCGCTGCTGACGACGTGGACGGAGCCGGACGCGGCGTACGAGGCGGCGGTCGAGGCGTTCGTCCTCACCGGCCCGTGCGGGGCGCCGGGCCGGGCGGCGCTGGCCGCGTTCGAGGAGGAGGCCGGGGCCGCGATACGGGCCAACACCCTGGGGGCCGCGCTGCTGCATCTGACGATGCCGGGGGTGCCGGACGTGTACATGGGGACGGAGGGGCTGTACCGGGCGCTCGTCGACCCGGACAACCGGTGGGTGCCCCCCGTCCCCGACGAAGCGGAGGGCGGGCTCGCCGGCGAGAAGCTGCGGCTGACGCGGGCCGCGCTGCGGCTGCGGCGCGAACGGCCGGAGTGGTTCGGGGAGGAGGGTTCGTATGTGCCGCTGTACGCGTCCGGCCCGGCGGCGCAGCACTGTGTGGCCTTCGCGCGGGCGGGCGAGGTCGTCACCGTGGCGACACGGCTGGCAGGGCGGTTGGGGGAAGCGGGCGGCTGGCAGGACACGACCCTGGAACTGCCCGGGGACGGAACATGGCGGGATCTGCTGGGGGGC
>NZ_JAILXP010000509.1 GCF_020740895.1 Streptomyces sp. UNOB3_S3 | reverse complement strand
GGTGAGGGGCGGGGGTCCGGTGAACGTGAAGGGGACGCGCTGTCCGTGGGGCTCGGGCTCGGGACGGGGAGCGGGATGAGCTCCACGCCGCCCTTGGGCGGCACGGCGTGACCGGCCGCTCCTGTGGTGCCCGTGGTGCCGGGTCCGGCGGCCCCCGTGGCGAGACGGCCCTCGCGGTCGCCGCCGCCGCAGCCCGCCGTGGCGAGCGTGCCCACCGCAACCAGGCAGACGAGGCAGACGAGCGTCTTCCGTCGCATCGGCCCAGTGTCGCTGACGCTTCGTCAGCTTGTATATCCCCGGGGGATCCGGGCGTCAGTCGGCGATGAGGCCTTCCCGCAGCTGCGCCAGCGTGCGGGTCAGCAGCCGGGAGACATGCATCTGGGAGATGCCGACCTCCTCGCCGATCTGCGACTGCGTCATATTGGCGAAGAACCGCAGCATGATGATCTGCCGTTCGCGCTGGGGCAGCTTCGCCAGCAGGGGCTTCAGTGACTCGCGGTACTCCACGCCCTCAAGGGCCGTGTCCTCGTAACCCAGCCGGTCGGCCAGGGAGCCCTCGCCGCCGTCGTCCTCGGGGGAGGGGGAGTCCAGGGAGCTCGCCGTGTAGGCGTTGCCCACGGCCAGGCCGTCGACGACGTCCTCCTCGGAGACGCCGAGGCACACCGCCAACTCCGGGACGGTGGGCGAGCGGTCGAGCTTCTGGGCGAGCTCGTCGCTGGCCTTGGTGAGGGCGAGACGCAGCTCCTGGAGGCGGCGCGGGACCCGCACGGACCAGCTGGTGTCCCGGAAGAAGCGTTTGATCTCACCGACCACCGTGGGCATCGCGAACGTCGGGAATTCGACACCCCGTTCGCAGTCGAAGCGGTCGATCGCCTTGATCAGCCCGATGGTGCCGACCTGGACGATGTCCTCCATGGGTTCGTTGCGGCTGCGGAAACGGGCCGCGGCGTACCGCACGAGGGGGAGGTTGAGCTCGATGAGGGTGTCGCGGACGTAGGTGCGCTCGGCGCTGTCCCGGTCGAGCGCGGCCAGCCGCAGGAAGAGGGAGCGGGAGAGGGTGCGGGTGTCGATGGCTTCACAGTCGTCGAGCACGGCGTGCGGTGCGTCGTTGGCGAGCACCTTCGCGCTGCCCAGGTCTACGGACATGCCACCCCCTTGAGGTCGCGGACGGATCACAGCGGCACCCTCGCGCGAGGGGTTCAGCCTCCACCTGAATACCGGAGGCTGCGCTGTGGCAAACGCAGTTCCAGCAGAATGTCACATGTCGGCAACACGCTGTAGCGTCAAGTCGATATATCTTCCCCATGACATCGGGGGAGGGGTCACCCGCGAGGGTTAGGCGTCGATTCGATTTGCGGAACGGAGCCGGGCGAAGCTTCGTGAGAGTAGCCGGGACACATGCATCTGTGACACCCCCAGCTCCGCGCTGATCTGCGACTGCGTCAAATTGCTGTAGTAGCGCAGCAGCAGGATCCGCTGTTCCCGCTCAGGAAGCTGTACGAGCAGATGGCGTACGAGATCACGGTGTTCGACCCCGGCGAGCGCGGGGTCCTCGTAGCCGAGGCGATCCAGCAGGCCGGGCAGGCCGTCGCCCTCCTGGGCGGCCTCCAGGGACGTGGCGTGATACGAACGGCCGGCCTCGATGCAGGCCAGTACCTCGTCCTCGGCGATCTTCAGCCGGTCGGCGATCTCGGCGGTGGTGGGGGAGCGGCCGTGGAGCACCGTCAGGTCCTCTGTGGCGCCGTTGACCTGCACCCACAGCTCGTGGAGGCGGCGCGGGACGTGCACGGTGCGGACGTTGTCGCGGAAGTACCGCTTGATCTCGCCGACGACGGTCGGCATCGCGAACGTGGGGAACTGGACGCCGCGGTCGGGGTCGAAGCGGTCGATGGCGTTGATGAGACCGATGGTGCCGACCTGGACCACGTCCTCCATGGGCTCGTTGCGGCTGCGAAAACGCGCCGCGGCGTACCGCACGAGGGGGAGGTTGGCTTCGATCAGGGCGGCGCGCACGCGGGCGTGCTCGGGGGTGCCGGGCTCCAGGGTGACGAACTCCTTGAAGAGCACCTGCGTCAGGGCCCGGGCGTCGGCGCCCCGGCCCTCCCGGGAGCGGGGGCCGCGTACGGCGCCGGGCTCGCCGGGCCGGCCGTCCTCGTCGGTGTCGTGGTCCCCGGTGGGCTCCCCGTCGGGGCCGGCGGGCCCGAGGCCGTCGGGGATGTCGCCGACGGCGGCGACATGATCGGGGTCGGTCCCGTCGGTGGACTTGTCGCGTCGGAGGGGGGCTTCGGGCGCTGTACGGGCCGGCACGGTCACCACCCCTTCGCGGTCAAAATCGATCAACTCATCCGGCAAAAGCGGTCATAGCATCACAAGACATGTCCGTAGTGTGCAAGCACCGCATAGCGCCGTGTTGGCGACAAAAAACACCCCTCGCCCGGCGGGCGAGGGGTGCCGGAAGGGGCGCCGGAGGGGGTGTCAGAACGGGTAGTCGGCGATCACCCAGGTCGCGAATTCGCGCCACTGGGCGACGCCCGCCTGGTGGGCGGGGTGCTCCAGATACCGCTGGAGCGCGTCCATGTCCTCGACCGAGCAGTTGATGGCGTAGTCGTAGGCGATCGGCCGGTCGGAGACGTTCCAGGCGCACTCCCAGGAGCGCAGCTCGGGGATGGCGCCGTCCAGCTGCTCGAACGCCTGCACACCGGCGACGACGCGCGGGTCGTCGCGCCCGACGCCCTCGTTGAGCTTGAACAGGACGAGATGACGGATCACTGCTGCCTTCTTTCAGCTGACGAGCTGGGTCATGAACTCGCCGATGTTCATGGCGGCGTCCGAGATCCCCTGGAACCCTATCTGGACGAGCTCGGCCGACCGGGCGGGGGAATGGATGATCGTGTACGCCACGAAGATGCCGAGACCCCAGAGCACGACCTTCTTTGTCTGCACGATGACGCCCTGCCTCCCCTGCGGTCCCGCCTTGATCGCGAGAGTCTATCCGCGCAAACGTGCGAGGGAATGAATGGCCGAAAATCATGGCGCGTCATGTGGACGGATTCACACCCCTCACACGGACTTTAAGGACTTTGGACCCTGTAAGCCGGGCCCTTCGGCCGACTCGGGCGCCCGCGCCGGGGCGGAGGATGGAGGGGCGTCCACGGATCTGGCAGGAATCTCGTGGACCCAGGGATACGGACCTCACTGCGGGGTCCGGGCCGTGCGAATCCCCCCGACCGCGGCCCGTACTTGGAGGCCGTGTCCTCGTCGGGGGAAGCGGTTGTCCCCCCGATGCCGCTTCCCCCGTCCCACATTCGCCGGAAGCCCCGGCTCCGGTCCACGAAGCGCACAAGTGGTCCGGGGCCGGGGCTTCCGTGCTGACGGCCCGGATTCCGCCGGATCACGGCTGGGCCTCAGAGGTGAAATCGGCCCACGGCCGGGGCACCAGAAAGGCACACGATGTGCCCGATGAGGGAGGGCGGTGAGGTTCGCCATGGGCGTGTACGAGCTCGCCTTCACCATGCGGGAACGCGTGGCGGGGGGAGCGGTGGTCATGGAACTGACCGGTGAGATCGACATCCTGGCCGAGCAGACGCTGGGACAGCGGATGGAAGGCGTCGCGGCGCGCGCCCGGGGCGAGCTGGTGCTCGATCTTCGCGGGGTGACCTTTCTGGACGCCAGCGGAGTACGGCTGTTGCTGCGGGTCCGCGCCCGCGCGGCGCGGTGCGGGGCGCGGTTGCGGGTGGTCCGGGGTGGGGCGATGGTGTCGAAGGTGATCCGGATCGCCGGGGTCGAGCCGGCGTTCGTGTGGCTGGAGGAGTTCCCGCCGGCGGCGGTTGGCAGCGTGCCCGCCTGACGGCGGGGTTCCGCCGACGTTCGGCTGATCCCCGGTGGGGGTTTCCCGCGCCTGGCGGCGCGGGGTGGGTGGTGCGGCCCGGTGGTCCGGTTTGTGCCCACCCGTTCCGCCCTGCGGAACGCCTGCCCACAAACGTGAGGG
>NZ_JAILXP010000508.1 GCF_020740895.1 Streptomyces sp. UNOB3_S3 | reverse complement strand
GCGGCGGGGGTGCTGATGCGGTAGCGCGCGAGGCGCGGCGCCAGGTGGGGCCGGTCGGATCAGGTCGAAGGATCCGGCGCGGGCCCCGCCGGCTCCGCCGGTTCCGCCGACTGTTCGGCAGCGCTGCCCGAGGTCGTTTCGGGCTTCATGTAGAGGATGTCGCGGGCCTGCTCCGCGGCGCGGGCCATGCTCTCGCTGACGAAGTCGACGAAGCGGGCGATGTTCTCGAGGCGGACGGCGGCCTGGGTGTCGCGCCCGAGGATGCCGACGCCCTGCCGTGCGGTCTCGGCGAGCAGGGCGTTGGAGCGGGCGGCCGCGATCATCCCCTGGTAGAAGACGTCGTTGTCGACGACGTAGCGCTCACGGCGGCGCTCGTCGCGTTCCCGGCGGATGAGGCCCTGGCTGTCGAGGAGCGTCACCGCCTTGGAGACGGACGCGGGGCTGACCTGGAGGCGCTGGGCGAGTTCGGACGCGGTGAGGCTGCCCGCGTCGGTGGTGTAGAGGCAGGTCAGCACACGGGACACCATCTTGGGCAGGCCCTGTTGCATCAGGAGGGTGGTGAACGCCTCCTCGTACTCGCGCACGGCCTCGGTGTCGCGCCCGTCGGCCTGCGGCGGCACCTGCGCCCCTTGGGGCGCGGCCTGCCTGCGCCGGTGGGCGCGGCGTTCGGTGGCGCGGTGGGCCAGGTCGGCGCGGTAGGCGGTGGGGCCGCCGTTGCGCATCACCTCGCGGGTGACCGTCGAGGTGGGGCGGTCGAGGCGCCTGGCGATCTCCGCGTAGGCGAGCCCGTCGGCCACCCCCAGCGCGATCTGCTGGCGTTCCTGCTGGGTGAGTCTGCCTCCCGGCATCGCGGGGCTCCCTTCGCGTGTGCTTGACGCCTCCAGTGTAGCGTTCGATTCCACTTCATTGCAACGCGTGGGGCGGCTGACGTTGCGTTAGAAGTAAGACCGTTGCAACGATTTATCGGCTCCGACCTGCACTTATGCATATCCCTCGCAACGAACTGATTGCCAGAGGTGCGAACGCAACGTAGCGTTTCCGGTGCCAGAAACACCGATCAGACCGAGCAGCCAGGAGCGCGCCATGCAGAAGTTCGCCACCACCGCCCCCATCTCCGCCGTCCTCGACATCCCCGCGGGGCGCGTGCAGTTCATCGCCGCCGACCAGGCCGTCACCACCGTCGAGGTCCTGCCCGCGAACGCCTCCAAGAGCCGCGACGTGAAGGCGGCGGAGCAGACCGAGGTCGCCTACGCGGACGGTGTCCTGCGGATCGGGTCCCGGGCGGCGAAGAGCCAGTACTTCGGCCCCTCCGGATCCATCGAGGTCACGATCCAGCTGCCCGCCGGCTCCCGCGTCGACGCGAAGGCGGCCAGCGCCGAACTCCGGGGCGTCGGACGCCTCGGCGACCTCACCTTCGAGGGCGCGTACCGCCAGATCAAGGTCGACGAGGCCGCGAGCGTCCGCCTCACCGCGACAGACGGCGACGTGGAGATCGGCCGGCTCAACGGCCCGGCGGAGATCAGCACCGCACGGGGCGACATCCGGATCGCCGAGGCCGTGCGCGGCACGGTCGTCCTCCGCACCCAGTCCGGCGACATCTCGGTCGTCGCCGCCCCCGGCACCTCGGCCGCCCTGGACGCCCGCACCGACTACGGCCGCATCAGCAACGCCCTCAAGAACGACGGCACCGCCGGACTCGACATCCGCGCCACCACCTCGCAGGGCGACATCACCGCCCGCAGCCTCTAAGACCTCCGGAAAGGAACACCCATCATGACCAGCAAGACCACTGACGGGCAGGATCGCCCGGAGTTGCAGAAGGCCATCCAGGACTTCGTCGATTCCGGTTTCGCCGGGGTGCAGATGCGCGTGCACGACGAACGGGGCGAGTGGGTCGGCAGCGCCGGGGTGCGCAAGCTGGGCGAGACCGCCGAGCCGCCGACGAACGGGCTGTCCTGGGCGGGCAGTTCCATCAAGACCTTCACCGCGACCCTGGTCCTTCAGCTGGTGGCCGAGGGCAGGATCGGGCTGGACGCCCCGGTGTCCGACCACCTGCCCGAGCTCGGGCTGGACCGGCGGATCACCGTGCGGATGCTGCTGCAACACACCAGCGGATTGTTCAACTACACCGGCGAGTACTACCCCGACGGGACGATCGTGCCCGGGATACCCGCCACGGGCAAGGAGTGGGTGGACAACCGGTTCCGCGCCTACCGGCCGGAGGAGCTGGTACGACTGGCGCTGTCCAAGCCGGCACGGTTCGAACCGGGGACGGACTGGAGCTACTCCAACACCAACTACACACTGGCCCAGCTACTGATCGAGAAGCTCACGGGTCGCTCGTACGCCGAGGAGATGCAGCGGCGGCTCGTACGGCCGCTCGGGTTGCCCGGCACCCTGGTGCCGGGCAACCGGACGGAGCTCCCCGGGCCGCACTCCCACGGCTACTACCGCTACCAGGACGCGGACGAATGGAAGGTAGTCGACGTCACCCGACAGAACCTCTCTTTGCTGGCCGCCGCCGGTGATCTGATCTCGACCACCGAGGACCTCCACACATTCTTCTCCGCGCTGATGAGCGGCCGGCTCCTGCCGGAGCCTCTGCTGGACGAGATGCGCACCCCGCACCCCAAGAGCGGCGACTTCCGCTACGGCCTCGGGCTGTTCGTCCAGGACCTGGGCCCGGGCCACGGCACCGTCTACCACCACAACGGCAGCCCGCCCGGGGGCTACGGGGCGCTCATGTACAGCACACCCGACGGCAGCAGGACGCTGACCGCTTCGCTCACCACGGGGGACGCGGCGATCGACCCGGCGGCGGAGTTCCCCAAGGCGCTGGACGCGCTCGTCAGGGCGGTGTTCTGCGGCGGGTAGCTACGGTCGCGCGCCAGCTTTGACAGCGGCCAGGAGCGCCCGCAGGCGGGGTGGGGTGGTCGCGAGGACGGTGGTGGGGGCGTCGCTCTCGCGGATGGCTATGCCTTGCAGCGATCGGGAGAATTCCAGGCAGTCGCTGGATTCGGTGGAGAACGACGACTTCTGCCACTGATTGCCCAACACCATCAGCCTCACGTTTCCTTGATTACCTTGCGCACGAGATCGCGTGTCCGGTCAGGGCTCAGGGCGTATCTTTCCGTCTCGTCAAGGATGGCCCGGTAACTGACCACGTGAGCCTGGGCGTCGACCAGTGCGCTGCCTTCGGCTACATCGAGATGGACCGTGTCGAGCTGCGGTACAGAGCCCACGGCGTACACCGTGGACAGACCAGAGGTGGGGAAGCCCCCGGCCGCGAGCGGAATCGCGCGGACGGTGATGTTCTCGCGCTCGGACTCCTCCAGAACGTGCTCCAGCTGCCTGGCCATGACTTTGGCGCCTCCAAGCTGCCTCCGTACGGCTGCTTCATGGATCATGAAGGTACAGACGAGCGGCGGGTTCCGGTCGAGAACCTCGCGTCGCCTCATACGGAAAGCGACTCGACGTCGGAGTTCCGTCGAGGTGAGCCTGGGGACAGCCGTGGCGAAGACGGCCTTCGCGTAGTCCTCCGTCTGGCGGAGGCCGGGCATGTGGATGATCTGCACAGTCCGCAGCGCGACGGCATGGTGCCACGCCGACGCCTGCAGCCTCATCACCCGAACGAGTCACGCGATTCCGTAGAACCCGTTCGCCCACTGCCCTATGGTCCTGCCATGCGCCGAAGTCGGCGTACCACCCCGGCAGTTGCCGAACGAACCGGGAGGGCAACCATGCAGTCAACAGCGATCGCATACCGAACCGACGTGGTCAATTACCCCGCCGAGCGGTACGAATTCACCGCCACAACCGCCCGCGTCGCCCGCGAGTTCGTGACCGCCTCTGGCGTGACGCTGGTCTGGGACGACCTCCACGTCGTCGGCAAGCAGGTCTGGTTCGAACTCCGCGAGAGCAGCCACGCGTGAACGAAGCGAAGGTCGACGCCGACGCGGCGGGAGGAGGGCCCCGGGCCCGCCCGGGGCCCTC
>NZ_JAILXP010000507.1 GCF_020740895.1 Streptomyces sp. UNOB3_S3 | reverse complement strand
CGCTCGGGGTGCTCCCCCTGCCCGCCGAGCTGCCCCCGCTCCCGCTCACCCGGCTGCTCCCCGGTGACGTGCTGGTACTGCACACCGACGGCGCCGAGGACGCCCGCGACGCCTCGGGGACGTTCTTCCCGCTCGCGGGCGCCCTCGCCGAGGCCGCCCGTGGCACACCCCTCGTCCTCGCGACCCTCGTCGCCCGCGTCCAGGCCGCGCTGCTGCGCCACACCGGAGGGCCGGTCGCGGACGACTTCGCCCTCCTCGCCCTGCGGAACGAGCGTCCCGCGCGAGCTCCCCGCGCGCTCGTCGCGGGCTCCTGACGTGCGCCCACGCCCGTGGCCCGTTCACACCCCGTGCGAACGGATCTCCACTACGCTGATCCCACCGAGCGCACCGGAGGGCGGGATGGAGCCCAACACACTGCTCGACGCCATCCTCGACGAAGCGGGAATCTCCCACGCGAGCCTGGCCGCGCACATCAACGCGGCGGGCCGGGCCCGGGGGCTGGCGTTGCGTTACGAACACACCGCCGTCGCCCGCTGGCTGAAGGGCCAGCGGCCCCGGGGCCAGGTGCCGGACCTGATCTGCGAGGTCCTCGGCGAGCGGCTGCACCGCGGGCTGACCCTCGACGACATCGGCCTGGGCACCCCCGGCGCCCTCCGGGCACCCGGCACCCCGCTGTCCGGCTTCGTCGATCGCGCCACCGCCCTGTGGCGGTCCGACGAGCAGCAGCGCGAGCACGTCGTCCGGGCCCCCGCCGTCACCGGGACCCCCGCCGTCATCCCCGTCTGGGAGTGGGAGAACCCGCCGGAGGACGCCGATGTCTCCCGGCGCGGGCTGACCCGGGTCTCGATGGCCGACATCGAGATGCTCCGCGCGGCCCGGGCCCACTACGAGCAGATGTACCGCAAGGCGGGCGGCGTGGCGACCCGTGCCCGGGTCGTCGGCTTCCTCAACGCCGAGGCCGCCCCGCTGCTGCGCGGCGGCTACTCCGACGCGATGGGCCGTCAGCTGCACCGGGCCACCGGGGGGCTGGTGGCCGTCGCCGGGATCTGCGCCTACGACTCCGACGCCCACGGCCTGGCCCAGCGCTACTTCCACCAGGCCCTCCGGCTCGCCAAGGCCAGCAACGACCGCGGCCTGGGCGCCTATGTGATCGCCCTCCTCGTCAACCAGTCGCTCTTCATGGGGGAGTACCGGCAGGCGGTCGCCTTCGCCGAGTCCGCGGTGCGGGCCGCCGGCCGGGACCTCACCCCGGCGCTCGCCGCCGATCTCTACGCGATGCAGGCCAAGGCCTACGCCCGGCTCGGCGACGGCCAGGGGGCGCTGGGCTGCATCCGGCGCGCCGAGGCGGCCGCCGAGCGCATCCACCGGGGGCTGGAGCCGGCCGAGACCGGCTATGTCCAGCCCGGACTGGTGAACGTACAGGTGGCGGAGGCCCTGCTGAGCCTCGGCGACCTCGGGCCCGCCCGTGAGCACGCGGACCGGGCCGTCGACACCCCCGCCCACGACCGGGGCCGTGTCCACCGGCTCGCCATGCTCACGCACATCGAGCTGCGTCAGGGAGACGCGGACAAGGCGGTGGCCACCGCGCGGGAGATGACCGAGCAGGCGAGAGGCATGGAATCGCAGCGCTTACGGGACCGGCTCCGTGCGGTGCGCGAGCACCTGATCGAAAGTGGGTGCGCGGCCACGGCCGAGGCCGCCGAGATGATCGACGGGGCGCTGCGCGTGCCGTTGTGAGAGAGGTCGCCAGGACGGCGCCCGGGAGGTGGCCACCTCGGCGGAAGGTGGCAGAACGTTGCGTTGGAAGAATCTCAGGGAGCTGACCGTCTACGAGAACCGCTGGTTCCAGGTCAATCTCGCGGACGTCGAACTCCCCGACGGACGTCATCTCGACCATTTCCTCATCCGGTTGCGGCCCGTCGCCGTGGCCACCGTGGTCAACGCGGCCAATGAGGTCCTGCTGCTGTGGCGGCACCGTTTCATCACCGACAACTGGGGCTGGGAGCTGGCGGCCGGGGTCGTCGAGGACGGCGAGGACATCGCCGTCGCCGCGGCCCGGGAGATGGAGGAGGAGACCGGCTGGCGGCCGGGCCCGCTCAGGCACCTGATGTCCGTCGAGCCGTCCAACGGGCTCACCGACGCCCGGCACCACATCTACTGGGCGGACGAGGCCGAGTACATCGGCGACCCCGAGGACGGCTTCGAGTCGGACCGCCGTGAGTGGGTGCCGCTCAAGCTGGTGCCGGACCTGATCGCGCGCGGGGAGGTACCGGCCGCCAACATGGCCGCCGCGCTGCTTTTGCTGCACCACGTGCGGCTCGGCTGAGTGGCTTTCCCGCGCCCCGTAAGGGGCGCGGGGCTGTTCTCGATATGCGGCTCCGCCGCGTGAGCGCGACCAGCCCAGGACGGCCCGCGGTCGCCACACCGCGGTTCCGCCCCGGCGCTGGCGCGTCACCGCCCGGCCAGGGCCTGCCACACTGCCAGAGCCAGCGCAGCGACCCCCGTGAGGGCGGCGAGCGAGGGCAGCGGCCACCGGCCGTGCTCCAGGGCCCGTACCCGTTCGGCGACTTCGGTGAGGTCTCGTTCCGCCTGCTCGCTCCGCTGGCAGAGCAGGGCGAGCCGGCCGTCGATGCGGACGACGCCGACGTCGAGGCTGCGGCGGAGCTCCGCGAGCTCCGCCGGAGTGGTGGCGGTGCGCTCGGGATGGATGGTCACGGTCCGTACCCCTTTTCGAGAAGACGCTGTCGGTGCGACGATCCGAGTCAATCGCGCGGACAGGCGGGGCGGGAGCGTGTGCGGAGGGTGTTCGCGGGTCACCGGCGCACACCCCGTGTGAAGGCGGGGCGGGCGCCGGTGGTCACGGTCAGTAGGTGTAGAAGCCGGAGCCCGTCTTGCGGCCCAGGCGGCCCGCGTCGACCATCCGCTGGAGCAGCGGGGGAGCGGCGTACAGGGGCTCCTTGTACTCCGCGTACATGCTGTCGGCGACGGAGGCGACGGTGTCCAGGCCGATGAGGTCGGAGAGCCTGAGGGGGCCCATGGGGTGGGCGCAGCCCAGCTCCATGCCGTTGTCGATGTCCTCGCGGCTGGCCATGCCGGACTCGAACATCCGGATGGCGGAGAGCAGATACGGGATGAGGAGGGCGTTGACCACGAAGCCGGAGCGGTCCTGGGCGCGGATGGCGTGCTTGCCGAGCACCTTGCCGACCAGGGCCTCGGCGCGCCGGATGGTGTCGTCGCTCGTGGTGAGCGCCGGGATCAGCTCGACGAGCTTCTGCACCGGGGCCGGGTTGAAGAAGTGGATGCCGATGACCCGGTCGGGGCGGGAGGTGGCGACGGCCAGCTTCACCAGCGGGATGGAGGAGGTGTTGGAGGCCAGGATGGCGTCCGGGCGGGTCACCACCTGGTCGAGGACCTGGAAGATCTCGGTCTTGACCTGCTCCTTCTCCACCACGGCCTCGATCACCAGATCGCGGTCGGCGAATTCGCCGAGGTCGGTGGTGAAGCTCAGCCGGCCCAGGGTGGCGTCGCGCTCCGCCTCGGTGATCTTGCCGCGTTCGGCGGCCTTGCGGAGGGAGTTGGTCAGCCGGGTGCGGCCCAGTTCCAGGGCCTCGCCGGTGGTCTCCGCGACCTTGACGTCCAGGCCGGCCCTGGCGCACACCTCCGCGATGCCCGCGCCCATCTGGCCGCAGCCCACCACTCCGACGCGTTCGATGTCGGTCACCACATCGTGCCTTTCGCTGATCTTCGGTCGACCGGCGGAGGGCCGAAGGTCATCCGGCTGCCGCCCTGGGAAAAGACGTTACTCCGCGCGGGGCGGTGGCGAGGGGGCCGGGGCGGGCATGCTCTGCGTGAAGGGTGTGACTCACGCGACAGCACCGGAAGAAGGAGCATCCGCATATGGGGCGTTTGACGCGAAGAGGGTTCACCGTGACCGCCGCGAGCACCATGGCGGCGCTGCTGACCACGACGGGTGAGGCGGGAGCGGCGGACGGTGCGGTGG
>NZ_JAILXP010000506.1 GCF_020740895.1 Streptomyces sp. UNOB3_S3 | reverse complement strand
GGAGTAACGGCCGCGGGGCATGGTGGGGTCCTTGACGCGAATGGGACAGGCCCCCGCCGGGGAGGCAGGGGCCTGTTCTACAAGCTACCGGGGTTCCGCCGGGCGGCCCGGTCGGTAGCGGTACCGGTAGTAGCGGTATCAGTAGCGGTAGTGGTCGGGCTTGTACGGGCCCTCCACCTTCACTCCGATGTACGCCGCCTGCTCCGGGCGCAGCGTCGTGAGCTTGACGCCGAGGGCGTCGAGGTGGAGCCGGGCGACCTTCTCGTCCAGGTGCTTGGGCAGGACGTAGACGTCGGTCGGGTAGGACTCGGGCTTGGTGAAGAGCTCGATCTGGGCCAGGGTCTGGTCCGCGAAGGAGTTCGACATCACGAAGGAGGGGTGGCCGGTCGCGTTGCCGAGGTTCAGCAGGCGGCCCTCGGACAGCACGATGAGGACCTTGCCGTCGGGGAAGGTCCAGGTGTGGACCTGGGGCTTGACCTCGTCCTTGACGATGCCGGGGACCTTGGCCAGGCCCGCCATGTCGATCTCGTTGTCGAAGTGACCGATGTTGCCGACGATGGCCTGGTGCTTCATCTTGGCCATGTCCGAGGCCATGATGATGTCCTTGTTGCCCGTCGTGGTGATGAAGATGTCGGCGGTCTCGACAACCTCGTCGAGGGTGGTGACCTGGAAGCCGTCCATGGCGGCCTGGAGGGCGCAGATCGGGTCGATCTCGGTGATGACGACCCGGGCGCCCTGGCCGCGGAGGGACTCGGCGCAGCCCTTGCCCACGTCGCCGTAGCCGCAGACGACCGCGACCTTGCCGCCGATGAGGACGTCGGTGGCGCGGTTGATGCCGTCGACGAGGGAGTGGCGGCAGCCGTACTTGTTGTCGAACTTCGACTTGGTCACCGCGTCGTTGACGTTGATCGCGGGGAAGAGCAGCGTGCCGGCCTGCTGCATCTCGTAGAGGCGGTGGACGCCGGTCGTGGTCTCCTCGGTGACGCCGCGGATCTCGGACGCCAGCTGGGTCCACTTCCGCGGGTTCTCCGCGAGGGTGCGGTTGAGGAGGGTGAGGATCTGGGCGTACTCCTCGCTGTCGGCCGTGGCCGGGTCGGGGGCGGCGCCCGCCTTCTCGAACTCCACGCCCTTGTGGACGAGGAGGGTGGCGTCACCACCGTCGTCGAGGATCATGTTCGGGCCGCCGGTGGGGGTGCCGGGCCAGGTCAGCGCCTGCTCCGTGCACCACCAGTACTCCTCCAGCGTCTCGCCCTTCCAGGCGAAGACGGGGATGCCCCGGGGGTTCTCCGGGGTGCCCTCGGGGCCGACGGCGATGGCGGCGGCCGCGTGGTCCTGGGTGGAGAAGATGTTGCAGGACGCCCAGCGGACCTGTGCGCCGAGCGCCACCAGGGTCTCGATGAGGACGGCGGTCTGCACGGTCATGTGCAGCGAGCCGGTGATGCGGGCGCCCGCCAGCGGCTGCGCCTGCGCGTACTCCTTGCGGATCGCCATCAGGCCGGGCATCTCGTGCTCGGCGAGGGTGATCTCCTTACGACCGAAGGCCGCCAGCGACAGATCCGCGACCTTGAAGTCCTGACCGGTGGTGGTAGTCATACGGCTGCTCCTCCTACAGGGGCGAGCGGGAGTGGGTACGGCTGTGCACGCGGACGGACAGCGTCGCCCGGTCGTGGCGCGGACCCGGCTGAGCGCGGTCCGCGGCGCGATCGGTCGCACACTGCTCCCCCGGCCGCAGCCCAGTCCGTCGGAGGCCCTCTCTCCCTCGGCCGGTCCGTCGCGCGGGCCGCCCGACCTGCCATCAGCAGCGACGTCTGGCTCTTGGCACGAATCTACACCGGGGCCCCTGCCGAGCCCCAGCCCCGAGGGCCGGGTTCCGGACTCGCCCCGGACGACCTGTCCGTCGGACCGTCAGGTGTTGCAGGATGCGGGCACGATGAGTTTGTGAGGAGATCCACGTGACGCCATCAGCCGATCCGTCCGCCCCCGCGACGAGGCGCGGTCAGCGGCTCAAGCTGCTTGCCGTGACCGCCTGTCCGACCGGTATCGCGCACACGTACATGGCGGCGGAGAAGCTGACGCAGGCGGCGGAAGCGCTCGGCCACGACATCAAGGTGGAGACGCAGGGCTCCATCGGGGCCGAGAACGTCCTGACCGACAACGATGTCAGCCAGGCCGACGGTGTCATCATCGCGGCCGACAAGGACGTCGACCGCAGCCGGTTCGTGGGCAAGCGGCTGCTGGTCGTCGGTGTCGCCGAGGGCATCCACCACCCGGAACAGCTGATCGAACGGGTGCTGGAGGCCCCCGTCCACGAACCGGGCGGAGCGACGATCACGGGCAGGAGCGGGGGCGGCACCGGGCCGGGGGGCGCGCCGGGTGTCCGTATGCCGGGGCGCGGGACCGTCTACAAGGCGCTGATGAACGGTGTCTCGTACATGATCCCGTTCGTCGTGGCCGGCGGGCTGCTGATCGCGGTGTCGCTGGCCCTGGGCGGGCATCCCCGGCCGGACGGCGGGCTGGTGATCCCGGACGGCACGTTCTGGAAGCACGTCAACGACATCGGGGTCATCGGTTTCACGCTGATGGTGCCGATCCTGTCCGGCTATATCGCCTACGCCATCGCCGACCGGCCCGGGCTGGTGCCGGGAATGATCGGCGGCTGGATCGCCAACACGGGCGCGCTGTACGGCTCCAAGTCCGGCGCGGGCTTCATCGGGGCGATCGTGACGGGCTTCCTGGCCGGCTATCTGGTTCTGTGGATCAAGAAGATCCGGGTCCCGGAGTTCGTCCGGCCGATCATGCCGATCATCGTGATCCCGGTGGTGGCGACCTCGGTGCTCGGCCTGTTCTTCATCTATGTCCTCGGCAGGCCCATCGCCTGGGTCTTCGAGCACCTCACGAGCTGGCTGGGCGGTCTGACGGGAACGAGCGCGGCGCTGCTCGGTGTGCTCCTGGGTCTCATGATCGCCTTCGATATGGGCGGGCCGGTCAACAAGACGGCCTTCCTCTTCGGCGCCGGCCTCGTGTCCAAGAACCCGCAGATCATGGGCATGTGCGCCGCCGCGATCCCCGTGCCGCCGCTCGGGCAGGGGCTGGCGACGCTGTTGCGGCGCGGGATGTTCAGCGAGCAGGAGCGGGAGACGGGGCTGGCGGCCCTCTTCATGGGGTTCTTCGGCATCACCGAGGGAGCGATTCCCTTCGCCGCGGCCCGCCCGGCGAGGGTGATTCCAGCGAACATGATGGGCGGCGCGGTGGCGGGCGCCATCGCGGGGCTCGCGGCGGTGGGGGACAGCGTGCCGCACGGCGGGCCCGTGGTGGCCGTGCTGGGGGCGGTGAGCGGTGTGCCGATGTTCTTCATCGCGATCGGGGTCGGGATGGTGGTGACGGCGCTGACCACGGTGACGTTGATGGCGCTGGGTGGTGGGCGACGTGGGGGTGCGGCCGCCGCCGGCGCCGGTGCCGGAGCTGTGGCGGTGCCCGTCGCCCGTACTGCCGGTGCGAGCGGTACGGCCGTGGGTGCCGCGCCGACGGCGCCCGAGGTGCTGTCCGGCTATCTCACCGGGCGGACCGTGCGGCTGGGCCTCGCGGCGGTCCGCAAGGAGGCGGCGATCCGGGAGCTGGCGGAGCTGCTGGCCGGCACGGGGCGGGTGCGGGACGTCGACGCGCTCGTCACGGCCGCGCTCGCCCGCGAGGAGCTGGGCACCACCGGGCTGGGCGAGGAGATCGCCATTCCGCATGCGAAGACGGACGCGGTGACGGCCCCGGTCGTCGCCTTCGCCCGGTCCGCCGAGGGGATCGAGTGGGGTGCGCTGGACGGGTCGAAGGCCCGGCTGATCTTTATGATCGCCGTGCCGGAGGCGCTGGCCGGGGACGAGCACCTGCGGATCCTCGCGCTGCTGGCGCGGAAGCTGCTGGATCCGGGGTTCCGGGGGCGGTTGCTGGACGCCGGGGACGAGGCGGCCGTGCTCGGGGTGCTGGCCGATATCCGGTAGGGGGCGGTGGCGGGCCGAGGCCGTGGTGGGAGTCCCCGG
>NZ_JAILXP010000505.1 GCF_020740895.1 Streptomyces sp. UNOB3_S3 | reverse complement strand
GTACGGCGGCGGGGAGCCCGAGGCCCCGCCCGTCGCCCCCGAGGACGACATCCCCGCCGAGGACGACCCGGATCTCGACGACACCGCCCTGACCGGCCACGACCTGATCGTGCGCGAGCTCGGAGCGACCGTCATCGAGGAAATCGCCAACGAGTGACGGACGAGGAAACGGGCGAGAAGACGGGTGCGAAAACGGGCCAGGGCGGGCGAGAAGTAGCTCACCGGCGCTCACAGGCGGGCATGAAGCCGCAGGTCAGGAGCGCGCGCAGCGCCAAGCGCACCCACGCGCCCGTTCTCCTTCCTGCGGCGTAGGGCGTACCGCCCGGTGAGCACGTAGGCTCGGGCTACCGAAGCATTCGGAAGCATTGAGTCGTCGAGAGCCAGGAGCGAATCCGTGTTCCCCGGTGGTCAGCCCAATATGCAGCAGCTGCTCCAGCAGGCCCAGAAGATGCAGCAGGACCTCGCCAAGGCCCAGGAGGAGCTGGCGCGCACCCTCGTGGACGGCACGGCCGGCGGCGGCCTGGTCAAGGCCACCGTCACCGGTGCCGGCGAGCTCCAGAGCCTGGTCATCGACCCCAAGGCCGTCGACCCGGAGGACACCGAGACCCTCGCGGACCTCGTCGTGGCCGCCGTGCGCGACGCCAACGAGACCGCCCAGAAGATGCAGCAGCAGAAGCTCGGCCCCCTCGCCCAGGGCCTGGGGGGCGGCGGCAGCGGCATCCCGGGTCTCCCGTTCTGACCCCCACCACCGAACCGAAGAAGCAGACGAAGCCGAAGGAGAACCCGATCCGTGTATGAAGGCGTGGTCCAGGACCTCATCGACGAGCTGGGCAGGCTGCCCGGCGTCGGTCCCAAGAGCGCGCAGCGGATCGCCTTCCACATCCTTCAGGCCGAGCCCGCCGACGTCCGCCGGCTCGCCCACGCCCTGACCGAGGTGAAGGCCAAGGTCCGCTTCTGCGCGGTCTGCGGCAACGTCGCGCAGGAGGAGCGCTGCCGGGTCTGCCAGGACCCGCGCCGCGACGCCACGGTCATCTGTGTCGTGGAGGAGCCCAAGGACGTCGTCGCCATCGAGCGGACGCGCGAGTTCCGCGGCCGCTACCACGTCCTCGGCGGGGCGATCAGCCCCATCGAGGGCGTCGGCCCGGACGACCTGCGGATCCGCGAGCTGCTGGCCCGGCTCGCGGACGGCACGGTCACCGAGCTGATCCTGGCCACCGACCCCAACCTCGAGGGCGAGGCCACCGCCACGTACCTCGCGCGCATGGTGAAGCCCATGGGGCTGAAGGTCACCCGGCTGGCCAGCGGTCTGCCCGTGGGCGGGGATCTCGAATACGCCGACGAGGTCACGCTCGGCCGTGCCTTCGAAGGGAGAAGACTTCTCGATGTCTGACGCAACGCTGCACGACGCCAAGCGCGATCCGGACGACTTCGCCGTCTCGCTCGCGGACTCGATCGAGAGTTTCATCGTGGCCGTCACCGAGGTCTCCCGAGGCGACGAACCCGACAGCGCCGTGCCCTTTCTGCTCCTGGAGGTCTCCCAGCTCCTCCTCACCGGAGGCCGCCTCGGCGCGCACGAGGACTTCGTCCCCGACGAGCGCTACGAGCCCGACGTCGGCCCCGAGCCGGACGTCGACGAGCTCCGCGAGCGGTTCGCCACCATGCTCGACCCCGTCGACGTCTACTCCGAGGTCTTCGACCCCTACGTCCCGCGCAGCGCGCCCGTCGCCTCCCGGATCTCCGACGACCTCGCCGACATCATCACCGACCTCCGTCACGGCATGGCCCACTACCGTGACGGCCGCGTCAGCGAGGCCCTGTGGTGGTGGCAGTTCTCCTACCTCTCCAACTGGGGCCCCACCGCCTCCGCCTGTCTGCGAGCCCTCCAGTCGCTCGTCGCGCACGTCCGCCTCGACCAGCCGCTGGCCGAGCTCGACGGCCTCGACACGGACGCGCTCGGCCCGGAGGAGCAGCTGGCCGAGGAAGCGGGCCGTGTCATGGTCGCCGAGCTCGGCGGCCCGATGACCATGCGGGCCCGCAGCGTCTCCGAGGACGTCTAGGCAGGACGTCCAGGCAGACGGTGGACGGTCCCGGGCGCTACGCCCGGCAGTTGGCGACGGTGCCGCCCACGCGGTTGTCGATGCGGCAGGTGTTCATGCCCGCGCCGCCGTCGACGGTTCCGTGGGGGCCGACGACGAGGGCCGTGCCGCCCGGGCCACGGATGATGTCGTCGCCCTCGCCGCCTTGGACGGTGGCGGGGTTGACCTGCCCGATTTCCGGCACCTCGATGACGTCGGCGCCCGGACCTCCGTCGATGCTTCCGGTGTTCGTCTCGGTGCCACCGAAGGCGCCGGTACGAATGGTGTCGTCGCCCTCGCCGCCGCGGATGTGAAGCTGGTGGCCGTACCCGCCGCCCTCCACCCTGTCGACGGTGATCGAGTCGTTGCCCTTGCCGCCGTTCACGTCCCCGTCCGCGCTTTCGATGACGATGGTGTCGTCGCCGTCACCTCCCTCGACGACGGAGCGGTCGAACCGCCCGCTCTTGTCGAGCTCGGTGACACGGATCGTGTCGTTGCCCGCGCCGCCGTTGATCGTGCTGTTGACGGCGACCGTTCCGGTCTCGATGACGTCGGCGCCGTCACCGCCGCTGACCGTTCCCCGGACGACGCCGCCGGTGGAGATGGTGTCGTCGCCCGCCCCTCCGTCGATGTTTCCTCTGACGTTCTCGTCGCCGTACTGGTCGCCCTTGCCGGTCACGGTGATCTCGTCGTCGCCGTCACCGCCGTTCACGCTGCCGGACAGGACCTGGTGGACGATGATGATGTCGTCGCCGCCCAGGCCGTTGACCGTGCCGCGGACGATGCCGTTGAGGGAGATGTCGATGATGTCGTTCCGGTCGGTGCCGTTGAGAGTCGCGCCGGCGGGGATCCCCTGCGTGCAGACGATGCGTTCGCCGCCGTCGGAGAGCGGATAGCGGACGCAACCGGGCGGATCGGCGGGGTCGGCGGTGGTGGCGGGCGCGGCGGTGGTGGTGGCCGCGTGCGCGGGTGACGCCGACAGGGTGGCGGTCACGGCGAGGGCGAGGGCGGCGCAGAGTCTTCTGAGGTTCATCACCGTCCTCACACCGCCCGGCAGTTGACGACGGTCCCGCCGAGGCGGTTGTCGGTACGGCAGAGGTTGTCGCCCTTGCCGCCGTCGACGGTCCCGTACGGGCCGAGGACGACCGCTGTGCCGCCCGGCCCCTGGATGACGTCATCGTCGTCGTCCCCGGAGACCGTGACGTATCCGGCCTGCCCGGCGGACGGCACCTCGATGAGATCGGCCCCGGCACCCCCTCGGATGTAGGTGCGGCGCGACTCGGAGTCGGCGCCGACCGCCCCGACGCGGATGACGTCGTCGCCTTCGTCGCCGTCGACGGTGGCGGGTTTGGGGAGACGGGAATCGATGGGGGCCGTACTGCCCACCGTGATCGCGTCCGCACCGGGCCCGCCGTGGACCGGGCCGCCCAACGATCCGACCGTGATGGTGTCGTCGCCCGGCCCGCCGTCGATACGGCTCGTCTTGTCGTACCCGGGCACGCGGTAGGCCGCGATGCGGAGGATGTCGTCACCGTCGCCGCCGTCGACGCTGGTGGCGGTCACGGTGCCGGTGGTGATCACGTCGTTCCCGGCGCCGCCGTCGACGCGCCCCCGGTACGACACGGAACCGGTGGTGATGGTGTCGTCGCCCGCGCCGCCGCGGATGGCGCCCTGGACGCTCCAGCCGTCCGTGTCGGTCACGGTGATCTTGTCGTCGCCGTCACCGCCGTCGATCCCACCGGCGAGGATTCTGTCGACGGTGATGACGTCGTCCCCGCCGAGACCATTGACCGTGCCGGACAGATGGCCGGTGGCGGCGTCGCCGCCCCTGACCTCGATGACGTCCGCCTTGTCGGTCCCGTCGAGGGACGCGCCGGCGGGGACGCCCTGGACGCACACGATGTGGACGCCACCGGCCGGCAGGTCGGTACGGGTGCAGCCGGGCGGGTCGGCGGGGGCGG
>NZ_JAILXP010000504.1 GCF_020740895.1 Streptomyces sp. UNOB3_S3 | reverse complement strand
GGGCCTCGGTGGCGGCCAGCTCCAGCTCCAGCTGGGCGCGTTCCGCGGGGTCCAGGGGTTCGGCGAGGGCGCGGCGGAGGCAGGCGGCCGCGTGGGGGTGGTCCTCGCGGCGCACAGCCGTCGCGTGGGCGTGGCGCAGGGCGGGCACGACCCAGTCGCGGCCGGTCGGCGGGGTGTCCAGGAGGAGTGCGGCGAGGTTCTCGCCGTTCGTTCCCGCGCGGTGGGCGAGTTCGGCGGCGCGCTCGCACAGGGCGGCTCGTTCGCGGGCGGGCATGTCCGCGAGGATCCGGGTCCTGGTGGCGGGATCGACGCCGGGCAGTGGCCGGCCGGGAGTGACGAGCCCGGTGGCCTCCAGGGCGGTCCACAGGTCGGGTTCGTCCCCGGGCCGGGTGCCGGCGAGGCGGTGGAGAGCGGAGAGGTCCAGGACGCCGCGGGCGGCGGCGAGGGCGCGCAGGGCGGTGCGTTCGGCGGGACGGAGGGTGCGCACGACGCGCGTGACGTGGTCGGTGGCGGCCGCGGCGGCCAGTTCCCGGAGGTGGGGGATGTACGCGGCGACGGGAGGGTGGCCGCGCTGGGCCAGGCGGCGCAGCGCGTCCTCCAGTATCGCGGGGTTGCCCCCGGTGGCTTCGACGGCGGCCTGGGCGAACCGGTCGTCGGCGGGCGTGCCGCCGCCGCAGACGGCGGCCGCCATGGCGGCGGCGCCGCGTTCGTCCACCGGCGGGAGGACGAGCGCGGTGGCACCGCCACCGCCGACCGTCCGGGCGAGGGCGTCGGGGAGCCGGACGCCCATCCGGGCGAGGGCATCGGGGAGCCGGGGCGGGGTGCCGTGGGTGCTCATCAGCAGCACGAGCGGGGTGGCTCCCTGCGGCTGCTCGGCGAGGGCGGCCAGCAGGCGCGCGGAGTCGGGATCGGCCCGGAGCACGTCCTCGACGACGAGCAGGGTGGGACGCGCGTAGAGGGCCGCGAGCAGCGCGGCCGGTTCCGCGCCGGGCGCCGCCCCTGGCCCGCCCCGGTCAGGGGCAGGGGTCGGCAGCGACTCGCCGCGGCCCTCGCCGGGGACGGGCGGCAGGCCGTACCGGCCACGGCCGGAAGCCGACAGCAGCCTGTCCGTGCCCTCGCCGGGAACCGGCAGCGGTCCACCCGGGCCGTCACCAGGAGCCGACGGCAGCCCGTACCGGCCCTCGCCGTGGGCGGGCGACAGCTCATCCACGCCTTCGCCGGGAACCACCGGCATCGTGTCCGGGCTGTCACCGGGCGCCGCCAGCGGCTCGTACCGCTCCTCGCCGGGGACCGGCACCGGCTCGTCCCGCCCGTCGGGCGTCGTGCGGCTCGCCAGGAGCCCGGTGGTCAGGGCGTGCGGGGCCGTGGCGGCGGCCGCGGTGGCGCGGGCGGTCAGCACTTGGAGGCCGCGTGCCTCGGCGGCGGACGCGGCCCAGCGCAGCAGGGCGTGCTGGCCGTGGCCCGGGGGGCCGGTCACGACGACGACGGCGGAGCCGCCCCGCTCCAGGCGTGTCAGTGCCGAGGTCAGCCGCCCCCGGGCCCGGCCGCAGTGCGCCAGGAGGGGGTCAACGAGCGGCACGGACGGGCCTCCCGTACGCCACCGAGGGCATTCCGGCGGGGGGTTCCGGCGGGCCGTCGGGGGGCAGCGCCGAGGCCAGGGCGGCCCGGTCGCCGACCCCGAGCTTGCGGTACACGCCGGTGAGGTGCATCTCCACGGTCCGCACGGTGACGAACAGCGCTTCGGCTATCTCGCGGTTGCTCGCCCCGGCGCGGGCGAGGGCGGCGACCTTGCGCTCGGTGCGGGTGAGCAGGTCGGTGCGGGACCCGGTGGCCTTGCGCATGCGTCCGCCGGCGGTCACGAGCCCGCCGCGGGCGGCCTCGGCGAGCGCGAGGGCCCCGCACTGCCGGGCCAGGCCGACGGCGGTGCGCAGGTGTTCGCGGGCGGCGGGCTGGTCGCCGGCCGCGAGCAGGGCCCGGCCCAGGTAGTACTCGGCGCGGGCGTGTTCGGCGCGGGCCGGGGAGCCGGCCAGCCACGCCACCGCCTCGGTGTGGAGGACGACGCCTTCGGGCCCGGGGGTGGTCACGGCCCGGGCGTGGGCGGCGAGTCCGAGGGCGCGCGGGGTGCCCCAGGCCCGGGCGGGGCCGGTCCAGCGCTCGGCGAGCTCCCGGGCCTCGCCGGTCCGGCCCAGGGCGGTCAGCTGGCGGACGGCGTGCACCCACCAGGGGTGGAGGACGGCGTTGGCGACGCCCGCGGCCGCCAGGGCGTCGCCGCAGGCGAGGAGGAGCGCGACGGCGCCCTCCGGGTCGCCGAGCGCCCGCCGGGCGCGGGCCCGGGCCAGCAGGTAGGCGGGCTGCTCCAGCACATGACCGTCCAGGTCCCGCGGCTCGATCCGGGCGAGGGCCTCCTCGGCCCGCCGGGGCTCGGCGTGGTCGACCAGGGCGGTGGCCAGGACGATATGAGCCATCGTCAGCTCGGCGCACTGGGCCTCCTCCGCCATCAGGCCCATGGCGGTGCGGGCGTCGGCGAGCGCGTCGGGGACCGCGCCGATGCCGTGGAGCACGAGCGAGCGGGCGGCCAGGGCGAGGGTGTACACACGGGCCTCGCCGTATTCCTGACCCTGGGTCAGAACGCGGTCCAGGGCGCTGAGTGCGTCGTCGACCTCGTCGGCGAGCGCGAGCGGGAAGGCCGCGGCGAAGGCGGCCCAGCCGCCGGACTCGGCGGCCGGGGAGCGCAGGGCCCGGCGGGCCTGGAGGACCGTGCGCGCCGCCGAGCGGCCGTCGAGGGCGGTCAGGATGCTCATCATGGCCGCCTTCTGCCGCTGGGCGGGGGTGTCGCCGTGGGGCAGCGTCATCCGGGCGGCGCGGTCGCGGACGGCGGCGATCGTCTCCCGCCGGACGGTCCCGGCGAGCAGCAGGACCGACTCCAGGAGCGTGGCCAGCTCGCGGTCGGCGGGTCCGGCGCCGGGCCCGGTCCCGGCCTCGAAGACGGCCACGGCCTCGCCGAGGACCCGGACGGCGTCGGGGACGCGGCGCAGGGCCAGGCAGGTCAGCCCGTACTGGGCGGCGAGGGCCGCCTTCGTGCGCGGGTCGGTGCGCAGCGCGAGCGCCTCCTCGATCAGCGGCAGGGCCTCCTCGGGGTTGATCTCGGCGAGCGCCCGGGCCAGTTCGGTGCGGGCGGACAGGTCGTCCGGTTCCGCCCGGAGCACGGCGTGGAGGTAGCGGGCCGCCGTCTTGTGGGCGCCCCGGGCGGCGGCGCGCGCGGCGGCGTCCCGCAGGGCGGAGGCCATCCAGGGCGGTACGGGGCCGGGCAGCCGCAGCACGTGTTCGGCGATCTCCTCGGCGGGGCGGCCCGCGTCGCTGAGCAGCAGGACGGCGCGGGTGCGCAGCGCGGCGAGCTCCGGTTCGGTGAGCGTGGCGAGGACGGCGGCGCGGGTGGCGGCGTCCACGAGGACGGCGCTGCCGAGGGCGGCGAGGCCGGCGCGGCGCAGCGCGGTCAGGGCGTCCTCGACGAGGGCGGTGGTCACCCCGGCGAGGGCGGCGACGCGCTGCGGTTCGTCCTCGCCGAGGACGGCGACGGCCGTGGCGACGTCGCGGACCCAGCCGGGCTGGTGGCCGAGCCGCCGGCGGGTGGTCGTGGCGGTGAGGGCGGCGCAGAGTTCGGCGGCGCGGCGCGTGCCGCGCTCGTCGGGCGCGGCGCCCTCGGCGCGCAGGGTGCGCAGGGCGTGGGTGAGGGTGCGGGGGTTGCCGCCGGAGGTCGCCGCGATGCGCCCGGCGAAGGCCGGGGTGACGGGGGTGCCGAGGATCCGCCGGGCGAGCTCGGCGGATTCCGCTTCGGCCAGGGGGCCGAGCGGGAGGAGCGTGGTCCGGTGGGACGCCCCGAGGGCGGCCAAGGCGGCCCCGGAGGCGGGTTCCGCTTCGGGGCGGTGGGCGAGGACGACCAGCAGCGGCAGGTGGTGCTCGGCGCGGCGCAGCAGGAAGTCGAGCCAGCGCAGGGAGTGTTCGTCGGCGTGGTGGGCGTCGTCCAGGACGAGGGTGAGCGGACGGTCCGTCATCAGGTTGCCGGCGAGGCGGTACAGGCCGTGGAGGACCTGG
>NZ_JAILXP010000503.1 GCF_020740895.1 Streptomyces sp. UNOB3_S3 | reverse complement strand
CACCAGCCCCGCCCGGTCGGCGAGGATCGCGGCCTGGACGCGGTTGAGCCCGCCCAGCTTGCCGAGGACCGCGCGCACGTGGTCCTTGACCGTGCTGGGCGCCAGCCCCATCCGCTCGGCGATCTGCGGATTGGCCAGCCCCGCGCCGAGCAGCCCCAGCACCTCGCGCTCGCGCGGGGTCAGCCCCCGTACCGCCTCGGCGGCCGTGCTCTCGGCCTCGGCGGCGAGGTAGCCGCCGATGACCGCGTGGGTCACGCCCGGGTCCAGGACGCTCCCGCCGCCGGCGAGCGTGCGCACGGCCCGCACCAGCTGCTCGGGGTCGGTGTCCTTGAGCAGGAAGCCGGCCGCGCCCGCGCGCAGCGCGGCGGCGAGGTACTCCTCGGTGTCGAAGGTGGTGAGCATGGCGACGCGCGGCGGGGCGGGGGCGGCCCGCAGCGCGCGCAGCACCGTCAGGCCGTCGACGTCCGGCATCCGGATGTCGAGGAGCACGACGTCGGGGGCGTGCGCGGCGACGGTGGCCACGGCCTCGCCGCCACCGCAGTCCGCGACCACCTCGATGTCCGGGGCCGTGCCCAGGATCATCCGCAGCCCGGACCGGACGAGCTGTTCGTCGTCCACCACCGCCACACGGATCACCGTCCGCTACCTCTTCCCTCGTCCACCGGGGCCGTCGGCGGCCCCACCCCTCCAGCCTGCCGTACCGGCCACGGCCGACGGAGCCCAGGGCTCCGCCCGTGGGCCGGACGACCCCCGCCGACCGGCGGGGGGCGAACCGGGACCCGGGGCGGATGGACCTTCCGGCACCCGGGCGGCAGAGTGCTGTCCATGCTGCACCATGCGGTGGCGGGCCCCCGGACTCCGGCCCGCGCGCGGCGCGCCCGCGCCGCCGGGTCCGCCACCGTGTGCGGCCCACGGTCGCAGGCCGCCGCACCCCCGGCGGCGGCCTGTACGTGCCCGTTCGCGCCGCCCGGCTAGGGCCGGGGCCACTGCGGCGGCGCCTTCGGCGCCGGCCCCAGCGTGGTCGTCCCCGGCGCCGCCCGGTGCCCCAGCCCCGTGCGGTACGCGTCCAGCGCCGCCTCCGTCCGGCCCGTGCGCCGCAGCAGATCGCCCAGCAGCCGGCACAGGTCCGCGAGGTCGCCCGCCGCGCCCGTGCGCTCCAGCAGGGACAGCGCCGCGCAGTAGTGCTCCTCGGCGGCCTCCGTGTCGCCCCGGTCCTCCGCGACGAGCCCCAGCAGCCGGTGCGCCCCGCCCGCGTGGACGGCGCCCCGCTCGGCGCCGAGCGCCGTGGGCGAGAGCAGCGGGCGCAGCAGCTCCTCCGCCTCGTACGCCTTGCCCCGGCGCCGCAGCACGTCCGCGAGCTCCACTTCCACCTGCACGGTGAACAGCGCGGCGCGCTTGGAGGCCAGCATGTCGCGGGCGGTGCGCAGCTCGCTCTCGGCCTTGCGCAGATTGCCGTCCTGGGCGTGGATGTAGCCGCGCATCCAGTGGCAGTGGGCGAGCTCGGTCCGTATGTGCAGCTGCTGGTAGAGCTCCTGGGCCTTGGCGAGGGAGGCGTCGGCGTCGGCGATGCGGCCCTCGGCGATGAGGCTGCGGGCCACGCCGCGGTGCATGGCGGCGACGAGCGCGGGGTTGTCCACCTGGGGCGCGAGCGCCAGCGCGAGCTCGGCGGCGTGCGCGGCACGGGCGTGCGCTCCCATGTCCATATAGGGCGCGATGGAGGCGGTGTAGAGGAGGAGCAGGGCGTCGGGGTCGTGCATCCCGGAGGCGTTGAGCTCGTCGAGGGCGGTCTCCAGGAGGTAGCAGGCGTAGCGCAGTTCGCCCGCGAGGAGGTGGGCGACGGCCCGGCCGCGCAGGGCGGGCACGCGGCGCGGCAGCGGCTGGTCGGCGAGGAGCGTCTCGGCCTCGGCGAACAGGTCGCGGGCGGCGGTGAGGTCGCCGCTCTCCAGCGCGCAGTCGCCGAGCCCGAGGACGGCGGTGGACTCCTCGTTCACCAGTGAGAGCGCGGCCGCCTCGGCGCGCAGGGCACGGAAGAGCGCGGCGGCGTCCTCCGCGTCCCCGGTGGCCAGGGTGCGCCGGGCGTCCGTCAGCCGCATCCGCAGCTCGGTGGCCAGGTGGGGCGGCCGGCCGGTGGCCAGCTCCTCGACGGTGGTGCCCAGCCGCCCGGCGAGATGGCGCAGGGCGGTCTCGGAAGGCCGGACCCGGCCGGCCTCCAGGGTGGAGATGTACGCCGCCGTGTAGGCGGGCTCGGCCAGTTGCTTCTGGGTGAGCCCCTTCTCGGTCCGCAGCCGCAGGACGCGGCGGCCGATGTCGGAGGGCTCGTCCGCCCGTATGCCGTGGGTGCTGTTCTCGGCCACTTCCGCCCCTCGGTACATTGCGCCGTGATTCAAGCCGTACGTTAAATCTGCTTACGTGAGGATGTAATCGTGCCGCCTGTGCCGTCCGTGCCGCCCATACCGAAGACCACCGGAAACGGTGACACCACGAACACCGGGCCCATCGGGGGTTCCGTGGCGGGCACGGTCCGCCAGCCCGGCCTCGTCATGACGGACCACTTCTTCGACGTGCCGCTCGACCACGCCCGTCCCGGCGGGGAGCGCATCCGCCTGTACGCCCGTGAGGTCGTCGCCGCGGGCCGGGCCCAGGAGGACCTGCCCTGGCTGGTCTTCCTCCAGGGCGGGCCGGGCTTCCCCGCCGGCCGGCCCGTGGGCCGGGAGAACTGGCTCGACCGCGCGCTGGAGGAGTACCGCGTCCTCCTGCTCGACCAGCGCGGCACCGGCCGCTCCACCCCCGCCAACCGGCAGACCCTGCCCCTGCGCGGCACGCCCGAGCGGCAGGCCGCCTACCTCGCCCACTTCCGGGCCGACTCCATCGTCCGTGACTGCGAGTACATCCGGCCGCTGCTGACCGGCGGCCGGCCCTGGAGCGTCCTGGGGCAGAGCTTCGGCGGCTTCTGCGCGGTGACGTACCTGTCGTACGCGCCGGAGGGCCTGTCCGAGGTGATGATCACCGGTGGGCTGCCCTCGCTGGACGGCGACGCGGACGCCGTCTACCGCGCCGCCTACCCGCGCATGGAGCGCAAGACCCTGGCCCACTACGCCCGTTACCCGGGCGACGAGGCGGTGGCGCGGCGCATAGCCGGGCACCTGGCGGAGACGGAGGAGACGCTCCCGGACGGCTCCGTGCTGACCGTGGCGGCGTTCCAGCAGCTCGGCATCCTGCTGGGGACCGGCGACGGCTCCCACCGGCTGCACTACCTCCTGGAGGACGCGTTCGTGCCGACCGCCGCCGGACCGCGGCTGTCGGACGCCTTCGGCGAGCAGGTCGCGGCGGTGCTCTCGCGCACCGCCAGCCCGCTCTACACCCTCCTCCATGAGGTCATTTATGCCCAGGACGGGCGCGCGACGCACTGGTCCGCCGAGCGCGTCCGCGCGGAATTCCCGCAGTTCGAACGCCACTTCGAGCCCGAGGGGCGCTTCCTCTTCACCGGTGAGACCGTCCACCCCTGGATGCTGGAGACCCAGCCCGCCCTCCGCCCCCTGCGGCGCACCGCCGAACTCCTCGCGGAGCGCGAGGGCTGGACCCCGCTCTACGACGCCGAAAGGCTCGCCCGGAACACGGTGCCGGTCGCGGCGGCCGTCTACCACGACGACCTCTACGTGGACACCGAGCACTCCCTGCGCACGGCCCGGTCGATCACGGGGCTGCGGACGTGGGTCACGGACGAGTACGAGCACGACGGCGTGCGCGCGAGCGGCCGCGTGGTGCTGGACCGGCTGCTGGGGCTCGTCAGGGACGAGTGCTGACCACCCCTCGGTAGTGGCGTCGGTCGTTTCCCGTCACATCCATTGTCATGAACCTCCTGAGCCTCTACGTTGAGCGGCGCCTTAACGCGACTTAACTCGCCACTTATGCGGCGGGTTTCGGTTTCGGGAGGAACCCCCCATGCACGTGTACAGACGAATATCCCTCGCGGCGGGCGCGGCCTTAATGGCCGCGCTCACCACCGCTCCGCACGCTTCCGCCGTTGGCGCCACGCCGGCGCCCAAACCCACCCAGCGGGTGGAGTACTTCACCGAGCCCGGCGGCCACCCCCACCACAGGAC
>NZ_JAILXP010000502.1 GCF_020740895.1 Streptomyces sp. UNOB3_S3 | reverse complement strand
GGCCTGGGTGGCCACCAGGTAGGGGTGGACGTCGCGCGGGTACTCGACGTACTCGACGAGCTTGTTGTCCGGGGAGGTGCCGGAGAAGAGGATGCCGGCCTTCTTCTCGAGCTCCGCGCGGTAGGCGTTGTTCACCTCGTAGCGGTGGCGGTGGCGCTCCTCCACGTAGGCGGCGTCGCCGTAGACCTCACGGACGATGGAGCCCTCGGCGAGCTTCGCCGGGTACATGCCCAGACGCATCGTGCCGCCCATGTCGCCCTCACCGGCGACGATGTCCATCTGCTCGGCCATGGTGGAGATGACCGGGTGGGCGGTGGCCGGGTCGAACTCGGTGGAGTTCGCGCCCTCGATGCCGGCCAGGTTGCGGGCGGCCTCGATGACCACGCACTGGAGGCCCAGGCAGAGGCCCAGCAGCGGGATCTTGTTCTCACGGGCGTAGGTGATCGCGCCGACCTTGCCGTTGACACCGCGGTCGCCGAAGCCGCCGGGGACGCAGATCGCGTCCACGTCGGAGAGCTGGCGGGCGGCGCCCTCGAGGGTCTTGCAGTCGTCCGAGGTGACCCACTTGATCTTGACCTTGGCGCGGTTGGCGAAACCGCCCGCGCGGATGGCCTCGGTCACCGACAGGTAGGCGTCGGGCAGGTCGATGTACTTGCCGACCAGCGCGACCGTCACCTCGTGGGAGGGGTTGTGGACGCGGTCCAGCAGGTCCTCCCACTGGGTCCAGTTCACATCGCGGAAGGGCAGGTCCAGCTTGCGGACGACGTACGCGTCCAGGCCCTCGGTGTGGAGCACCTTGGGGATGTCGTAGATCGACGGGGCGTCGATCGCGGCGACCACCGCGGCCTCGTCCACGTCGCACATCAGCGAGATCTTGCGCTTGATCGCGGTGGGCACCTCGCGGTCGGCGCGCAGCACGATCGCGTCCGGCTGGATGCCGATGTTGCGCAGCGCGGCCACCGAGTGCTGGGTGGGCTTGGTCTTCAGCTCGCCGGAGGGGCCGATGTAGGGCAGCAGCGAGATGTGGACGACGAAGACGTTGTCCCGGCCGACCTCGTGGCGGACCTGGCGGACGGTCTCCAGGAACGGCAGCGACTCGATGTCGCCGACCGTGCCGCCGACCTCGGTGATCACGACGTCGACGTCCTCGGTCGCCATACGGCGGATGCGGTGCTTGATCTCGTTGGTGATGTGGGGGATCACCTGCACCGTGTCGCCCAGGTACTCGCCGCGGCGCTCCTTGGCGATCACCGTGGAGTACACCTGGCCGGTGGTCACGTTGGCCGAGCCGTCCAGGTCGACGTCGAGGAAGCGCTCGTAGTGGCCGATGTCCAGGTCGGTCTCGGCGCCGTCGTTGGTGACGAACACCTCACCGTGCTGGAACGGGTTCATCGTGCCCGGGTCGACGTTCAGGTACGGGTCGAGCTTCTGCATCGTCACCCGCAGGCCCCGCGCCTTGAGCAGCGCGCCCAGGCTGGAGGCCGTCAGCCCCTTGCCGAGCGAAGAGGCGACACCCCCGGTGACGAAGAGGTGCTTGGTCGTCGTGGGCTTAGCGGCAATTGCCAAAGGGGGGCTCCCGTGGTCGCGAGGTGAAGGTGCGTACCGGCGATCACCCGGTCGATTCCGGGGGTGCCGTCGCTGCGGTTGGGGGGTCTTTCGCCCGCCGGTCCACGGGGTACCAGGGTATCAGCGCCCGGGCCCGGACGCGTCCGGTGACGCGTCCGGTGACATCACCCGAGGCCCTTGGTGACGGGGCGCGACGCCCCTGTGGGCGCTGTGTCACCACGCGCCTCGGGGGCCCGTCACGGGCCGCGCGCCCGGCGCGCACCGGGCCACCCATTCGGCACATGTTCCCCCGCGAACCGTCGCGCGTGTCCCAACTCCGCGTCGTATCCTGCTCGGACACACGCAGCGGGCCGGCCGGCGCGGCACCACTCCGGGCGCCCTCCCCAGCCACCTCCCCCAGCCACCGCTGGGCGGTGCCCCAGGAAGCACACCCCGCCTTCCGGAACAACAGCTCATCGAAGATCGCTTGACCGTCATGCGGACCCCACCGGGGGTCCTCGTTGCCGTTCGACCCCCAGGGGTCCTGGATGCCGTTCGACTGGAGATGACCGTGGCCGGGCGTATCGAGGATTACGCACTCATCGGCGATATGCAGACCGCCGCACTGATCTGCCGGGACGGTACGGCCGACTGGCTGTGCCTGCCCCGCTTCGATTCGCACGCGGCCTTCGCCGGGCTCCTCGGGACGGAGGAACACGGCTTCTGGCGGATCGGCCCGGCCCACCCCTCGGGGGCCGCGCCGCCGGCCGCCGACCGCCGCCGGTACCGGGGGGACTCCCTCGTGCTCGAATCCGAGTGGGACACCCCGCGCGGCACCGTCCGCGTCATCGACTTCATGCCCCCGCGCGACGGCGCCCCCCAGCTGATCCGCATCGTCGAGGGCGTCAGCGGCCGGGTGCCGATGCGCTCCGCCCTGCGGATGCGCTTCTCCTACGGGCGCGTCGTGCCCTGGGTGCACAAGCGGGGCGACCGCACGGTGGCCGTCGCGGGCCCCGACTCCGTCTGGCTGGACACCACCGCCGACACCTTCGGCAAGGACCTCACCACCTACTCCGACTTCACCGTCTCCCCCGGCGAGCGCATCGCCTTCGCCATCAGCTGGCAGCCCTCGCACGGCGAGCCGCCCGCCCTGCCCGACCCGGAGGGCTCGCTCGCGGCCACCGAGGAGTTCTGGCGGGAGTGGGTCGGCCACTGTACGTACCACGGGCCCTACCGGGACGCCGTGGTCCGCTCGCTGATCACGTTGAAGGCGCTGACGTACGCCCCGACGGGCGGCATCGTCGCCGCCCCGACGACCTCCCTGCCCGAGGAGATCGGCGGCGTCCGCAACTGGGACTACCGCTACACCTGGCTGCGCGACGCCGCGATCACCCTCTCCTCGCTGCTGCGCACCGGCTACCGCGAGGAGGCCCGCGCCTGGCGCGAATGGCTGCTGCGCGCGGTGGCCGGCGACCCCGAGAACCTCCAGATCATGTACGGCATCGCGGGCGAGCGCGAGCTCGGCGAGGCGGAGCTGCCCTGGCTGCCGGGGTACGAGAACTCGACCCCGGTGCGGGTGGGCAACGGCGCCGCCGGCCAGCTCCAGCTGGACGTCTACGGCGAGGTCACCGAGGCCCTCCACCTGGCCCATATGACCGGCCTCGCCCGCAACGACTACGCCTCCGTGCTCCAGCTGCGCCTCATCGGCTATCTGGAGGACCACTGGAACGAGCCCGACGAGGGCATCTGGGAGGTCCGCGGCCCGCGCCGGCACTTCGTCCACTCCAAGGTCATGGCATGGGTCGCCGTCGACCGGACCATCAAGCTCATCGAGTCCGGCGACGTCGACGGCCCCCTGGAGCGGTGGCGCGAGCTGCGCGACGACATCCACCGGGACGTCTGCGAGAAGGGCTACGACAAGGAGCGCAACACCTTCACCCAGTCCTACGGCTCCCAGGAGCTGGACGCCTCCCTGCTGCTCATCCCCCAGATGGGCTTCCTGCCGCCCGACGACAAGCGCGTCATCGGCACCATCGAGGCGATCCAGCGGGAGCTGTCCACCCCGGACGGATTCGTGCTGCGGTACCCGACGGCGGGCCATGAGGCGGGCGTCGACGGGCTGGAGGGCGACGAGGGCGCGTTCCTCGCCTGCTCCTTCTGGCTCGCCGACGACCTCGCGATGATCGGCCGGGTCGACGAGGCCCGCCAGCTCTTCGAGAAGCTGCTGGCCCTGCGGAACGACCTGGGGCTGCTGGCGGAGGAGTGGGACCCCCGGCTCCAGCGCCAGGTGGGGAACTTCCCCCAGGCCTTCAGCCACGTGCCACTGATCGACACGGCACTCCGGCTGACGGCGTCCAGCGCGTTCGGCGGCTGACGCCCCGAAGGGGCGCGGGGAACTGCGCGAACGGCCACGGACGGCCCGCAGCCGCATGACCGCGCCTCCGCGCCGGCGCCTAGCGCCTAGCGCCGCCTGAGGGTGAAGACGAGCGCCAAGGCGCTCACCGGCAGGACGAGTACGGCCGCGGCGGCATTCAACCCGCCGTAGCCGTAGCCCGCCAGGACCACCCCGGACAGCGCGGCCGTACTCGTCCTGCCGGTGAG
>NZ_JAILXP010000501.1 GCF_020740895.1 Streptomyces sp. UNOB3_S3 | reverse complement strand
GGCGGTGGCGGTGACGGTGGGCTGTGCGTGCGGAGCCATGGGCGACGGCGACGGCCCGCCGCCGCGGAGGAGGTCCGCGTGGAGGGCGGTGGGCAGCCATCCATCGGTGAACCGCACCTGGGCGCCCACGGCGGGGTGGGCCCGCACGGCCTCGATCAGCGCGCCGGCGGTGGGCCGCGCGGCGGGGTCCTTCGCCAGGCACCGCCCCAGCAGACCGTGGAGTTCGACCGGTACACGGGTGAGGTCCGGCGGCTCGTGGACCGCTCGGTACAGCGCCACGGATTCCGGGCAGTCTCCGAAGGGGGGCGTGCCACCGGCGGCGTACGCGGCCAGCGCGCCGAGCGCGAAGACGTCGGTGGCCGGTGTGGCCTGCTGTCCCAGGGCCTGCTCGGGTGCCATGAAGGCGGGCGTGCCGATCCGCAGGCCGGCGCCGGTGAGCGCGACGGCGTCGGCGGCACGCGCGATGCCGAAGTCGATCACCCGGGGTCCATCGGCGGCGACCAGCACATTGGCCGGCTTGAGGTCGCGGTGGACCACCCCGGAGCCGTGGATCGACTGAAGGGCTTCCGCGATGCCCGCCATGAGCAGGAGCACGGTCCGCACGGGCAGCGGACCGTGCCGGCGGAGCACCTCGTGCAGGGAGGGGGCCGGCACATAGGCCGTCGCCAGCCACGGCGTCGGGGCGTCGGGGCCCGCGTCGACGACTTCCGCGGTGTACAGGCCGCGGATGCGCCGGGCGTTGGCCACCTCCTGTACGAACCTGTACCGGAATTCGGGGTCCCCTGCCAGTTCCGGCCGTACCGCCTTGAGGGCCACCGGCCGGCCGCCCGGCGTGTACGCCAGGTAGACATGCCCCATGCCGCCCGTACCGAGCCGGGCGTGCAGACGGTACCCGCCGATCTCCTCCGGGTCGTCGGCGGCCAGGGCCGTGAAGGCGGGTGGCGCGCCGGGACGAGTGGTGGTCATGCTGTGGCTCTTTCGGAAGGGAGTGGCGAAGGGGAGCGAGGAAGGGAGCCAGGAAGGCACGCCTGCGGCAGGCCTTCGGGGCAGCCGCCCGATGCTAACTGAATTTTCAGTCCATAGGATCAGGATGCTCCTGGGATCAGAGCGCAAAGACGAGAAGGACGGCTGAGGTGTCGACTGTGAGTGACCGCAAGACGGCGATCATGGAGGCGGCCGCGCGGGTCATCGCCCGCCGCGGGGTCCGCGGACTGCGGGTCGAGGAGCTGGCCGCCGAGGCGGACGTGTCCACCGCGCTCATCTACTACCACTTCAAGGACCGGGCCGGCATCCTGCGCCGGACCCTGGAGTTCATCAACGACCGCGCCGGGAGTTACACCACCGACCGCGAGCCGGACGCCGCCCCCCTCGACCCCCGGCAGGAGCTGGAGCAGACCCTGCTCCTCGAGCTCCAGGAGGACGAGACCGTCCGGGAGAACAGCATCGCGTGGGGGGAGCTGCGCGCCAGCGCCATCTTCGAGCCCCACCTGCGGGAGGACCTGGCCAAGGCCACCTTGATCTGGGTCCAGGAGATCGCCCAGCTGCTCGGCCGGATACGTCCGATGGCCACGGCCTCCGGCCTGACCGTCGCCGCCGAGCGGCTGACGGGACTGGTGGAAGGGCTCAGCATGCGCTGGCTCAGCGGCATCCTCCCCCTGGAGCACGCCCGTGAGCTGGTCCTGGACGCCGTCGACGCCGAGCTGGAGCGACTGGCGGGCCGGTAACGGGCAGGCGGGCACGCGCGTCGCCGTGCGCCGTCCGCTCCGCGACCGTGCATGTTGACTGAAAATTCAGTCAGTGCCACAGTGGGACCAATGGCACCGGGCTCCGACACGCCCATGGATGCGATGTGGAGCCCCCATGAACGACCTTCCCGTAGGCAAGTGGCTGCTCGACGCCCTCCTCGGCCCGCGTCCGTCGCGAGGGACCCCGCCCGATGACGTGACAACCCCCGGCCGGCGCGTACCGGCCGATGACGTCCCCCACACCCGGACCTGGATGTCATGGCCGTCGCGGAGATCCATCTGGGGGCGCCACCTGACCGGTGTCCAACAGGACATCGCCCTGATCGCCCGTACGGTCGCCGCGTACGAGCCCGTGATCATGTGCGCGCCCGACGGAACCACGGCCGGGGCCGCGAGGGCCGCCTGCGGTCCCGCGGTCACCGTCATCGACTCGATCCCGACGGACGACCTCTGGACGCGTGACACCTGTGCCGTCTTCCGGCGTGACGGCCGCGGGAACCTCGATGCCGTCGGGCTCAACTTCAACGGGTGGGGACGCAAGCAAACACATCACGACGACGCCGAAGTGGCCCGGGCCGTCGCGGAATTCAATGGTTTCGCCTTCAGCGAGGCGGATTTCGTCGGGGAAGGCGGATCCGTCGAGACCGACGGCGACGGCACGGTGATGGCCACCGAAAGCAGTCTGGTGAACCGGAACCGTAACCGCGGGATGAGCCGGGACGACATCGAAGAGGCCGTTCTGGCGGCATACGGTGCCGAGAAGATGATCTGGGTTCCCGGAGTGCGCGGCCGGGACATCACCGACAACCACATCGACGTCACCTCTCGCTTCATCAGCCCCGGCGTCGTCATGGTGCAGGTTCCGCCGAGCGACCGGAACGACGTCTGGGCCAAGGACGCACGCGAGCAGTTCGCCATCCTGTCCGCCGCGACCGACGCCAAGGGGCGGCGCCTTCAGGTGATCCGTGTGGACGGACCGGACACCGTACGGTCGCGGAGCTCGTCATTCGTGGATTCCTATCTCAACTTCCACCTCGTCAACGGCGCGGTCATCACCGCGCAGTTCGGCGACGCGAGAGCGGACGCCGCTGCCCGCCGGACCCTGGCCGAGGCGTTTCCCGGACGCGAGGTCATCCAGCTGGACGTCGACCGCCTCATGGGCGGCGGTGGCGGAATCCACTGCTCCACCATGCACCAGCCCACACCGGCCTGAATACGCGACGGAGTTCCCTGTGCTCAATCCCTCCCTTTCCCGCCGCAATGTCCTGCGCTCTTTCGCCGGCATCGGAGCCTTGGCCCTCGGAGCGACGGCCTGCGACTCGAGCGACACCTCCAACGCGTCCATCTCCCCTCCCAGCTCACGGAAGGCGACGAGCCGGCGGTTCGGTGCCGAGTGGGACAGCCACTCCCGCACCTTCATGTCCTGGCCGGCCCTGGAGACGGTCTGGGGCCGCCAGCTGCCGTCCGTGCGGGAGGACATCGCACGGGTCGCCCGGGCGATCGCGGAGTACGAACCCGTGGTGCTGACGGCCCGCCCCGAGCAGCGGGACGCGGCCCAGCGGGCCTGCGGCTCGCAGGTCGAGGTGATCCCGCTCATGGTGGACGATCTGTGGGCGCGCGACACCGTGCCGGTGTTCGTCGAGGACGCGAGGGGCGTCCTGGGTGTCGATCTCAACTTCAACGGCTGGGGGAACAAGCAGGAGCACCGCGACGACGCCCAGGTCGGCGGCACCCTTCTCGCGAAGTACGACGTCCCGCGCGTCAAGGCTCCGCTGGTCGCCGAGGGCGGTTCCCTCGAGACGGACGGCGCGGGCACCCTGCTGGTCACCGAGAGCTCGGTGGTCAACAAGAACCGCAACCCGGGCAAGAGCCGCGACCAGGTCGAAGCCGACATCAAGAGCAGCCTCGGCATCGAGAAGGTGATCTGGCTGGCCGGCGTGCGCGGCAAGGACATCACCGACGCACACGTCGACAGCATCGCCCGGTTCACCGCACCCGGTGTCGTCCTCGTGGACCGCGCCTTTCCCGACAGCCCTCCCGACGTCTGGTCACGTGCGGCCGACCAGGCCAGGTCCGTGCTCAAGGACGCGACGGACGCCCGCGGCAAGCGCCTGGAGGTCGTCGACCTGCCCCAGCCCGACCTCGACAGGATCACCGGCCGGGGCGACGCCTTCGTCTCCACCTACGCGAACTTCTACGTCGCCAACGGCGCGGTGTTCATGCCCCGCTTCGGCGACGCCAAGGCCGACGATCACGCCAAGGGCATCCTGCAGGACCACTTCCCCAAACGGGACGTCGTGCAGGTGAAAATCGACACCATCGCCTCGGGCGGCGGCGGAATCCACTGCTCGACCCACGATCAGCCGGGCAAGCCGGCCGCGTGACGGGACCGGTCGCGACGCGGCGCCCCCCCCTCTTCACCCATTC
>NZ_JAILXP010000500.1 GCF_020740895.1 Streptomyces sp. UNOB3_S3 | reverse complement strand
TCGCCGGATCCCCCCGCCGGAACGGCGCGCGGCTGCGCACTCCCGAGTACGTGGGGCGGCGGCCGCCGACCTACGAGGCCGAGCCGACCTCCTGGCCGCCCGCCGACCCCGGCGGGCTGGAGGACCTCGTGCCCGACACCGTGCTGGACGGCGCCCGGTACGGGGCGATGACGCTGCGGGCCGGCTCGCTGCGCGGGGACTCCGCCCGTTATCGCGGCGAGCCGCGCCGGGACGCCCTGCTGACCGCGCGCTTCGGCGCGGGCGACGACGCGCTGCTGCTCGTCGCCATGGCGAGCGGGGCCCGCGCGGCGGAGGGCGCCCACCGGGCGGCGCGGGAGCTCTGCGCCTGGCTGGGCGGCGCGGTCGGGCGCAGCCACGCCCGGCTGGTCGAGGACATCCACGCGGGCCGCCGCGACGAGCTCAAGTCCGGGCTGCACCGGCTGACGGACCGTACGTACGGGCGGCTGCGCGTCCGCGCGGCCGAACTGGGCCTGCGGCCGACCGAGTACACGGCGGGCCTGCGCTGTCTGCTCCTCCCCGTGGACGTGCGCTGCCGGACGCGGGTGTTCTTCGGTGTGGGGCCGGGCGGGCTCTTCCGGCTGCGCGAGGGCGCCTGGCAGGACCTGGACCCGGAGCCCCGGGAGCCCGCCGCGGAGGCGGAGGCCGAGCCGCTGGCGGGCTATGACGTCGCCGACCGGATCACCGTGGACCTCGGCATCCCCACGCCCGGCACCGCGCCCGTCATCGACCCCGCCGAAGTGCCCTCCGAGCCCTTCCGTTTCCGTGCCTCGATCGCCCGGCCCGGGGACGCCCTGCTGCTGTGCAGCGCGGGCCTGGCCGACCCGCTGCGCGGCGAGGCGGAGCTGGGCGTGCGCCTGGCCGAGCGGTGGGCGCGGCCGGAGCCGCCGGGGCTGGCCGAGTTCCTCGCGGACGTCCAGCTGAGGGTGAAGGGGTACGCCGACGACCGTACGGCCTGCGCGGTCTGGGAGGGCTAGCGGCCCGCGAACCGGGGGCGGAACCATCGGCGTCCGACTCCGCGCCGCACGGCCGCCCGGCCTCCTCCACGCAGCATCGCGTGCTGGGCACAAGAGGTTCCGGGATTCCGGTCGTATAACCATGTTGATACGTCAACAGGCGTCGAATCGACGGCCTCTGGGCATGCATTTGCCGTGAGCGTGTTCGAGGCCGGGGCGCCGGGGAGGGGTCGGGTCGGCGAGGGATGAAAAGGCGGACTGCACACTGGACGGGCGCGGAACGGCGCGAGGGCAGGGGAGGGTCCGCGGAAGGCACCGTGACGGAGGGATCCGGTGAATCCGGTGCGGCGGCCCCGGCGCCGCACTGGGAGAGAAGACTGCGGGGCAAGGATCTGGCGGCCGTCCACGACGTCCGCGCCGGGCTGCGCGCGCTGCTCGCCCGCTGGGGCGCCCCCGGCCGGGCCGACACCGCCGAGCTGCTGGTGAGCGAACTGGTCACCAACGCCCTGGTGCACACCGACGGCGGGGCCGTGGTCACCGCCCGTCTCACCGGCGGTCCGGCCGCGTCCGTCAAGGGCCGGCTGCGCGTGGAGGTGCGGGACTTCCTCTCCCGGCATCCGACGCTGCGGGCGCCCGCCGTCGGCCCCCCGGGCCGGAGCGGCGAGCGGGGCGGCACGGCGGAGCGGGGCGTCGACACGGCGGCCACCTCCGGGCGGGGTCTGCTGCTCGTCCACGCCCTCGCGGACGGCTGGGGGGTGCGGACCCACGGCGTGGGCAAGTCCGTCTGGTTCGAGCTGGACGCGCAAGAGCCCTGAGCCGCCTCCATGAGGCGGTTCAGGGCTCCAGGGCCGTCGGTACGGCGGTCGGAGGTGCCGGCTTCGTCAGCCGAACTGCCGCTCGATCTGGGCGAGTTTCTCCTCCAGTGAGTCGAGTCTCGGGATGGCCTGCGTGTCGTCCTCCGCGGTGAGATCGATGGGAACGGGCCTGTCCACCGACTGGAGCGGGCGGGAGCGTACCGGAAGCTGCCCCGGCTCGACTATGGAGGGCTCCGCCCCGGCCTGTGAGCCGATCTGGGCGGGTTGCGCGGCGGCCGGCACGGCCGGGCCGGTCACCTCGACCTGCCGTCCGCCACGCACCCGGGGCCACATCCGGTGCTGCCGGTTGTAGGCCTTCAGCCGGGCGCGCTCCAGCTTGCCGGCCTCCCGGCGGCGCATCCGGTGCTGGGCCTGCTGACGCTTGTCCTCACGGACCTCCTCCACGGCCTCGTCCAGCGAGCGCACGCCCTCCAGGAGCATCAGCGACCAGGCGCCGAACGTCTCCCGGGGCGCCCGCAGCCAGCGCACTATCCGGATCTGCGGCAGCGGGCGGGGCACCAGGCCCTGCTCGCGCAGCGCCGCGCGGCGGGTCTGCTTGAGCGCCCGGTCGAAGAGCACGGCCGCCGACAGCGACATGCCGGCGAAGAACTGCGGAGCCCCCGCGTGGTCCAGCCCGCGCGGCGCGTGCACCCAGTTGAACCAGGCGGCCGCGCTCGCGAACGTCCACACCAGCAGCCGGGAGCCCAGCGCGGCGTCGCCGTGGCTCGCCTCGCGCACCGCCAGCACCGAGCAGAACATGGCGGCCCCGTCGAGACCGAAGGGCACCAGGTACTCCCAGCCGTCCGTCAGCCCCAGGTTCTGCTGCCCGAAGCCGACCAGGCCATGGAAGGAGAGGGCCGCGGCGACCGCGGCGCAGCAGAAGAGGAGTACGTACGAGGCGCTGCCGTAGAGGGCTTCCTTACGGCGTCTGCGCTCCTCGCTGCGCTCCCAGGAGTCCGTGCCGGCGGCCCCGTCCTCCCGGCCGGTGTTCCGGCCGCGCGTGTACACCGTCACCGCCACCACTGCCCCGATGAGCGCAACGGCACTGGGGAGCGCCCAATTCAGCGGTATGTCGGTCACTCTCATCTTCGTCCCTTGCATGCAGTACGGCGTTTCGCGCGCCATCCTGACGGACCCGCGCCGGATGCCAAGGGGTTTCGCGGCAACTCACCGCCAATGGACGGCAAGGATATACGGAGAGCGACGAATGAATTCGAACGCCCGCCAGCGAAAGGTGAATTGAGTTCTAACCAATCCACTCGATCGAGTGGCTTAGTCAATTCGGTCGGCTGACAGCCGCTCGATGCGGACGGCGTCGACGGTCCGTGGGCATGTCGTACACGAGTCCTCGGGGCGGAGGGTGTAGAAGAAGCAGCAGCTCGCCCGGTCGCGGGTGAGCAGCTTCCCGCCCCCGGGGCCGGTCAGTTCGCGGAAGGCCGCGTCGCCGACGTACGGGGCGGTGTCCCCCGGGAGCAGCAGTTCCAGCTCGCGGCGGGCCCGGTGCTCCTCCCCCAGCAGCCGCCCCACGTGCCACAGCCCCTCGGCGGTCTCGTCCGTCACCATGCCCCACAGGGCGCGCCCGCCGCGCCGCATGCGCGGCCCCAACGCCGTGAGCAGCGGCTGGAGATGGGCCGCGACGGCCGAGCGCAGCTCGGCGCGCAGCGCCTCCTCGTCCGCCACGGGCACGGCGCCGGGCCGTCCGGCCGCCGGGTCGCCCGGCAGGCAGGCGAACACCGTGACGTCCGCCGTGATCCGTCCCGAGGCGCGGTGCAGGGACACCGCCTCCACCGGCAGCCGGGGCACCCGGCGGTGGAGGAACCACGGGAGGGTGAACAGCAGGCACACGTGCCAGGCGTAGCGGTGCAGCCCGAAGCTCGCGACGACGTCCGGGCGGGGTTCTCGCCCGTACTCGCGCAGTACCTGCGCCTCGTCCCATGCGAGGAACGCGTCCAGCGCCGGGCCGCCGGCGGCGAGCTCCGCGGCCGTCGCCCAGCCCTCGCCCCGGCGGGGCGGCTCGCACAGGACGGTGATCGCGGGAAGGGCCTCCGTCAGCCGGGCGTATGCATCCGCGACGGGTGAGACGGGCGGGGCGGAAGAGAGAGGTGCAGCCGAAGCAGCGGACATCGAGGGGACCACCGAATCCCGATCGTAAACAGGTAAGCCTAACCTTACCCAGCCGTATCGGGGTTTGAACTGCCGGATTCGCCGCCTATGGTTCCGATGGGACACCAGGAGGACCTCAATGGAGCAGGGCAGACCCCACAGCGCAGTATCGCGGCCGTATACCGGTGTACCCGCGCAGGCCACGCCGAGCGCGCGCGGGGAGCACACCCATGACGAGAGCGAGTACGCCTACGCCCCCGGTACCCGCCC
>NZ_JAILXP010000050.1 GCF_020740895.1 Streptomyces sp. UNOB3_S3 | reverse complement strand
CCGCCCAGGAGCCCGCCGCGACCCCCTCGCGGGGCTCGCGGCGGCCCTCGCGGCGGCCCTCGGGGCCGCCGCCGAAGGTGGTCGTGCCGGTGCTGCTCGTGGCGTTGCTCAGCCTCGCCATCGGGGTGTGGGCGCTCGTCGCCGGCCAGGGCGGATGATCTTTACGTTCGCAATCATTTTATTTGCGTACGCAACTAAATCGAGGGTGCAAACGGGTGGCGCAAACACATGGCGACAGACGAACAGGGCCCCGGCCGCTCGGCGGCCGGGGCCCTGCTTCAGTTCAGTTCGTGTCGCGGATCCGGCGACTCACACACCCGAACCCGAGGGAACGGAGTCGGTCGCCTCCGTCCACAGGTCCTGCTCGGCGCGATCCGCCTGGATCTGCCGGTACACGAGGAGCCCGCCGATGGCGGCCAGTGCGACCAGGAGCAGCTTCTTCACCGCGCGACCTCGTCTTTCCTTGACGTAGGGGAGCCTCTGGTGGCCGATGATACACACCGGCCGATACCGATCGGTGACCTGTGCCCGCTCCCCCTCCGGGGCCGCCCCGGCCCGCGCCCGGCGGCCGAGACCGCCGACGGCGTCGCGCCCGTGATGAACCACCAAAAGCGATCGGCCCGGACGGATAATTCCGTCCGGGCCGATCGCACTGTGGGGCTAACAGGACTTGAACCTGTGGCCTCTTCCTTATCAGGGAAGCGCTCTAACCGTCTGAGCTATAGCCCCGCGCCTTGCGACACCGAAAGATTAGCGCACTTGGGGCCCAGTCCCAAAATCGTCCGGGCCCCGTGCCCCCGGAGACGTTATTCGTCCTCGGCGAGCGTCAGCTCAACACCGCCCACGAAACCGGCGGCGAGGTTGTAGACAAAGGCGGCGAGCGTGGCCAGGGCCGTCGCCAGCACGACGTCGACCACCGCGATGACGGTGGTGAAGAGCAGCACGTGCGGCAGCGACAGGAACGACTCCAGGTCGAAGCCGCCGCCCTCGCCGGAGGCGGTGGCGTCGCTGACCGTGCCACCGACGGCCTGGAAGACGCCCATCGCGTCCATGACCGACCACAGGACGGCCGCGGCCACGATCGTGCAGACGCCCAGGGCGACCGACAGCAGGAAGCTGACCTTCATCACCGACCACGGGTCGGCCTTCGCCACCCGCAGCCTCGCCTTGCGCGTACGCGGGCCCGTGGCGGCCGTACGGGCCGCGGGACGCTGCGCGGGGTCCGGGTCCTGGCCGGCGGCGCGCTCGGCCGGCTGGGCGGGCCTGGGCACCTTGACGGCCTTCCCGTCCTTGCCCGCCTTCACGGCCGGGGCGGTCCGGGCGGCCTGGGCGGTCGCCTTCCCGTCCTTGGCGCCCTTGCCGTCCTCGGCCTTGGCCTTGGCGGCGCCACCGGAGGCCTTGGCGGCCTTGGCGGCGGAACCGGACCCGGAATCGGATCCGGAATCGGAATCGGAATCGGAGCGATCGGCCGGAGGCTCGTACGCCTTCGGCGGGTGATACGGCTGTGGACCTCGGGTCTCCGTCATGGTCTTCCCCCTGCCTGCGGTCCTGGTGCCACCGGCCCGGGAGCCCGCGCCGTCCTTGTCGGCCGTGCCGTCCGCGGTCGAGCCACGGGCCTCCGTGTCGGAGGGGACGGGTGGGGCGGCTTCCTGCCGCTCGGCGCCCGCACCGCTCTTGGCGGTGCCCGTGGCTCGACTCACGTATTACTCCTCGGTGTGCTCGGCCGTGGGCACGGCGTCCCCGGCAGCCTCGGACCCGCCCTCGGCCGCGTCGGTCACCTCGTCGACACCCTCAGCCTCGCGACCGGCCTCGGCGTTCCGGGCGATGCCCACGACGGCATCGCGCTTGCCCAGGTTGATCAGTTGGACGCCCATGGTGTCACGGCCCGTCTCCCGGACTTCGGCGACCCGGGTGCGGATCACACCGCCGCCCAGAGTGATGGCCAGAATCTCGTCGCCCTCCTCGACCACCAGGGCGCCGACCAGGGATCCGCGGTCCTCGACGATCTTGGCGGCCTTGATGCCGAGGCCACCGCGACCCTGGACGCGGTACTCGTCGACGTTGGTGCGCTTCGCGTACCCGCCGTCGGTGGCGGTGAAGACGAACGTACCGGGACGGACCACATTCATCGAGAGGAGCTCGTCACCCTCACGGAAGCTCATGCCCTTGACACCGGAGGTGGCACGGCCCATGGGCCGGAGGGCGTCATCCGAAGCGGTGAAGCGGATGGACTGCGCCTTCTTGCTGATCAGCAGCAGGTCGTCCGCGGCGGAGACCAGCTCGGCGCCGATCAGCTCGTCCTCGACGCCACCGTCCGTCTCGCGGAGGTTGATGGCGATGACACCGCCGGAGCGCGGCGAGTCGTAGTCCTTGAGCGGGGTCTTCTTCACCAGGCCCGACTTGGTGGCCAGCACCAGGTAGGGCGCCACGTCGTAGTCGCGGACGGCGAGGATCTGGGCGATCTTCTCGTCCGGCTGGAAGGCCAGCAGGTTGGCCACGTGCTGACCGCGCGCGTCCCGGCCGGCGTCCGGCAGCTCATAGGCCTTGGCCCGGTAGACCCGGCCCTTGTTGGTGAAGAAGAGCAGCCAGTGGTGGGTGGTGGAGACGAAGAAGTGGTCGACGATGTCGTCCTCCCGCAGCTTCGTACCGCGCACGCCCTTGCCACCGCGCTTCTGCGAGCGGTAGTCCTCGGTCTTGGTGCGCTTCACATAGCCGCTGCGGGTGATCGTGACGACGATGTCCTCCTCGGCGATCAGGTCCTCGATGGACATGTCGCCTTCGAAGGGCACCAGCTGGCTGCGCCGGTCCTCGCCGAACTTCTCGACGATCGCCGTCAGTTCCTCGCTGATGATGCCGCGCTGCCGCTCGGGCGAGGCCAGGATGGCGTTGTACTCGTTGATCTTCGCCTGGAGCTCGTCGTGCTCGGCGGTGATCTTCTGGCGCTCCAGGGCGGCCAGCCGGCGCAGCTGCATCTCGAGGATGGCGTTCGCCTGGACCTCGTCGATCTGCAGCAGGCCCATCAGGCCCGTGCGGGCGACGTCGACGGTGTCGCTGCGCCGGATGAGCGCGATGACCTCGTCGATGGCGTCCAGGGCCTTCAGCAGACCGCGCAGGATGTGGGCGCGCTCCTCCGCCTTGCGCAGACGGAAGCGGGTGCGCCGGACGATGACCTCGATCTGGTGCGTCACCCAGTTGCGGATGAACGCGTCCAGGGAGAGGGTGCGCGGCACACCGTCGACCAGCGCCAGCATGTTCGCGCCGAAGTTGGTCTGGAGATCGGTGTGCTTGTAGAGGTTGTTGAGGACGACCTTGGCGACCGCGTCCCGCTTGAGGACGATCACCAGGCGCTGGCCCGTGCGCGAGGAGGTCTCGTCACGGACGTCGGCGATGCCGCCGATCTTCCCGTCCTTGACCAGGTCGGCGATCTTCTGCGCGAGGTTGTCCGGGTTGACCTGGTAGGGCAGCTCGGTGACCACCAGGCACTGGCGGTTCTGGATCTCCTCGACCTCGACGATGGCGCGCATCGTGATCGAGCCGCGGCCGGTGCGGTAGGCCTCCTCGATGCCCTTGCGGCCCACCACGAGGGCGCCGGTCGGGAAGTCGGGGCCCTTGATCCGCTCGACGAGCGCGTCGAGGAGCTCCTCGGAGGAGGCCTCGGGGTTGGCCAGGAACCACTGGGCTCCCTCGGCCACCTCGCGCAGGTTGTGCGGCGGGATGTTGGTGGCCATACCGACGGCGATACCGGCGGAACCGTTCACCAGCAGGTTGGGGATGCGCGACGGCAGGACCGTCGGCTCCTGGTTGCGGCCGTCGTAGTTGTCCTGGAAGTCGACGGTCTCCTCGTCGATGTCCCGGACCATCTCCATCGACAGCGGCGCCATCTTGCACTCGGTGTAGCGCATGGCGGCGGCCGGGTCGTTGCCCGGGGAGCCGAAGTTGCCGTTGGAGTCGACGAGCGGCATCCGCATGGCCCAGGGCTGGGCGAGGCGGACGAGCGCGTCGTAGATGGAGGCGTCGCCGTGCGGGTGGTACGTACCCATGACGTCACCGACGACACGGGCGCACTTGTAGAAGCCCTTCTCGGGCCGGTAGCCGCCGTCGTACATCGCGTAGAGCACACGGCGGTGCACCGGCTTGAGGCCGTCGCGGACGTCGGGGAGCGCACGCGAGACGATGACGCTCATCGCGTAGTCGAGGTAGGAGCGCTGCATCTCCGTCTCGAGCCCGACGGGCTCGACGCGCATGCCCACGCCCTCCAGGGGCGCCGGGGCGCCCTCGGGCGTCACTTCGGGGACGGGAGCGGTGGGAGTCTCAGGGGTCTCGTCGGCCATTGCTGTTCAAAGTCCTTTCGCGCTGCGGCTGTTTCGGGTGGCCGACAGACTCAGATGTCGAGGAAGCGGACGTCCTTGGCGTTGCGCTGGATGAAGGAGCGCCGTGCCTCGACGTCCTCGCCCATGAGCACCGAGAACAGGTCGTCCGCCTGCGCGGCGTCGTCCAGCGTGACCTGGCCGAGCACACGGTGGTCGACGTCCATGGTGGTGACGCGCAGCTCCTCGGCGTTCATCTCGCCGAGACCCTTGAAGCGCTGGACCGAGTCGTCCTTGATCCGCTTGCCGTTCTCCCGGCCCAGCTGGATCAGGGCGTCGCGCTCACGGTCGGAGTACGCGTACTCGAAGTCGTCCCGGCTCCACTTGATCTTGTAGAGCGGGGGGCGGGAGAGGTAGACGTGCCCGGCCTCGACCAGCGGCCGCATAAAGCGGAAGAGGAAGGTGAGCAGCAGGGTGTTGATGTGCTGGCCGTCGACGTCGGCGTCCGCCATCAGGATGATCTTGTGATAGCGGAGCTTCGAGATGTCGAAGTCCTCGTGCACACCGGTGCCGAAGGCGGAGATCAGCGCCTGGATCTCGGTGTTCTGCAGGATCTTGTCGATCCGCGCCTTCTCGACGTTGAGGATCTTGCCTCGGATCGGGAGGATCGCCTGGTACTGCGGGTTGCGGCCGGACTTGGCCGAGCCGCCGGCGGAGTCACCCTCGACGATGAAGATCTCGCACTTGGCCGGCTCGTTCGACTGGCAGTCGGAGAGCTTGCCCGGCAGCGACGCGGTCTCCAGCAGGCCCTTGCGGCGGGTCAGGTCGCGCGCCTTGCGGGCCGCCACGCGCGCGGTGGCCGCCTGGATGGACTTGCGGATGATGTCCGCGGCCTCGTTGGGGTTGCGGTCCAGCCAGTCCGTGAGCTGCTCGTGGACGACCTTCTGCACGAAGGTCTTGGCCTCGGTGTTGCCCAGCTTGGTCTTGGTCTGGCCCTCGAACTGCGGCTCGCCGAGCTTGACGGAGATGATCGCCGTCAGGCCCTCGCGGATGTCGTCGCCCGTGAGGTTGTCGTCCTTCTCGCGGAGCAGCTTCTTGTCGCGCGCGTAGCGGTTGATCAGACCGGTGAGCGCCGCGCGGAAGCCCTCCTCGTGGGTACCGCCCTCATGGGTGTGGATGGTGTTGGCGAAGCTGTAGACACCCTCGCTGTACTGGGTGTTCCACTGCATCGCGACCTCGAGGGAGAGCATCCGCTCCTTGTCCTCGGCGTCGAAGTCGATCACCGTGGGGTGGATGACCTCGCCCTTGCGCGAGTTGAGGTAGCGGACGAAGTCGGAGATGCCGCCCTCGTAGTGGTAGCGGACGGTGAGGGGCTTGCCCTCCTCGTCCACGTGGGCCGGGCGCTCGTCGGTCAGCGAGATGGTCAGGCCCTTGTTGAGGAACGCCATCTCCTGGAAGCGCCGCGAGAGCGTCTCGAAGGAGTACTCGGTGGTCTCGAAGATGTCGCCGTCGGCCCAGAAGGTGACGGAGGTGCCGGTCTCGTCCGTCGCCTCGTTCTTCTGCAGCGGGGCGGTCGGGACGCCGAGCTTGTAGTCCTGGGTCCACCGGAAGCCGTCGGTCCGCACCTCGACCGCGACGCGCGTCGACAGCGCGTTCACAACCGAGACGCCGACGCCGTGCAGACCACCGGAGACCGCGTAGCCGCCGCCGCCGAACTTGCCGCCCGCGTGGAGCACGGTCAGCACGACCTCGACGGCGGGCTTGCCCTCGGAGGGCACGATGCCGACCGGGATGCCACGGCCGTTGTCGATGACGCGGACGCCGCCGTCGGACAGGATCGTCACGTCGATGGTGTCCGCGTGGCCGGCCAGGGCCTCGTCGACGGAGTTGTCGACGACCTCGTAGACGAGGTGGTGGAGACCGCGCTCGCCGGTGGAACCGATGTACATGCCGGGCCGCTTGCGGACCGCGTCCAGGCCCTCCAGCACGGTGATCGCACTGGCGTCGTACGACGTCTCACCGCCAGGGGCGCCGGACCCGGCGCCCACAGCCTCGGAGGGGGTGGTGTTCTCGTTGGGGTTGCCGGAATCGGCCACGAAGCGCCCTTTCTGGCACAGCACAGGCCATCTCCCGCGCCGCGGCGGGGACCCCCGGGGGCAGGCAGCAGGAGTGGCTGTGTCGTTCAGTGTTGGTCGACGACTCCCGCGATCCGGCGGGATTACTACCAGTGTACCGGTGGCGCTGACATGAATGGGGGTTTGCCGGTGCCTGAGTCCTCTTGTGGCGCCCTGAACCGGCATCAGCCGACTCCCCATATGCGGCCCCGGCCTCCAAGAGGCTCACAGGGGCACTCAGCGCTTCGGGCTGTCAACCGCCCGCTACCGTGCGCGGAGTGTCCACCGGCCCCGGGCGTCACTCTGCGCATCGCCCGTCGCCGGCCCGGCTTCCACACGGCCGTCACCGGGCCCGAGGACCTGGGACAACCTTTGACCAACCATGACCCGAAGATCATCCGTAGGTGTCGCCGGGACCGGTGCTCCCGGGGGCGCGCAGCGGCCCGTACCGGCGCCCGGGGCCGCCCGGCCCCAGCACCTTGATCGACTTCACCGTGCCCTGGCCCAGGTCGTCGTTGAGCCGGGCCACCAACGTGGGCGCGAGCATCCGCAGCTGGGTCGCCCAGGCCGTCGAGTCGCACTGCACCGTGAGCACCCGCGCGTCCTCGTCGTACTTCTGCGGCTCGCAGTGCAGCGCCAGCTGGTCCCCCACGATCTGCGGCCAGCGGCCCATCACCCCGCCGACCGCCGCGGGCGCCTCCCAGCCCCGCTCGGTGATCAGCCGGTTGATCGCGGCGCCCAGGGGCAGCGGGTCGCGCCCGTCGGCGCGCGCCCCGGAGCGCAAGCCCCCGCCACGGCGGGCCTGCTTCTTCTGCTGCGCCGCCGCGCCCCGCGCCCGGGCCTGCTCCTTGGCGGCCCGCAGCGCCACGCGCGCCAGGTCCACACCGGAGGGCTCCGGGGGCTTCCCCCGGTCCCCCGCGCCGTGGTCCCGGTGGCCGGCCGGCGTGCTCATACGCGTTCGACCCCGCCCCGCTCGACCGCGAATCGGGCACCGGTGAGGACGCCGGGCACATCGTCGTCCACGGCGGCCGTCACCAGGACCTGCTCGCCCGGAGCGACCAGCTCCGCCAGCCGTTCCCGCCGTCTGGCGTCCAGCTCGGCGAAGACGTCGTCGAGCACCAGCACCGGCTCGTCGCCCTCCGAGCGCAGCAGCTCGTACGAGGCCAGCCGCAGCGCCAGCGCGTACGACCAGGACTCGCCGTGGCTCGCGTACCCCTTGGCGGGCAGCTCGCCCAGGCGCAGCAGCAGCTCGTCGCGGTGCGGGCCGACGAGCGTCACGCCACGCTCGATCTCCTGCTTGCGGGCCTCGGCGAGGGCGGCGAGCAGCGCCTCGTAGAGCTCCTCGCGGGTGTGGGCGCCCTCGATGCCGGCCGGGCCGCGGTAGTCGAAGGAGACGGGGCCGCCGCCGGGCGCCAGCTGCTCGTAGGCCTTGTCGGCCAGCGGGCGCAGGGTGGCGATCAGGTCGAGCCGCCGGGCGAGCAGCTCCGCGCCGGCGTTGGCCAGGTGCTGGTCCCAGATGTCGAGGGTGGAGAGGTCCATCTGGCGGCCGCCGTGGCGGCGGGCCATCGCGGCGGACTTCAGGAGGGTGTTGCGCTGCTTGAGGACGCGCTCGTAGTCGGAGCGCACGCCCGCCATGCGGGGGGAGCGCGCGGTGATCAGCTCGTCGAGGAACCGGCGGCGCTCGCCGGGGTCGCCCTTGACCAGCGCCAGGTCCTCGGGGGCGAACAGCACGGTGCGCACGATGCCCAGCACGTCGCGCGGTCTGACCTGGGAGGAACGATTGATCCGGGCCCGGTTGGCGCGGCCCGGGTTGAGCTCCAGCTCGATGAGCTGCTGCCGCTCGCCCTGGACGACGGCGGCGCGGACGATCGCCCGGTCGGCGCCCATCCGCACCAGCGGCGCGTCGGAGGAGACCCGGTGGCTGCCGAGGGTGGCCAGATAGCCGACGGCCTCGACGAGATTGGTCTTGCCCTGGCCGTTGGGGCCCACGAAGGCCGTGACGCCCGGGTCGAGCGGGACCTCGGCCCGGGCGTACGAGCGGAAGTCGGCCAGCGACAGATGCGAAACGTGCATGGTTGCGTGCCGACCTCCCCCGGCTGCTGGGTGTTGCTGTTGTTCTACTTCTTGGTCTCGACCGCGTGGCCACCGAACTGGTTGCGCAGCGCGGCGATCATCTTCATCTGCGGGGAGTCCTCCTGGCGCGAGGCGAAGCGCGCGAAGAGCGAGGCCGTGATCGCGGGCAGCGGCACGGCGTTGTCGATGGCGGCCTCGACCGTCCAGCGGCCCTCGCCGGAGTCGGCCGCGTAGCCGCGCAGCTTGTCGAGGTGCTCGTCCTCGTCGAGGGCGTTGACGGCCAGGTCCAGCAGCCAGGAGCGGATGACCGTGCCCTCCTGCCAGCTGCGGAAGACCTCGCGCACATCGGTGACGGAGTCGACCTTCTCCAGGAGCTCCCAGCCCTCGGCGTAGGCCTGCATCATCGCGTACTCGATGCCGTTGTGGACCATCTTGGCGAAGTGGCCGGCGCCGACCTTGCCCGCGTGGACCGAGCCGAAGTCACCCTCGGGCTTGAGCGCGTCGAAGATCGGCTGGACCGTCGCGACGTTCTCGGCGGAGCCGCCGTACATCAGCGCGTAGCCGTTCTCCAGGCCCCAGACGCCACCGGAGACACCGCAGTCGACGAAGCCGATGCCCTTGGCCGCCAGCTCCTCGGCGTGCTTCTCGTCGTCGGTCCAGCGGGAGTTGCCGCCGTCGACGACGATGTCGCCGGGGGAGAGCAGCTCGGCCAGCTCGTCGATCGTGGACTGGGTCGCGGCACCGGCCGGGACCATGACCCACACGACGCGCGGGCCCTGGAGGGAATCCACAAGCTCCTTCAGGCTGTGGACATCCGCCAGGTCGGGGTTGCGGTCGTATCCGATGACGGTGTGGCCTGCGCGGCGGATGCGCTCGCGCATGTTGCCGCCCATCTTGCCGAGACCGACGAGACCGAGCTCCATCAGTGATCCTTAGTGCCGTAGTCGTGCGGGGCGTACCTGGAGTACGTGCTTCGAGCCTACGCCTGGGGATGGACGCACACCTGTGGGGTCGTGGCGCTCAAACGGGTCGGGTTCGCGCCCCGCAGGGGCGCGGGGAACTGAGCGCCCAGCCACAACGGGCCCGCAGCCGGAATGTCCGGCTGCGGGCCACTCGCCACCGGCCTCAGCCGGACAGGCGAACCGGCATGATCAGGTACTTGTAGGCCTCGTCCGCCTCGGCGTCCATGGCCGGCTTGCCGCTGAGCAGGGCCGGCTTGGTGGACGTGGTGAAGGACAGCTGGGCGACCGGCGAGTCGATCGCGGAGAGGCCCTCCAGCAGGAAGCCGGGGTTGAAGGCGATCGAGATGTCGTCGCCGTCGAGCTGGGCGTCGACCCTTTCCACAGCCTGTGCGTCGTCGCTGGAACCGGCCTCCAGGATGAGCACGCCCTGCTCGAAGCTCAGCCGCACCGGGGTGTTCCGCTCCGCGACCAGGGCCACACGCTTGACGGCCTCGACGAACGGCGCGGTCTCGATCACGGCGACGGAGTTGAACTCGGTCGGGAAGAGCGTGCGGTACTTCGGCAGGTCGCCCTCGAGCAGCCGCGTGGTCGTGCGGCGGCCGGCGCCCTCGAAGCCGATCAGGCCCTCACCGGCGCCGGAGCCGCTGAGCGCGATCGAGACCGTGTCGCCGCCGCTGAGGGACTTGGCGGTGTCCAGCAGGGTCTTGGCGGGCACCAGGGCGACCGCGGAGATGTCCGGGGTCTCCGGCTTCCACATGAACTCGCGGACCGCGAAGCGGTAGCGGTCGGTGGAGGCCAGGGTGACCGTGTCGCCCTCGATCTCGATGCGCACACCCGTGAGCACCGGCAGCGTGTCGTCGCGGCCGGCGGCGATGGCGACCTGGGCGGCGGCGGAGGCGAAGACCTCGGCCGGGACGGTGCCCGTGGCGGTCGGCATCTGCGGCAGCGCCGGGTATTCCTCCACAGGCAGGGTGTGGAGTGTGAATCGCGAGGAGCCGCAGACCACGGTCACGCGCACACCGTCGGTGGAGATCTCCACAGGCCTGTTGGGAAGTGCGCGGCAGATGTCGGCGAGCAGCCGGCCGGAGACGAGGACGGTGCCGTCCTCCTCCACATCCGCCTCGACCGAGACACGGGCCGAGACCTCGTAGTCGAAACCGGAGAGGCTCAGCGAGCCGTCCTCCGCCTTCAGCAGCAGGCCCGCGAGGACCGGTACCGGCGGACGGGCCGGGAGGCTGCGTGCCGCCCAGGCCACTGCCTCCGCGAGTACATCGCGCTCCACCCGGATCTTCACCGGAACCGCCTCCTGCTTGTTGCTGGCTCGCCCTGCTGGCTTCTTCCTCGGCGACTGGCGCCGGAGAACAGTCTGACGCACGCCGCTGACAGTCGGCGCTGCTGGCGGTCAAATCGAGATCCGGGGCGTGGCGCGGCGCGAGGCCGGGTCATCCACAGCACCCACTTCGAAACGAGTTCTCCGCTTGAACTCTGTGGTCGTAGTAGTAGGGCCTGTGGAAACCGTGGAAAACTTCCTTTGCCCAGGTCAGGGCCGATTTTTTGTCCACCGGGCCTGTGGGTGGGGGGCGTGGATAACCGGGGTGGTCTGTGGACCGCGAAAAGTTCTGCACACCCGGTGCACAGGCGAGGTGCACTTCTCCCCAGGGCTGTCCCCAGCTTTACCCGCGTTGCCCACAGGCCAACCCGGCATCCTGGTGTGACGCCTTTCACTCGGTGCGGTGAGTCCGGGCGTTTCGTTGCCGAACAGTGGACAGCGATGTGGAAAGGCTGTGTATAACACCGGTCCTCCTGTGGGTTGCCGGTGGACAACTCCGGAGGCGGTTGTGGGCGGCCCGGCTGTCCACAGGCTGTGGAACAAGGTTTGCCACAAATCCACACCCGGCTGACCTCGCCTGATGGCATATCAACAGCCTGGTCTGTGGACACCCTATGGATAACTTCGCGGTCCCCAGGGTGTGGATCGTGGACAGGGCCCGAATCTGTGGAGAACCGGCAGGTCAGCGACAGGATTCGAACATGCTGGGGACAGCTGGGGACAACGGTCGCGGCGCCGGGGACGGTGTGCGCGGGGCCGGCGCCGCTTCCGGCGGTCCCTGAAGCGGCTCCTGAAGCGGCTCCAGGAACGGCTCCTGAAGCGGCTCCAGGAACGGTTCCGGACGCGGTTCCTGAAACGCCGAAGGGCGCTTCGGGAAGCTTCCCGAAGCGCCCTGGGACAGCCCTCGGCGGGCCGTCTCAGCCGTTCTTGATGCGGTTCGTCAGCTCGGTCACCTGGTTGTAGATCGAGCGCCGCTCGGCCATCAGCGCGCGGATCTTGCGGTCCGCGTGCATCACGGTCGTGTGGTCACGGCCGCCGAACTGCGCGCCGATCTTCGGCAGCGAGAGGTCCGTGAGCTCCCGGCACAGGTACATGGCGATCTGCCGGGCCGTCACCAGCACCCGGCTGCGCGAGGCGCCGCACAGGTCCTCCACGGTGTGCCCGAAGTAGTCGGCGGTCGCCGCCATGATGGCCGTCGCGGTGATCTCCGGCGAGGCGTCCTCGCCGCCCGGGATCAGGTCCTTGAGGACGATCTCGGTCAGGCCCAGGTCCACCGGCTGCCGGTTCAGGCTCGCGAAGGCCGTCACCCGGATCAGCGCGCCCTCCAGCTCACGGATGTTCCGCGAGATCCGGGACGCGATGAACTCCAGCACCTCCGGCGGGGCGTTCAGCTGCTCCTGGACCGCCTTCTTCCGGAGGATCGCGATACGCGTCTCCAGCTCCGGCGGCTGGACGTCCGTGATCAGGCCCCACTCGAAGCGGTTCCGCAGCCGGTCCTCCAGGGTCACCAGCTGCTTGGGCGGCCGGTCCGAGGACAGCACGATCTGCTTGTTCGCGTTGTGGAGCGTGTTGAACGTGTGGAAGAACTCCTCCTGCGTCGACTCCTTGCTCGCGAGGAACTGGATGTCGTCGACCAGCAGGATGTCCATGTCGCGATAGCGCTTGCGGAACGCGTCCGCCTTGCCGTCGCGGATGGAGTTGATGAACTCGTTGGTGAACTCCTCGGAGCTCACGTAGCGCACCCGCGTGCCCGGGTAGAGGCTGCGCGCGTAGTGCCCGATGGCATGCAGCAGGTGGGTCTTGCCGAGCCCCGACTCCCCGTAGATGAACAGGGGGTTGTAGGCCTTGGCCGGCGCCTCGGCCACCGCCACCGCGGCCGCGTGGGCGAAGCGGTTGGACGCGCCGATGACGAACGTGTCGAAGAGGTACTTCGGGTTCAGCCGCGCCGTCGGCTCGGCCGCTCCCGTACCCGCCGAGGACGACGAGGAGGACGACGGGCCGGAGCCGGAGGGCGCCGGGACGGCCGACGGCGACGGCCGGTCGGCGGGCCGGCCGACGGCGCCCGTGTCGGGCAGCTCACGGCGCTGCTGCTCGTACGGCGCGCGCTCGGGGCGCTCCGGGGAGCGGTACTCGGGCTGCTGCTCGTACTGCGTGGCGTAGGGGTCCCGGTCACTCTCGGTGAACGAGCCGAGCCGGGGCTGCTGCCAGCCGTAGTCGCCCCGGTCGCCGCCGGGGGGCCCGGCCGGCGCCGAATGGCGCGGCCAGGCGCCCGGGGGCTCGCTGCGGGGCTGCTGGTAGTCCGGGTAGGCGGGGCGCACGGTCGGCAGGTCGTCGCCCGGACGGGGGCCGTAGCCGCCGTGGTTCTCGTAGCCCTCGAACGTGTCACGGCCCTGGCCCTGGCCCGGGGCGTGCGGACGGGGCCGCTCGGGCTGCCGGGGCTGCTGGGGGGCCGGGAGCTCGCCGGCGGAGTCGTCGACGGTGATCGCGATCCGGATGGGGCGGCCGCACTCACGGCTCAGGGTCTCGCTGACGATCGGGGCGAGCCGGCCCTCGAGGACGCCCTTGGCGAACTCGTTGGGCACCGCCAGCAGGGCGGTGTCGGCCACCAGCGCCAGCGGCTGGCAGCGCTTGATCCAGTGCTCGTCCTTGCTCTCCACGCCCTGGCCACGCCCCTCACCGAGGAGCTGTTCGAGCACGCGCGGCCACACTGCGGCAAGATCGGCGGGCAGGTCAGCCACAGGGCACGCTCTCTCAGTCACGGGGGGTGCCCCGGAGTCCCACGAATGTGTGGTTCTCGGGACGGGCGGGAAGGATTCGGAGTTCAGCCACGGTAGTCAGGGCGAGGCGCGTGGTTCAAGTCGTTGTCCACAGGGTGTGTACAAATGTGCCATGAGGTGTCGCCTGGCGTCTTCTCGGCGCCGGAGAGGCTACGGTGGAGCCTGGGTGCGCTGCCGGTTTGACCGAATGGCGTAACCACGCGTACCGTGACCAGGTCGAGTTGTCGATGGCTGCTGCCGCCTGCCTCCGATGGGCAAAGATCACGGACTCCTAGTCCGTGTTCATGAAGCGGTGCACTTGGGCGTATTGCGAGTCTCCTCGTGGGCGCACGGTGACAGCCAGGCGATGTCCCGCCATCAATTCATTTCTGGAGTCCCCGAGTGAGCAAGCGCACCTTCCAGCCGAACAACCGCCGTCGCGCGAAGACCCACGGCTTCCGCCTGCGCATGCGCACCCGTGCCGGCCGCGCGATCCTCGCGTCCCGCCGTGGCAAGGGTCGCGCTCGCCTGTCGGCCTGACCAGCCTGACGTCGAGGTTCTGACGTGCTGCCTTCCGAGTCTCGGCTGAGGCGGCGCGAGGACTTCGCGGCCGCGGTTCGCCGAGGACGCAGGGCAGGCCGCCCGCTCCTCGTCGTCCACCTACGCAGCGGTAACACGGACCCGCACGTGCCCGGGGGGATTGCCCCCTCGGCACGTGCGGGTTTCGTCGTGAGCAAGGCCGTCGGCGGTGCCGTCGTCCGCAATCTGGTCAAGCGGCGATTGCGCCACCTGATGCGGGACCGGCTGGATCGGCTCCCCGCCGGTAGCCTGGTGGTGGTGCGAGCCCTGCCGGGCGCGGGCGAGGCGGACCACGGTCAATTGGCCCGTGATCTCGACACCGCGCTGGAGCGGCTCCTGGGAGGGGCGCCGCGAAGCAATCCCCCGGGGGGTGACCCCCGGAGCCCCGGTCACCCGGGAGGGAGCGCACAGTGAAGTACCCGCTGCTCTGGTTGATCAAGATCTACCAGTGGACCATCAGCCCCCTGCTGGGCCCGGTCTGCAAGTACTACCCGTCTTGCTCGCACTACGGCTACACCGCCATTGACAGGCACGGTGCGGTCAAAGGAACAGTGCTGACGGCCTGGCGTATCTTGCGCTGCAACCCGTGGTCGCTCGGTGGCGTCGACCACGTCCCTCCCCGGAAGCGTCCGGTCTGGCACCAGCGGCTGAGGAGCCGACTGGGCGGGCACCCCGCCATGGGGCCCACCGCACAGCCCGAGACTCAGTCCAACGCCCAAGGAGCCTGATTCGTGGACACGATCCTCGGTCCTCTTTATTACGCAGTTTCCTGGATCATCGTCCAGTTCCACGCGTTCTTCAGTCTGATCTTCGACAAGGACAGTGGCTGGGCGTGGGGTCTGTCCATCGTCTCCCTGGTGGTGCTGATCCGGGTCTGCCTGATCCCGCTCTTTGTGAAGCAGATCAAGGCGACGCGGAACATGCAGGCGCTCCAGCCGAAGATGAAGGCGATCCAGGAGCGCTACAAGAGCGACAAGCAGCGCCAGTCCGAAGAGATGATGAAGCTCTACAAGGAGTCGGGCACCAACCCGCTCTCGAGCTGCCTCCCGATTCTGGCCCAGTCGCCGTTCTTCATCTCGCTCTACCAGGTGCTGAACAAGATCGCCGGTGGTCACAAGGTCGGCGTCCTGGACCAGGCCCTGGTCGACAGCGCCCGTAAGGCGCACATCTTCGGTGCCCCGATCGCGTCCAAGTTCATGGACAGCGCGAGCAAGATCGAGAGCCTTGGCGCCACGCTGACCGATGTCCGTGTGGTCACGGTCATCATGATCGTCCTGATGTCGCTGTCGCAGTTCTACACGCAGCGCCAGCTGATGACGAAGAACGTCGACCTCACGGTGAAGACGCCGTTCATGCAGCAGCAGAAGATGCTGATGTACGTCTTCCCGATCATGTTCGCCGTCTTCGGCATCAACTTCCCGGTCGGTGTTCTCGTCTACTGGCTGACCACCAACGTGTGGACCCTGGGCCAGCAGATGTTCGTCATCCGGCGCAACCCCACCCCCGGCAGCCTCGCCTTCCAGCAGCGCCAGGAGCGCCTGCGCGCCAAGGGCAAGCTCAAGGAGGACCCGGCGCAGGCCGAGGCCCGTGAGGCGGCCGAGGCCGCCCGTGCCGCCCGCCAGCAGCCGAAGCGCCAGACCAAGGCCAAGCGCCAGACCGGTGGCTCGGGCCACTCCGTCGCCTCCTCCGACAAGACCTCGCTGGAGAAGCAGGACCTGGAGTCCGGCGAGACCAAGGCCAAGCCGGCCGGCGGTGCCGCCCGCGGCGCCAAGTCCGGACAGCGCAAGGGCGGCCCGCAGCGCCCGAAGCACCCGACCAAGAAGTGACGAAGGAGTCCCCCGTGACGGACACGGAGCGCCAGACCGCCGAGGGCACCGACACCCTGTCCCGCCTTGAGCAGGAGGGCGAGATCGCGGCCGACTACCTCGAGGGTCTGCTCGACATCGCCGACCTGGACGGCGACATCGACATGGACGTCGAGGCCGACCGCGCCTCGGTGTCGATCATCAGCGACTCCACCAGCCGTGACCTCCAGAAGCTGGTCGGCCGGGACGGCGAGGTCCTGGAGGCCCTCCAGGAGCTCACCCGGCTCGCGGTGAACCGGGAGACCGGCGACCGCAGCCGGCTGATGCTCGACATCGCCGGCTTCCGGGCGCGCAAGCGCGAGGAGCTGGCCGGGCTGGGCGCCCAGGCCGCCCAGGAGGCCAAGAGCTCCGGTCAGCCGGTCAAGCTGGACCCGATGACCCCCTTCGAGCGCAAGGTCGTCCACGACGCCGTCGCCGCCGCCGGCCTGCGCAGCGAGTCCGAGGGCGAGGAGCCCCAGCGTCGCGTGGTCGTTCTGCCCGCCTGACCTGTCCCACGTCCAGGTGTGTACGGCCCCGTCTGCTCGCAGACGGGGCCGATCCTTGTCAGCCTGATAGTCAGACTCCGGCGACCGGGTGTCCGGTGGCCGGGGAGCCATAGATCAACGTTTGCCAATCAACGTTTGTTGACGTTTGTACGGAAGGACGGTTCCCCGTGGAAGAGGCAGCGGAGCTCCCCCCGGCGCCCGCGGCGGCGCGGGCTGTTTTCGGTGACCGCTTTCCGGAGGCCGTCCGCTACGCGGAACTGCTCGCGGACGCGGGCGTCAAGCGCGGGCTGATCGGTCCCCGTGAGGTCCCGCGGCTGTGGGAGCGCCATCTGCTGAACTGCGCGGTGCTGGCCGAGGCCGTGCCGGACGGCGTCTCCGTGTGTGACGTCGGCTCGGGCGCCGGGCTGCCCGGTATCCCCCTGGCCCTGGTCCGGCCGGATCTCCAGATCACCCTGCTGGAGCCGCTGCTGCGCCGCACCACGTTCCTCCAGGAGGTCGTGGAGCTGCTGGGCCTGGACCATGTCACGGTGGTCCGTGGCCGCGCCGAGGAGATGCTCGGGAAGATCGACCCCGTGCATGTGGTCACCGCGCGGGCCGTGGCCCCGCTGGACCGGCTCGCGAGCTGGGGTGTGCCGCTGCTGCGCCCGTACGGCGAGATGCTGGCGCTCAAGGGCGACACGGCGGAGGAGGAGCTCAAGGCCGCCCGTGCCGCGCTGAGCAAGCTGGGGGTCGTCAGGACCTCGGTGCTCCAGGTCGGCGAGGGAGTGGTGGATCCGCTGTCGACGCTGGTGCGGGTCGAGGTCGGGGAGAGCCCCGGCGGGGTGCGGTTCGCCGCCAAGCGGGCGAAGGCGGCCAGGGCCACCCGGTCGCGCCGCCGCTGATGCTCCATACAAGCTGGCAAAACTACCCGTAGCGGAGTGTCGCGATGCGGTGACGGTGAGTGCCATGCATCGTGTTTCACGTGAAACATCGCTCCCTGCTGCATGGAATCATCGGCCGCGGTCGCGCGGCCGCCGCGCCGCGTGACCGCCGAGCGGTCAAGGACATGGATTCGTCCACAGGCCCATGGGATTCATCCACAGGAGAACGGGCCTCGCTGGTTCACGACCCCGAAAGCATGGCAGGCTCTGTGCATCGCGAGCCTGATGTCGAGGAGAGTGAATCCTTGCGGTCCGACGCCAATATCGCGGGGCCGATGACCGACCCGGTCCCCGGCCCCCGCCCCTCCGACTCCGAATCGATGGCTGTTCCCGGCCCCCTGCCCATGGGTGAGCTTGTTTCACGGGAAACGCCGCCGCCTCCCATGCCGAGGCCGGAGCAGACCCGAGTGATGGTGGTGGCCAACCAGAAGGGCGGGGTCGGCAAGACCACGACCACCGTGAATCTGGCGGCCTCGCTGGCGCTCCATGGCAACCGGGTGCTGGTCATCGACCTCGACCCGCAGGGGAACGCCTCGACCGCGCTGGGCATCGACCATCATGCCGATGTCCCGTCGATCTATGACGTCCTCGTGGACAATAAGCAGCTCTCCGAAGTGGTCCAGCCGGTCGTGGATGTGGAGGGCCTCTTCTGTGCCCCCGCCACGATCGATCTGGCGGGCGCCGAGATCGAGCTGGTCTCCCTGGTGGCCCGGGAGAGCCGGCTGGACCGGGCGATCAAGTCCTATGAGCAGCCGCTGGACTACATCCTCATCGACTGTCCGCCGTCGCTCGGTCTGCTGACGGTCAACGCCCTGGTCGCGGGCGCGGAGGTGCTGATCCCCATCCAGTGCGAGTACTACGCGCTGGAGGGCCTGGGGCAGCTGCTGCGCAATGTGGAGCTGGTCCGGGGGCATCTGAACCCCAAGCTCCATGTGTCGACGATCCTGCTGACGATGTACGACGGCCGGACCCGGCTCGCCTCTCAGGTGGCGGAGGAAGTGCGCAGCCACTTCGGGCATGAGGTGCTGCGGACCAGCATCCCCCGCTCGGTGCGCATCTCCGAGGCGCCCAGCTATGGGCAGACCGTTCTCACCTATGACCCGGGCTCCAGCGGTGCGCTGTCGTATCTGGAGGCGGCCCGGGAGATCGCGCTACGGGGGATCGGGGTGCGATACGACGGCAGCAGGGCTCATACCGTGGGCCGTCAGCAACAGCAAGAGCAGCACAGTATGTCGGAGGGGCTTCAGTGAGTGAGCGACGTAGAGGACTGGGCCGGGGGCTCGGTGCGCTGATCCCACCGGCGCCGAAGGGAGGGGAGCAGGGCGGACCGGTGGTCGGGCCCGGTACGACGTCCCCGTCCGCGGTGCCGGTGCTGACGGCCGAACGGGGGGTCGCCGCGGCAAAGGTGGCCACCCTTCCCGTGGAGGAGATCGGCACCGCCCGGGACTCCCTGCGTGACTTCGGCTCACCGGAATCCGTTTCACGTGAAACCGAGGGCGCTCTCACGGCCGGTCCGGGTGGCGAGGGCGGTCAGGTGGCCGGCGCCCATTTCGCCGAGCTTCCGCTGGGCTCCATCACGCCCAACCCCCGGCAGCCCAGGGAGGTCTTCGACGAGGACGCCCTCGCCGAGCTGGTGACCTCCATCCGTGAGGTCGGTCTGCTCCAGCCGGTCGTGGTGCGGCAGCTGGGCCCGGAGCGCTATGAGCTCATCATGGGCGAGCGCCGCTGGCGGGCGTGCCGGGAGGCCGGGCTGGAGCGGATCCCCGCCATCGTCCGGGCCACCGATGATGAGAAGCTGCTGCTGGACGCCCTCCTGGAGAATCTCCACCGGGCTCAGCTGAACCCGCTGGAAGAGGCGGCGGCCTATGACCAGCTGCTCAAGGACTTCAGCTGTACGCATGACGAGCTGGCGGACCGCATCGGGCGCTCGCGTCCCCAGGTCTCCAATACGCTGCGGCTGCTGAAGCTGTCGCCGACCGTGCAGAAGCGGGTCGCCGCCGGTGTGCTCTCCGCCGGTCATGCCCGGGCCCTGCTCTCCGTGGAGGACTCGGAGGAGCAGGAGAAGCTCGCCTATCGCATCGTGGCCGAGGGGCTGTCGGTGCGTTCGGTCGAGGAGATCGTGACTCTGCTGAAGTCGCAGTCGAAGAAGCCGGCGAAGGGCAAGGGGCCCCGGGCCGGCGCCCGCGTCGCCCCCGCGCTGACCGATCTGGCCTCGCGGCTGTCGGACCGCTTCGAGACCAGGGTGAAGGTCGACCTCGGCCAGAAGAAGGGCAAGATCGTCGTCGAGTTCGCCTCGATGGAGGACCTTGAGCGGATTCTGGGCACGCTCGCCCCCGGCGAGGGCCGGGTGATGGAGCAGCGGCTCTCCACCGACGAGGAGCGGAACGCCGACGCGTAGTCCCCGGGACGACGGCGGGCCCGTTGGATTTCCCCAGCGCTCATCCTGAGGGCGGGTCGTGTTTCACGTGGAACTCTTTTGCGTGGAACACGACCCGCCCTTTGCCCTGTCGAGCTATCGGCTCAATCGACGTGCGGATACGATGCGTTGAGGTGTGGCACATCCACGTTGGACACAGTTCACGGAGGGGCGGGGCCATGCGAACGGTGAGCCGGACCGGACTGGTGGCAGCGGGCTTGAGCCTGGGGGCAGTCGGCGGATTCGTCGGCAGTCTTCTCCGGGAGCGGAGCGTCCTGGGCACCGCCCGGAGCGTGGCACGCGACGGAAGTGAGGAACTGACTGCATGGGGCGTCGGCTCGTACCGCTCACGCTGGACAACCTCCCGGACCTGCCCAAGCGCTGCCGCGCCTGTGTCTTCTGGGAGCTGGACCCCGTCAGTGGTGAAGCCGCGCTGAGAGCCGGGCGCCCGGAGCTGGAGAAGGAGGCATGGATCTCCGCCGTGCTGCTGGAGTGGGGATCCTGTGGCCGGGTGGTCTATGTCGATGAGATCCCGGTGGGCTTTGTTCTCTACGCTCCCCCCGCCTATGTCCCCCGCTCGACCGCCTTCCCCACCAGCCCGGTCGCCGCGGATGCCGTCCAGCTGATGACGGCATGGCTGATGCCCGCCTATCAGGGGCAGGGGCTGGGCCGGGTCATGGTGCAGACCGTCGCCAAGGATGTCCTCCGGAGGGGATTCAAGGCGATCGAGGCCTTTGGTGACGCCCGGTGGAAGGAGCCGGCGTGTGTCCTGCCGGCCGACCATCTGCTGGCGGTCGGCTTCAAGACCGTACGCCCGCACCCCCGCTACCCCCGGCTGCGGCTGGAGCTGCGTTCGGCGCTCTCCTGGAAGGAGGACGTCGAGCTGGCCCTGGACCGGCTGCTCGGAGCCGTCCAGAAGGAGCCCGCCCTGCGGCCGCTGTAAAGCCTGACGGGACAAGAAAAGACGGCGCGCGGTTTCACGTGAAACCGCGCGCCGTCTTTTCTGCTTCGCTTACGCGTGGATGAAGTCCGTGAGCTCGCGCTCCAGGGCGGCCTTCGGCTTGGCACCGACGATGGTCTGGACGACCTCGCCACCCTTGTAGACGTTGAGCGTCGGGATGGACATCACGCCGTACTTGGCGGCCGTGGTCGGGTTCTCGTCGATGTTCAGCTTGACGATCTCGATCTTCTCGCCGTGCTCGGCGGCGATCGCCTCCAGGGCCGGGGCGATCTGGCGGCACGGGCCGCACCACTCAGCCCAGAAGTCCACCAGGACGGGCTTGTCGCTCTTGATGACGTCCTCGTCGAAGGAAGCGTCGGTGACGGCCTTGAGAGCCATTGAGATGTCTCCTTGAGTCTTCTCTGTGCGTGGGGGAAGGAGGGGAGGGTCAGACGGAGGCGGTCTGCTCGGGCTCGCGGACGTTCTCGCCGTCGGCGAGCGCGGCAAGGTAGCGCTCGGCGTCGAGGGCGGCGGAGCAGCCCGTACCGGCGGCGGTGATCGCCTGGCGGTAGGTGTGGTCGACGACGTCGCCGGCGCCGAAGACACCGGTGACGTTGGTGCGGGTGGAGGGGGAGGCGACCTTGAGGTAGCCCTCGTCGTCCAGCTCCAGCTGGCCCTTGAAGAGCTCGGTGCGCGGGTCGTGACCGATGGCGATGAACAGACCGGTCACCGGCAGCTCGGAGGTCTCACCGGTCTTGACATTGCGCAGGGTGAGGCCGGAGAGCTTGTTGTCGCCGTGGATCTCGGCGACCTCGCTGTCCCAGACGAAGGAGATCTTCGGGTCGGCGAAGGCCCGCTCCTGCATCGCCTTGCTGGCGCGGAGGGCGCCACGGCGGTGGACCACGGTGACGGACTTGGCGAAGCGCGAGAGGAAGGTGGCCTCTTCCATCGCGGTGTCGCCGCCGCCGATCACGGCGATGTCCTGGTCCTTGAAGAAGAAGCCGTCACAGGTGGCGCACCAGGAGACACCGCGGCCGGAGAGCTCGTCCTCGCGCGGCAGGCCGAGCTTGCGGTGCTGGGAGCCGGTGGTGACGATCACGGCCTTGGCGCGGTGGACGGTACCGGCGGTGTCCGTGACGGTCTTGATCTCGTCGCTGAGGTCGACGGCCACGACATCGTCCGGGATGAGCTCGGCGCCGAAGCGCTCGGCCTGGGCCCGCATGTTGTCCATCAGGTCGGGGCCCATGATCCCCTCGCGGAAGCCGGGGAAGTTCTCCACGTCGGTGGTGTTCATCAGCGCACCACCGGCGGTCACCGCGCCCTCGAAGACCAGCGGCTTCAGGGAGGCACGGGCGGTGTAGAGCGCGGCCGTATAGCCCGCGGGCCCGGAGCCAATGATGATCACGTTGCGGACGTCGCTCACGGGTGTCTTCCTTGTCTGCCGACAGCTGTCTGGAACCTTGCTGGGTCTCACCCCACCCAACGGATCCTACGGGGCGAGCATTCCCGGGAGGTACGACAGCGCGGGCGCGGCGGCTCAGCCACGCGGCAGGGTCTGGTTGACCAGCACCTTCCCCGGGGCGGGAGATGTGGCCGAGCCACAGGCGGCGGAGACCATATACGCGTCGACGAGAGCGGTGTCGCCCGGATGCGGCAGGACGATCAGATAGGCGTCCTCGCCGTCGAAGGTGTCCTGGCGGGTGGCCAGCGCCTGCTCCGGGCGTCCGATGCCTTCCCGTACACAGGCGGGGGCGGTGACGCCCGAGTCGCTCAGCGTCTTCTCGGGAGCGGTCCGCGGGGTCATGCCCTGGACCTCGGGGCTCTTCGCGGACTTCAGGAGGGCCTGGACCTGTGCGGTGAGATCCCCGGTCGACCGGTCCGACGGGGAGACCCTGTCCGCCCGGGGGCCATCCGCATGGGTGTCGTCGCCTCCGCCGGACTGGAGGAGGAAGCTGCCCATCCCGATGACGGCGGCGGCACAGGCGGTGCCGAGCAGCGCCCTGGGCCAGCGCCGGGCGCGCCGGGTGCGGGGGCCCGGCGCGGGGTCACGGCGCTTGGGTCCCGTGGCGGCGTGGGGGCGGCCCGCCGGGCGGTCGGCGACGTCACGCTTGGGGGCGTCGTGCTTACCGGTGTCGTGGCTGGCGGTGTCGCGAGCGGGCGCGGCATCGGATGCACCGCCGGTTTCACGTGAAACAGCGGCGTCGGCGAGTGCCAGGGGCTCCGCCGCCGGCTTCCCGGCCCCCGTTTCACGTGAAACACCGATGTCCTGGGAGACGACGCCCACCTCGGGGGCGGTGGCGCTCAACAGGGCCTCGGCCGCGAGCGCGGCGTCGATGCGCTCGGCGACATCCACGGGCATGCGTGTGGGGCCCGGCAGGGTGCCGAGCAGTCCCCGGATCTCGTCCAGGGAGCTCCGTACGTCCTCGCACAGCGCGCAGTCCGCGAGATGCTCCCGGATGTCCATCGTCCGCGCGGGAGAGAGCACACCTTCGGTGAGTGCGGAGATCTCCGCGACCTCCGGGTGCCCATCCGTGCCGGTCCTCGAAGTCACGCTCGCCCACCTCCGCCCTTCACTGGATCTGTGTCGCTCTGCCCCGCCGGTGGTGGGACGGACGTCCCCTGCGACCGGTTCCTTTCCCGGTCGGCGGTGGGGCTACCCCTGCCATCCGGGCGCAGATGGGTGAGCATCGGCAGCAGCCGTGCCCGTCCCCGGGCACATCTGCTCTTCACCGTGCCGGGGGGAACGTCAAGAACCCTGGCCGCCTCGGCGACCGGATAGCCCTGCATATCGACGAGGACCAGGGCGGCCCGCTGGTCCGGCGGCAGTTTGGCCAGGGCCCGGATCAGCTCCCGGTGGAGGTCCCCGCGCTCGGCCGGCGCGGCGGCGGACTCATGGGGTTCGAGGAGCTGCTCAAGGCGCTCGGTCTCCGCGAGCGGGTCGGTACGCCGTGAGGCGGCCTTGCGGGCCCGGTCCAGACAGGCGTTCACGGTGATGCGGTGCAGCCAGGTGGTGACGGCCGACTGACCGCGGAAGGTGTGAGCCGCCCGGTAGGCGGAGACCAGCGCGTCCTGCACGGCGTCCGCGGCCTCTTCCCGGTCGCCGAGCGTCCGGAGCGCCACCGCCCAGAGCCGGTCGCGGTGGCGCCGTACTATCTCGCCGAAGGCGTCGGGGTCGCCGTCGATGTGCAGGGCCAGCAGCTCGGCGTCGCTCGCGCCGCCACGTGTGACGTCGTCCACCGTCGAGCCCTCCCCCTTGAGCGGTGCGATCCCGCCGTCAGCCGGTGAACTTCACCTCGTTGATGGCCTGCTTGTAGCCGGCGTTGCTGAACGTCTTGCTGTCGTACCCCGAGTAGGGGACTGCTGTGATCCACAGCAGGACGTAACGGGTCTCCGGGGCCTCCTTGAAGGAGACATGGACCGTCTTCCCGGAGGTCTTCGTCGTCGCGAGTTCCTTCATCGAGTCCAGCGGGCCCGACGGCGACAGCGAGTCGGTCGCGTAGAAGGACACGCTGGTGTGGTCGCCGCCGTAGCGCAGCTGAACGGAGACGCTGTTGAACTTCTGGGCCGACCCGAGGTCGTAGACGATGCCGATGCCGGACTTGAAGGGGGACAGCGTCGGGCCGTCCTTGAAGGAACGGGAACGCCAGAGGGTCCCCGCGTCGCCGTCGTAGGTGTTCCGTACGTCGCCCGCCTGGGGGCTGCCGTCCGGCGCGTACTCCCTGGCACCCATGATCCGGATCGGCTGGGGCGTCTTCTTGGGCAGGTCGTCCCCCGAGGACTGGGAGCGGGGCGTGTCCGACTCCCCGTCCTTGAGGAGGGTGTCCGCGAGCTGCCAGCTGCCGAGGCCCAGCGCGGCGATCAGCAGGGCCGAGACCGTCCACTTAAGGGCCCGGCCGGTGCGTCCCTCCAGCGGAGCCGGCGGAGGCGCGGGCACGGGCTGGACCGGGCCGCCGTTGCGCGACGCCGGGTGCGGGCGGGGGTAGGCCGGCGGCGTGGGGTACACCGGCTCCGGGGGCCGGATGCGCGGCATCGCGGCCACGGCCTTGGCCAGCTCCTCCGGGGTGGTGCAGGGCTGCTCCTGCCGGGAGGCGGTGGCCCCGTCATTGACGAGCGCGCGCATGGCCAGCTCGGAGAGGCCGCGGTGGACCCCGGCCCGGACCTGGTCGGGGGCGATCAGGCCGACGCCCTTGGGCAGCCCGGAGAGGCCGTGGGCGTTGGTCTCATAGGGCCAGCGCTGGGTGAGGGCCGCGTACAGCAGAGCGCCGATGGCCTCGGTGTCCGTGCGCTGGGGGTACTCGGAGGTGATGCCCCGCAGGGCCGCCATGACGGCGAGACCGCGGATGCGGTACTGGCCGGTCTCGGTGCGCAGCACGGAGCCGGGGTTGAGGCGCAGATGGGCCAGGCCCTCGCGGTGCGCGGCGGCCATGGCCTGGGAGACCTGGCTGACGAGCTGGTACGCCTCGTGCGGCTCGAGCGGGCCGGAGGCGAGGACGGGCGTCAGCTCGGTCGCGTCGGGCAGCCACTCATGGACCACATAGACGAGGTCGTTCTCCTCGACGGCGTCGAGGACCTGGACGAAGCGCGGGTCGCCGAGGAGCGCCGCGGAGCGGGCGGCGGCCAGGACGGGACGGGCGCGGGGGTGGTCGGCGGGCAGGAGGTGGACGCCCACCGCGCGGCGCAGCTTCTCGTCGACGGCACGCCAGCTGCTGAATCCCTCCAGACGGGTGACGCACTCCTCCAGGCGGTACCTTCTGGCGAGCTTGTGGCCGCTGTGCAGCTCGGGCGGGTGCGCGTCGCGCGCGGGGCTTTCGCTCTCCGCGCGCTGGATGTCCTTGTGGGTGCCGACCTTCTTCGCGGTCTTCGCCCCGTCGGTCGTGGCCTGGTCCGCCTGGGCGGTCAGCGGCTGGTCGCCGTTGTTGTCAGCCACGTCGACGGCAGCCGTGCTCCGTTCCGCCACCGTCGCTCCTGCCTCCCCATCCGTTGGACGCTGTCCACAGCCAAGACAATTGTGCCCACAGTCCGGCGCTATGCACGACACGCGGCGGCGGGCGATGGTTGTGCTCCGGTCAGCGACCGAGCCGGCCGCGAACCATACCGACCATGGCGGTCAGCTCCTCGATGCGCATCCGCTTCGCCGCGATGTAGAAGACGGCGATCAGTACCAGTCCGCCGCCGACCAGGGAGGCGAGCGAACCGGGAACGCCGTTGCCCAGAACCTGACCGATTCCGTACGCGGCGGCTCCACCGATCAGCGCCGCGGGGACGCAGGCGCCGATCAGCCGGGCGTAGGTGCGGACGACGTGCGAGCCGTCGAGATCGCCGCCGAGGCGGGTGCGCAGACGGCGCCAGGCGACGCCGACACCGACGGCGTAGCCCAGGCCGTAGGCGAAGGCCATGCCGGCGACGGCCCAGCGGGCGGGCAGGAGCAGGAAGCTCAGACCGGAGAACGCGGCGTTCACGGCGGCGACGATCACCGTGTTGTAGAAGGGGGTCCGGGTGTCCTCGTAGGCGTAGAAGCCGCGGAGGATGACGTACTGCGCGGAGTACGGGATGAGGCCGAGGCCGAAGGCCATGAGGATGTAGCCGATGTTGGTGGCGGCGGCGCTGCCGGAGCCGCTGCCGAACATCAGGGTGGCCATGGGGACGCCCAGGGCCAGGAAGGCGAAGGCGCACGGCACGATCGCGACGGCGGACGTCCGCAGCCCGTGGGAGAGGTCGTCACGGACCGCCGAGACGTCACCGTCGTGGGCGGCGCGGGAGATCCGGGGCAGCACGGCGGTCATCACCGAGACGGTGATGATGGCCTGCGGCATCTGCCAGAGCTGGAGGGCGTAGTTGTAGGCGGTGATACCGGTGCCCTCGTGGCCGGCCTTGGTGGCCAGGCTGCCGGCGCGGGTGGCGAGCTGGGTGACGACGACCAGGCCGAGCTGGTTGGCCAGCACGAAGAAGAACGTCCACTTCGCGAGGCCCGCGGCCTTGCCGAGCCCCTGGCCGCGCCAGTCGAACCGGGGCCGGACCCGGAAGCCCGCGTCGCGGAGGTAGGGCAGCATCGCCAGCGCCTGGACGACGAGGCCCAGCAGGGTGCCGACGCCGAGCAGGCGGATGCCCTCGGGCGTGATGGTGGAGGAGGTCACGCCGCTCTGGGTGAACGGACCGAAGGCCCAGATGAAGGAGCCGAAGGTGGCGATGATGATGATGTTGTTGAGGACCGGGGTCCACATCATCGCTCCGAAGCGGCCCCGCGCGTTGAGGATCTGGCCCAGGACGACGTGGACGCCCATGAAGAACATGGTCGGCAGGCAGTAGCGGGCGAACGCGACCGCCACGTCCATCCGGTCCGGGTCGGACGCGATGTCCGGCGACATCATCTGGATGAAGAGCGGGGCGCCCAGCACACAGACCGTGGTGACACCGGCCATCAGGACGACCACGAGGGTCAGCAGCCGGTTGGCGTAGGCCTCACCGCCGTCGTCGTCGTTCTTCATCGCCCGCACCAGCTGCGGGATGAAGACGGCGTTGAGAGCGCCACCGCCGACCAGGATGTAGATCATCGTCGGCAGCGTGTTGGCGACCTGGTAGCCGTCGCTGAGGGTGCTGACACCGATGGCGGCCGCCATGACGAGGTTCCGCGCGAAGCCCAGGACGCGGGAGACGAGCGTGCCCGCTGCCATCAGCGCGCTGGACTTCAGCAGCCCGGACGCCTTGCCGCCGCCCGTGGCCGCGGGTGCCGCGTCCGCCGGCTCGGGCTCCGCCGGGGGCGGGGTCACCGGAGGC
>NZ_JAILXP010000005.1 GCF_020740895.1 Streptomyces sp. UNOB3_S3 | reverse complement strand
GCCTCCTGCCGTCCCGGCTCCCGCCGTCCCACCTCCTGCCGTCCCGCGTCAGGCGCCGCGGCCGGCCCTGCCCGGCCCGAAATTCGACCGCGCGCAGCTGGAGAGGCTGGCGGACGGGCCGGTGTCCGAGATCCTCGGGCCGCTGTTCGCCGCCCAGGACGTATACCGGCGCCAGACCCGGCTCCCCAAGCCGCCCCTGCTGCTCGTGGACCGCGTCACGGGCATCGACGCGGAACCGGGCTCCATGGGAACGGGCACCATCTGGACCGAGACCGACCTGAGGCCCGGCACCTGGTACCTCGACCACACCGGCCGGATCCCCGGCGGCCTCCTCGCCGAGGCGGGCCAGGCGGACCTGCTCCTCATCAGCTGGCTCGGCGTCGACCTCCTCAACCGGGGCGAGCGTGTCTACCGGCTCCTCGGCTGCGAGGCCACCTACCACGGCAGCGCGCCCCGCGTGGGGCAGACCCTGCGCTACGAGATCCATATCGACGGCCACGCCGAATACCAGGGCACCCGGCTGTTCTTCTTCCGCTACGACTGCACCGCCGACGACCGGCCCGTCGTCAGCATCAGCAACGCGCAGGCGGGATTCTTCACCGACGCCGAACTCGCCGCGGCCGAGGGCATCCGCTGGACCCCGGGTGCCGCCCTCTCCCGCGACCTGCCCCACGAGCCCGTCATCTCGCCCCCCACCGGGGCACGGTTCGGCGCCGACGCCGTACGGGCCTTCGCCGAAGGACGCCCGTACGACTGTTTCGGACCCGGCTGGACGGTCACCCGCGCCCATCTGCGGACGCCCCGCGTCGACAGCGGCCCTCTCCTGCTGCTCGACGAGGTGACCGCGTTCGAACCGGCCGGAGGCGCGCTCGGGCGCGGCTACCTCCGCGCCGAGACGCGGCTGCGCCCCGACGGCTGGTACTTCGACGGCCATTTCAAGAACGACCCCGTCCTGGCCGGCTCCCTGATGAGCCACGGCGTGCACCAGGCGATGGCCTTCCACATGGCCGCCCTCGGACTGACCATCGAGCGCGACGGGGCCCGTTTCGAAGCCGTCCCCGGCGTCACCGCCCTCTCCCGCTGCCGGGGCCAGGCCACTCCGGCCAGCGAGCACATGGTCTACGAGATCCACGTCGGCGGCCTGAGCGCCGGCCCGGAGCCGGTGCTGTACGCGGAGGCCATGGTCAGCGTCGACGGCGTCCACGCCTTCCACGCCCGGAACCTGGCCCTGCGCCTGGTGCGCGACGCTCCGCTGGACCACTGGCGGGTGCTGGGCCCGCACCGGGACCAGACCACCGGGACCTGCCTCGAACCCCGGCTGCTGGGCGGCCTGGTGGGCCACCGGGAGTCCCGGCCGGTCGCCGTCGAGGACGGCTTCGCCTTCGGCTATCCCGCGCTGCTCGCCTCCGCCTGGGGCCTGCCCAGCCAGTCCTTCGGGCCGAAGGCCGCCGCCCTGGACCGGGTGGAGACCGTGATCCGGCTGCCCGGCCCGCCCTACCACTTCATGAGCCGGATCGTGTCCCTCGACGCGGCCCCGTGCGACGCGCGGTCCGGCGGCGCGGTCGTCGCCGAGTACGACGTCCCGCCGGACGTCTGGTACTTCGAGCAGAACGGCACCGCCGTGATGCCCTGGGCGGTGCTGATGGAGGTCGCCCTCCAGCCCTGCGGCTGGCTCGCCGTCCGCACCGCCGACCCCGCCGTCGCCACCGGCCCCCGGCTCGTCTTCCGCAACCTCGACGGCACCGCCCGGCTGCACGGCCAGGTGCGGCCGGGGACGAGGGTCCTGCGCACCAGGACGGAGCTCACCGGCTCCGCCCGGCACGGGGACACCACGATCGTCTCCTTCGCCGTCGAGTGCACGGCCGACGGGCTGCCGCTGCTGTCCGCGACCTCGTCGTTCGGGTTCTTCCCGCAGGCCGCGCTCGACCGGCAGCCCGGCCTCCCCGCCGACGCGGACGAGCGGGCCCGGTGGGCCGCGCCCTGCGGCCGGGAAGCCGACCTCACCGCCGGACGCCCGTCCGGAGGCGCGCGGTTGCCCGGTCCCATGCTGCGGATGCTGGACCGGGTCACGGGGTACTGGCCGGAGGGCGGCCCGGCGGGCCCGGTCCGGCTGCGGGCCGAGAAGCGGGTCGACCCCGGTGCCTGGTACTTCAAGGCGCACTTCTTCATGGACCCGGTCCAGCCCGGTTCCCTGGGGGTGGAGGCCATGGCCCAGCTCCTCCAGTTCCACCTGCTGGAGTCCGCCCCCGCGCCGGCGGTCGCCCACGGCGTCCTCGAACCCCTGACGGGCCGGGAGTTCACCTGGCGCTACCGGGGCCAGGTCGTGCCCACCGACGGACTGGTCACCGTCGGCATCGACGTCGTCGAGGAGCACGAGGACGAGCGGGGGCGCCACGCGCTGGCCGACGGCTGGCTCTGGGTGGACGGCCGCCGCGTCTACCGGGTGCGGGGGCTGGGTGTGCGGCTGGGACGGTAGGGTCAGCCCCGCAGGAGGGCCGCGATCCGGGCGCCCGAGGTGCCGAGACCGCCCGGTGTCCCCAGGGGCGCCTCCACGGGCGGGGCGACGGACTTGGCGACGGACTTCGCGTGACGGCGGATCAGGTCGTCCTCGCCGTAGCGCCGGCACTCCCTATGCCAGGTGAGGATGGCCGCCAGCCAGTCCTTGAGCTCCTGGACGTAGCCGTCCAGGGCGACGCGGGCCTTCGCGTCGAGCCCGAACTCCTGGCACAGGGCCGGCAGCTGGGTGGCGACGATGTGGAGGAACTCCCGCATCCGGGACCTCATCAGGTCGGCGACGATGCCCAGGGCCTGGTCGCGCCCGCAGTCGAAGAAGTTCTGGACGACGAGGACGGAGTTGTGGACCTCGCCCTCGAACTCGATCTCCTTCTGGTAGGAGAAGACGTCGTTCATGAGCGTGGCGTAGTCCGAGGCGGCGTTCTCCAGCGCCTGGACGGGCCGTGACGCGAGGACCTCGGGCGGCAGCGCCTTGCCGTGGCGGAGCCGGGAGAGCGTCATGGTGAGCGGGGAGCCGAAGGTGTTCCGGCGCGTCTCGATGTAGTCGACCGGCTCGGGGATCTTGTTCATGCGCTGGTTGGTCAGCTCCCACTGCCAGCTGTCCAGCATCCCTTCGACGGCCCGCCGGAACGCCTCGCGGCCGGCGGGGGACATGGGCGTCACCGTGCGCACCCAGATGTCGGCCAGGCTCCGCTCCAGGCAGTTCAGCGGTGTCTCGGTGACGACGGCGTCCAGCGGCATGAACAGCTTGAGCCGGTCGGTGCAGTCCTTCGCCGCCGCCAGGCCGTCGGCGCGCCGCCCGAAGTGCGCGGGGTAGACGTCGTCCCCGTAGGTGCCCCAGATGAGCCAGTCCGTGGCGAGGTCCAGTTCGTCGGGGCTCGCCTCCGGGCTGATGCCGGCGGCGCACAGGCCCAGGTCGAAGTCGCGGAGGTTCTCCTCGTCCCAGTGGCCCGCGAGGGGGTCGGTGGGGCTGGGGACGCTGATGCCCATGCGGCGGGCCCAGTCGACGCCGTGCCGGCGGGTGGCGTCGAGGTGGGGGTTGTGGCGGGTCTGGAAGGGCATCCCGAAGTCGGGGCGCGGCAGCGGGCCCACCTTCTCGAACGGGACGTGCGTGAAGCCGCGCAGCCGCGCGGGCAGCGCCGCCAGGATCGAGGGCACCAGCAGGGCCGCCGAGGTGCCGATCCCGAGCGGCCCGCCCAGCAGGGCCTCGGGCACCCTGGGGGTGCCGGTGGTGCTCTTCATGTAGCGGCTGGAGCGCAGGTGCCACTCATGGCCGCCGGCCTGCCAGTCCTGGAGGCCCTTGACGTAGGCGAAGACGTCCGCGTACGCCCGTGCGTCCAGGCCGTGTTCGGCCAGGACGGGGCCGACCTCGGTGAGGGCGGTGTGCTCGAACTGCTGGAGGCGGGAGGTGAGGAGGTCGCCCACGGCGTCGGCGGCCCGCTGGGTGTCGCAGCCCAGGAAGTGCTCGAAGACGAGGACGGCGTTGGCGAGTTCGCCCTCGCTCTCGGTCTCGCGCTGGTAGGAGAAGAGGTCGTTGCGCAGGTGGACCCCGTCGGCGAAGGTGTCCTTCAGGACGCGCAGGGGCCGGGTCGCCGCCACCGCGTCGGGCACCTCGGCGCCCGCCGCGTACTCGACGAGATGGGCGGACCAGGGGGCGCCGCCGACCTTGCGGCGCATCTCGATGTACTCGACGGGGTTGGCGACGCGGCCCTCGTTGATGTTCGACAGCTCCCACATCGACTCCTCGAGCAGATGCCAGGTGCTCTCCCGGAAGCGCCGCCGCCACTCCGGGGACATGTCCGGGACCGTACGCGCCCACAGGTCGGCCAGGCCCGCCTCCACCTGATTGGCGGGCTCCGGGGTGGCGTCGTCCGGGCCGAGCGGCATAAAGGCGCGGAGGCGGTCGAGATAGGCGCGGGCACCCAGGGTGTCGCCCGTGCGCTTGAACCGGGCCAGGAAGTCGTCGTCGAAGAAGAACACCCACACGTACCAGTCGGTGACCAGGTCCAGCTTGGGGCCGGAGGCGTCGGGGTGGGTGTAGGAGCACAGCAGGGCGTAGTCGTGGGAGTCGAGATCCGCCTCGTCCCAGATTCCCGATCCCTCGAGCATGCCCATGCGCCGCGCCCATTCCTTCGAATGCCGCCGCGCGCCCTCGAGATGGGGATTGAGACGGGCCGGGTGCGGTGTGTAGAAGCGGGGCAGCTCGAAGGGGTTGGGCATAGCGTGCGCGGCCTTTCGGTGCGGGTACGGGTGCCGGTGCGTAAGGGTGGTCGGCGGCACGCTATGACGGGGAGTGGGCGAGGAGACCAGGGAAAGTAGGATTTCCGCCCAATATGGTGAATAAATGAGGGGTTGAGATTAACGATCTTGCTCTCGATGATGCCTTTCCCCTACAGTCCCCCCGTTTTAACTCATTTGATCTTGGGGGAATCGATGACCGTCGCGTCATCCGCGCCATCCCGGCGCTTCGGACCCGGCGCCATGCTGAGCTGGGCCGTGACCATCGCCTGCAATGTGGTGCTGCCGTTCGTCACCTACAACCAGCTCACCGAAGCGGGCTGGAGCGACTTCTCCGCCCTGGTGGCCTCCGGCGTCTGGCCGGTCGTGGACATGGTGGTCTATCTGATCTGGCACCGGCGCGTCGACGAGTTCGCCGTGCTGACCCTGATCTTCCTGGTGCTGACCCTCGCCGTCTCCGCCGTCGGCCCGCACTCGGCCCGACTGCTGCTGGTCAAGGACTCCCTGATCACCGGCCTCTTCGGCGTGGTCTGCCTGATCAGCCTGGCCGCCCCGCGCCCGCTGATGTTCTACCTGGGCCGGAAATTCGGCACCGACGGCTCCACGAGCGGCATCGCCCAGTGGAACGGCCTTTGGCGGCACGAGAGTTTCCGGCGGTCGATGACCCGGATCACCATGGTCTGGGGCCTCGGGTATGTCGTCGAGGCGATCGCCCGCGTCGGACTGTCCTACGCGCTGTCGACCGGCGCCATGGTCGCCGTGAATTCCGTCCTGGCCTATGGCGTTCCCGCCCTGCTGATCGCCTGGACGATCACCTATTCCAAGCGCGCCCGCGCCCAGGGCCGTGCCCAGGCCGCCGCCGCGGCAGTGGAACAACCCGCCGCAGCCTCCTGAAGCCACGTCCCCGTCATTCCGGGGACAGGAAACGGCGCAGCCGCTGCAACGGCCAGGTGTTGATGACGTCGTCCTTGGTCAGCCAGCCCCGCTGCGCCGTTCCCACGCCATAGCGCATATACGGAAGATGCGTGGTGGAGTGCGCGTCCGTGTTCACCGCGAACTTCACCCCGTGGCGCCTGGCCCGCAGAATGTCCTCGTCGCACAGATCGATCCGCTCCGGATGAGCGTTGATCTCCAGTGCGGTACCGGTTCGCGCGCACGCCTCGAACACGGCGTCGAAATCGGCGTCGATTCCGGGCCGTTTGCCCAGCAGCCGGGTGGTGGGATGCCCGATGACCGACACATACGGGTTCTCGCAGGCGCGCACCAGCCGCCGCGTCAGCTCCGCCCGGCTCTGCCGGAAGTGCGAGTGGACGGACGCGACGCACAGGTCGAAGCCCGCCAGGAACTCACCGGGCCAGTCCACCTCCCCGTCCGGCCCGATGTTCAGCTCGGCACCGTGCAGCAGCCGCATCCGCCGGTGCTTCCCGTCGAGCTCCCGCACCCGCTCGCGCTGCGCGAGGATCTTGGCGTCCGTCATCCGCTGCATGTACAGGTCCGGGGCGTGGTCGGTGACCGCGTAGTAGGAGTAGCCGCGCCGCGCGGCGGCGGTGACCATGTCCTCCAGCGAGGCCAGCCCGTCCGTGAGGTCGGTGTGGGTGTGGAGGTCGCCGCGGATGTCGCCGTCCTCGACGAGCTCGGGCAGCTCGCCGCGGAGCCCGGCCGCCACCTCGCCGCGGTCCTCGCGCAGGGTGGGCGGGATCCAGGGCAGGCCCAGCCGGGCGTAGACGTCCTCCTCCGTCGCCGAGGTGATCCGTCGCCCGCTCCTGGCGTGGAACAGCCCGTACTCGGACAGCTTGTAACCATGGCGGACCGCGAGTTCACGGACGCGGATGTTGTGCGCCTTGGTGGCGGAAACACTCAGACACCTAGGATAGCCGCAGGTCAGATGCTGTGCACCACCCGGCGGACCGGGCGGGGGCTCTGCCCGGCTCGCACCGGGGTCTGACACTTCCCCCCCGCCCGCCTCGCCCCGCGACCGCTCCGGTGGCACGCTGAAACCATGGCCCGGCCCAACGAAGAGGTCGCGGCGGTGCTCCAGGAGTACGCCGATCTCGTCGCCATCACGGGCGGCGACGCCTTCAAGGCACGCGCCTACGAGAAGGCCGCCCGCGCCATCGGCGGCCACCCCTCCGACGTCTCGAAGCTCGACATCGACGGCCTGCGCGAGATCCCCAATGTCGGCAAGTCGATCGCCGAGAAGGTCGTCGAGTACCTGGGCACCGGCCGGGTCGCCGCCTTCGAGGAGACCCGCACGTCCGTGCCGCCGGGCGTCCGCGAGCTGCTCACCATCCCGACCCTGGGCCCCCACAAGGCCCTCGTCCTCTACGAGGAGCTGGGCGTCTCCTCCGTCGACGGACTCCTCGACGCCATCCACCAGGAGCGGCTGCGCGACCTCAAGGGGTTCGGCGAGAAGACCGAGCAGAACATCCTGCACGGCATCGAGCTGATGAAGAAGGCCGGCGGCCGGATCCTGCTGTCCGCCGCTTCGGACGCCGCCGAGCGGATCGTCGCCGACCTCTCGCGGATCGATGGCTGCGAGAGCTGTGCCTTCGCCGGGTCGCTGCGCCGTATGCGGGAGACCATCGGGGATGTCGACGTCCTCGTGGCGGCCGACCGCGCCGAGCCGTTCATGGAGGCGATCAGCACCCTCCCGTATACCGCCGAGGTCATCGCCCGCGGCCTGAAGAAGACGTCGGTCCGCACCGTCGACGGACTCCAGATCGACCTGCGGGTGCTGCCGCCCGACGCGTGGGGCGCGGGGCTGCTGTACTTCACAGGCTCAAAGCCCCACAACATTCAGATACGAGAAATCGCCGTCAGGCAGGGCTGGAAGCTCTCGGAGTACGGCCTGTTCTACGGCAAGAGCGGCAAGAAGATCACTTCCGAGACCGAAGAGGCAATCTACGCCAAGCTTGGCCTCCCGTGGATACCGCCCGCCCTGCGCGAGGACCGTGGGGAGGTAGCGGCCGGCCTCCGGGACGAGCTGCCGACGTTGATCGAGGAGGCCGATATCCGGGGCGACCTGCACACCCACACAGATCTCACAGACGGACTGGCATCCCTGGAAGACATGATCGCGGCCGCTGCTGAGCGGGGTTACGCGTACTACGCGATCACGGATCACGCGCCCAACCTGTACATGCAGCGGATGACCGATGCGAAGATGCTCGCTCAGCGGGAACAGATACGGAAGCTGGACGGCAAGCACCGCAAAATACGGCTCTTGCACGGCACGGAGCTGAATATCGGTCCGGATGGTGATGTGGACTGGCCGGAAGAGTTCCTAGCGGGGTTCGATCTGTGCGTTGCCTCGGTGCATGACCACTTCAAGCAGAACCGCGCAGAGCAGACTCGCCGGCTCATCCGGGCCTGTGAGAACCCTGCCGTGAGCATCATCGGGCACCCCACTACCCGGTTGCTGGGCAAGCGCCCAGGGATAGACGCCGACTTCGACGAGGTGTTCGCCGCCTGCGCGCGGACGGGCACCGCGCTGGAGATCAACGCGCACCCGGAACGGCTGGACCTAGGTGACGAGGACATCCTTCGGGCCAGGCGCCACGGAGTGAAGTTCTCGATCAACACCGATGCCCACTCGGTGATGCACCTGCCTTACATGCGGTACGGGGTCGGGACGGCACAGCGCGGCTGGCTGACGAAGGACGACGTCATCAACACGTGGCCGTTGCAAAAGCTGCGGCGCTTCCTGCGACCGAGAACCCGCTGATTCGCGCTCCGCCGCTCCAGGAGAGGGCGGAGCGCATCGGCACGGTCAGACCATTCGGGCTGTGACGATCAGGGTCCCCAGGTTCTCAGGGGCGGGAGCCTCCAGAATCCGGGCCTCCACGTCGAGGAAGCCATGGTGCATGAGGATGCCCTTCCACATCTCCGCGGAGTACGCCCAGCGCTGCACCGGGAGGATCTTGCCGTTGAAGCCGTTGCCGTACATCCCTTGCGCGCCGTAGCAGCCGTCGACGGCCGGCGCTTGGGAGAAGACAAGGACGCCATGCGGGTTGAGTCGTTCACGGATGGCGGGCAGGAGCCGGCGGGGGTCGGTGAACCAGAAGGCTCCCCAGATCGAGTAGATCGCGTCGTACGTCTCGTCCGTGGTCCTGAGGTGGTCCACGGCCTCCCGGAGGAGGAAGCGGGCACCGGTGAGGTCCCCCCAGCGCTCCTCGGCGGTCCTGATCTGCACAGGCGACAGGTCCAGGCCCGTTGCGTCGATGCCCTTACGCGCCAGGTAGGCCACGGTGTCACCGCACCCGCAGCCCAGCTCCAGCGTCTTCTCCGGCTGGCAGAGCAGTTCCTCGGCGGGGCCGTGGTGGTCGTACTGCGTCCAGCCGAACCCCTTCTCGATGGAGACCTCCACCGGGCCGATCTTCTCGACGGCTCCGGCCGCGTAGCGGTCCCAGTAACTCTCAACGCTCATGCAGCAACGTTCCTTGGTGGCTTGTTGGTGAGCATCCGTACCGTCAGGCTCCGACGGTCACACGCTACTCCCGGGCCTTCCCGAGGGGTGGGGGTTCTGCGGCCTTCCCTCGAACGAGAACCGGCGACACCCTCAGGGTGCCGCCGGTCTTCACGCGGTCGTACTACTCAGTGGCAGCTCGTCCCCTGCGTGCAAGGCGAGCAGGTGGAGGCGTCGCGCTCCCACAGCGGCCAGTCCACCTCGAATCCGTGCCGCTCGACCACGGCCGCCGTCCTCATGACGGTGCCGTCGGCTTTGCGCTCGATCTCGGGGATGTGATGGAGGAACTGCCCCTTGTTGTACTTGTTGCAGAATTCGGCGTAGTTCGCCGTGTCGAGGATGAGCGTGTGGACTGCCGTGTCCACCAGCTCTCCGCAGCCGAGCTCCAGACCCTCGCCCAGGGTCTCCATGGCGGTGATCAGGTAGGCGACAGCCTGGCCGAGGAGACGGCCGGCCATCACGGTGTCCATGAGGTTGTCGCGGACCAGGAGCTTGATCTCGCGGTCCCAGACGTCCTCACCCAGCAGTTCCTTCGGATCGCGTACCGCTACTGCTGTACCCATGCGGGCACCTCCAGCTAGAACCGATCTTGCGGAACCCTCCCCGTCCGACGGATGCGGCGTTGTCGGAACCGACGACGAACGGGGAGGGGCCTTGCCCCGCTCCCGGCCTGCTCGACCTGTCCAGGGTGCGCCGACCGGGGCGGGAGTCACGGGGCCGGCGCAGGCGCGCCGACGAGATGGCGGTGGAGGGTGGATGTCCCGACAGCCGGCTGAGTGGCTGTCGACGAAGCAGGGCGGCCGCCGATGTCGAGGGCAGCTACACCGAGCGCGTGGTAGTCGGGGAACCGACGAGCACCGCAGCGGCAGATGATGAGGCTGTCCGTGGTCGTGCAACGCTCGGGCGGGTGTGGGCAGCGCACGGTGCCGTGCGGCGCCCTTTGGGGTACCGGAGGACTCGGCGGAAGGCCGCCGGGGACCTCGGCGGTAGTGCGGGGGGTGCGGGGATCGCCGAGTGGTGGTTCGTGGGGCTCTCGCAAGGGGGCCGCTGTCAAGGAGACGAATGGGGCCGACGCCCGCAACGTGTAAGCGCGACCGGCACGGAGCTCGGCCAACACGTGTTCGTGGTGGTCATGGTCGGCTACCCAAGCCCTTAACGACTGGGTGACGTCCGGCCACGCCGCGGGAAGGCCGACGCGGAGCGCCGCGAGCCGGTGAGGATCCCCCGGTGCGGGGTCGAGCTCCTGAGCGGCTCGATCAGCGTGCCACTGTAACCAGCGCAGCGTCAGGCGCGGCGTCGTCGTGGGTTCGGCTGCGAGCGTCATGGCCTCGGGCTCGTCGAACCTGGCGGCCTGCAACTCGCACCAGTACCGGTATTCGGCGTTGATCACGGTGTCCTCGGCTTCGGCCTGAGGCGTGTCGAGGAAACCTTCGCGGGGTCCGTCGTCCACTCCCGCCCGCCGTGCTCCTGCCGGAGGAAGGCCACGACATACTTCCGATGGCTATATGGATCTTCGAACTCTCCGGCGTCCATGAGGACCCCATCGCATCCCGATGCCGCGTCGTGGACAAGTGATCGGATGGGCGGCAACCCCAGGCTCTTGATGCTGTCCGGAGTAGCCGACTCCAGCGACACCCTTCTGTTCACCAGCAGCCACCCCGCAACCTGCTGTCTCTGTTAGCTTCCGCCACCCGTGCACTCATCCGCGCCTCGGCAGGTGCCGGTTGGATGTGCTGCGGCTCCGCTTCCCACTCTCGACCGCCGGCCGGCGGACGGAGCTGGTAGCGGGGGCCGACGTTGTCCATCACGATGCCGATGCGCTCGGCCCGGACGTCGAGCACCACGTCGTGCCGCTTGAACACCGGGTCCTGCATGTCGGCGCATCCCGTGCGCTCGACGGTGACCACTTCTCCGCCGTCAAGCGGAGTACTGCGCTGGCCGGGCGGCTTTCTCCCGAACGTCATGGGTTCCCCGTCCTCGATCTTGCCTGGTTGGGTACCTAGATGAACGTAGGGCCGGCTTTGCTCAACCCCCAAGGAGATTGCGCCAGTTTGCAGCAGGCGGGTTGACGGGGCACTATCCGCCCCGGACGATCGTGCCTCTGAGCAATCCGGCGCAAGGCAGCGGACGGGAGAGCGACGATGAAGCTACGGTTCCTCGGCAAGAACAGCACCCCTGGGGACAGCCCCACTCTGTACTCCACCGACCAGGACAGCTACGTCGTCCAGGGATGGAAGATCTACGGGAACGACCTGCTGATGCAGCTCGACGTGCCCGCCGGCCACACGGCCGTGGAGGTCCCGCCCGAGCTGTTCGAGCACCTGGTCAACGACGGCCTGCCATCGGGCAAGATCAAGCGTTTCGAGGCACCGATCATGCTGGTGACGGAGCAGGGGACATGCGTCCTTCAGGGACCTGCTATGACGGACGCAGAAGCCCTCGGCCAGATGCGCATGCCCGACTACGAGACCTGCATCGAGGTCCCCAAGTCCTCGATCACGGCCCTACTGGAGGAGAACAGTGGACCTGATCACTAGCGCTGAGCGCGACAAGCTCTTCGAGAGCTTCGAGCGCGACGCCTTCCACCTCGAACTGCGGGACGACTACGGCTCTCCTGTCGAGGACACCCCGTACACGCGCTGGCAGCGCGGGGAATCCGACGACTACGCATGGCTCGACCCGTGGATGACGCTCATGAAGCGGGTGACGGGCGAGGGCAGGACGGTGCGCCGGGTCCGGGTCATCAGCGAGCCGCACTCACAGTACGTCCGGTGGGAGCATTCTTTGACCCGGCTGAACATCGAGGCCGGCGAGGACATCCGGTGGCTACCCCGGCACCAGGTGCCCGACGGGATCACGTTCCCGGTGGCCGGCAACGACTGGTGGCTGTACGACGACCGCTTGTTGGCGGTCGGCCACTTCAGCGAGGACGGCCGCGTCCTCGGTTCCGAACTCATCGACGCCCCAGCCACGGTCTCTGAGTGCATCAAGATCCGCGATGCCCTCTGGTCCGTGGCCATCCCGCACGGCGAGTACCAGCCCTGATCCACCAGTGAGTAACAGAGCACAGGAAGCGCGGGAGGCCCTGGGTGCCCGGCTGCGAGGATTCCGTAAGGACGCGGGGTTCGCCAGCGGCCGGGCATTCGCCGCGGTAACCGGGTGGCAGGAGTCCAAGGTCTCCCGCATCGAGAACGGGCGGCAGAACGCCAGCGAAGACGACATCCGGCTCTGGTGCCAGAAGACCCATACCGAAGACCAGGTCGACGATCTCATCGCCACAGTTCGGCATATCGAGGAACTATGGCTTGAGTGGCGGCGTCAGCTACAGGGTGGCGCGGAACAACGACAGCGTAAGGCGCTCCCCGTATATGCGAAGACCAGGGTTTTTCGGATCTTCCATCCCACGGTGGTCTGGGGCACTCTCCAGACAGCCGAGTACGCCGCCGCCACTTTCCAACAGGTCATCAACTACTACGAGATCCCTGACGACACGGACGCTGCGGTGGCGAAGAGGATGGAACGCCAGCAATACCTCTATCAAGGCGACCGCATATTCAACGTTCTTCTCTCCGAGCAAGCGCTTTACACCAACATCGGTGGGAGAGACGTCATGCGGGGCCAGCTTGATCGCCTTCTTGCCGTCATGAGGCTACCCCGCCTCAGCCTGGGGTTCATCCCTCGTGACGCAGTGATGCACCTCTGGCCTGGTAACTCTTTCTCGATGTTCGACGACAAGCTTGTACTCATCGAGACCTACTCGGCAGAGTTCTCCGTAACCCAGCCCCGAGAAGTCGCCTTGTACGCAAAAGCCTTCGACCTCCTGAAGCAATCTGCGGTGTACGGCGAGCGTGCCAAGGCACTCATCACCAGAGCTCTTGGCCACTTGGACTAGCTCCCGAGGTAGTGCCGCAAGACGGGCCGACGGTGGACGAGCACAGCACTACCTCGGGACGGGGGGCAGCGCCGACGGGTCGCCGGTCACCCACTCCGACGTGAATGGTCTGTAGCGGTTGTCCTCGCCCTTGATCCAGATCATCAACGCCAGCGCCGCCTTGGTACCCAAGGCGCAGCAGATCAAGCGAAAGGCGGCAGGCGCACCGAAGGGAACGGTGGGCAGTTCAAAAATCCCCTTGATCATGCTGCCGTAGGTCTTGACTATCTTGCCTACCTCATCGAGGTTGCGCGCCTCGATGTACAACGCGACCGAGTCTTCCCCGTTCAGGGGCGCGGGCATGCGAGCCGGTCGCCAGTCGTCGCCAACTTGGTCAGCGACTTGCAGTTCCAGCCGGGCATTTGGGCCCGTTATTCGGGGGCTCACCTCTCCATGGTTGCTCGCTCTCGGCGATACGCAAATCCGGAGGCGACCCTTAGTCATATTCTGGTACCCCCAAGTCCCCATGTGGGGTTCGCGATACATTTATGGATCACGGCGACATGACACATATCATTTGATCGCGGCCGCCTGTTAACCTGTAACTTCGCAGGTGAGGGCGCCGTTGCTTAAAACTAACAGGCCCTTGGGTTCGCGTACCGTTACACATAAGCGTCACAAGATCACGTTTCATGCGTGAAAGTTGACGTGAGACCGCAGTTACCCGTCAACTTTGCGCGGCGTGTTGCTTAACTGTTTCACACGATGAACGCGACAAGGCCCCCGCCCAGTATGGACGGGGGCCTTCAACGTGTGTTTCCCATGCTGCCCTGGTTTCCGAGCAGGGTGTCAGTACCCGCCGGCCTGGTAAGCGATCTTCTCGAAGCTTCCGTACACGTCGTTGGCGTACCGGACGCCGGCGACGAGGTTCGCCACTGGGTCGAAGGGTTCGTTAGCGAGGTGCTTGAGCCGGTAGGTCTGGAAGGTCGGGTCGATGACCTGGATCAGCCCCTTGGACGGTGTGCCGGCGGCTGCGTTCGAGTCGGTCAGGTTGATCGCCTTGGGGTTACCGCCGGACTCGGTCATGACACGGGCTTTGATGGCGGCGGCCGAGGGGACGGGGTCGCCGTTCTTGCGCAGTTCCTCGCGTGCCTGCTCGATCCAGTCGTCCAGGGTGCCGCTGGCGGAAGTGCGAGCCCGGTCCTTCTTCGAGGCCGGCGGGGGCGTCGGTGCCTTCGCCTTCTCGGTCAGGGGCGGCGTCGACCTGGGGGCGGTGCTGTCCACGGTGAGGGATTGACCGGGGAAGATCAGGTCCGGGTCGGTGACCTTGTCGGCGTTGGCTCCGTAGAGGCGCTGCCAGTCCTCGCCGGAGCCGAGCTGCTGGGCGGCGATGTCCCAGAGGGTGTCGCCCTCGCGCACGGTGTGCGAGGTCTTCTTACTGATCTTGTTCTGGCCGGGGGCGTCGGCCGTATTCGACGGTGCCGGGGTGGTCGGCGTGGCCTTGTCGGGGTCGCCGGAGTATGTGGTGGCGGCAGCCTGGGGTACGGCGTGGGCGGTGCCAGCGAGTACACCGGGTATGGCGAGGCCGGTCACCAGGGCGACCGTCCGTTTGCGGTGGATCAACTGCTGTCCTTCATTGCGTACCGTCCGGCCGGGGCGGCCGGCGGTGTCTAGGCGGCCTCGGCGAGGTAGCGCGCGAGGTCGAGTACGGCGGCGTGCGTGAATGGTGTGTCGCCCTGGCGGAGGAGTTCACGGGCCCGCAGATAGGCCCGCTCGGCGTTGACGGTGGCCGGCTGGGGGAGCATGGCGTCCGCGAAGGTCCCCATGGCAGGTTCCGGCTGGTCCTGGTCGCGGCTCTCCTGCGCCGGGAGGGACGGTTCCGCTGTCTCCTCGACGGTGTCGTTGATGGGCGTTCCGGCCGTCTCGGAGTTGACCTGCGCGGGTTCAGCTCCGAAGGGGAGTACCGGCTGGAGCAGGGGGAGCGAGAGGGTGTCGGACGGGCTGACCACCGCCGGTTCGACGGCCGGCTCGCCGGGGCTGGTGTCGCGTTCGAGGGCCAGCCCTTCGCGGTTCAGCGCCTCGGTGATCGTGTCCTTGCGGTCCTGCTGCTGTTCTTCCGGCCGGGCTGCGCGCTCGGCGAGGTCGTCGAGCACCTGGGTCAGGAGCCGGGTTTCCCCCGCGTCCAGGTACACCATGCGCGGGGTCTGCTCCTGCTCGTGGACGGCGAAGGCGATGTCGCCGTCCGTGTCCAGGGAGACGGCCATGTAGTCGCCGGGGGTGGAGTTGCAGTTGAAGCGGTAGATCATTTCTCTGCTCTGTGGTTGTCGAAGCCGGTGGAGGCCGGTCTACTGCTCGACTTCGGAGGTCGAGTCGCACCAGACCCAGGAGTCGTCCCATGTGGTCCAGTCCTGGCCGTCCAGGACGGACGCGCCGGCCAGGGCGGCGTCCTCGGGGGTGGCGTAGTAGCTCACCTGGTGATCGCTTTCGTTGGTCAGATGTGGCCTACTTCCCGGGCCTTGCGCAGCTTGGTGCGGGCCCGCTTGAGGGTCACGTTCACGGTGTTGTGGGTCTTGCCGAGCGCGTGCGCGGTGGCATGGAGGTCGGGGGCGCCCTTGGCGGTGGCCTCGTTATAGACGTAGGCGGTGCCGTAGGCGACGGAGACGACTTCCCGTTCGGCCGGGGACAGCAATTCGGCGACGCGGCCGGCGATGACGTGGCCGACGGCTATGGAGCGCTCGCGCATCTCACGGTCGGCGGCGTGGTCCACCAGGGCCCCGACCTCGCGCCAGGTGGCTCCCCTGCCCTGGGCCGGCGATTGGCCGGCGTGGATGCGTTCGCGCCGCTTCGCGCCGACCTGCACTCCCTTACCGGTGGTGGCCACGCCCTTGCAGCGGACCGCGTCGCGCGAGAGGTCGAGCGGGTGACACATGTGGTCGGGGAGCTGGCCCTGGTCTTCGGCCCAGCGGTCGCCGCTGGTGTACGCGGAGGACGGTGCGGGCAGGGCTGCCACCCCGGCCGCGGTCGCGGAACTTCCTTCGATGGGTTCGGGGCCTTCGAAGGCGCTGCGGACCAGCGCGGCGAGCTGCGGTGACAGTCGGCGCTCGGGGTCTTCCAGCGTGGTGACGATGCGTACGGCTTCGTCGAAGTTGCCGCCGCTCTGCCGCAGGGCGGCGGCGAAGGTGGCCCGCGCGACGTCGCCGATCCCGGGGACCGTCCAGCGCAGGGCGGCGCGGTGGACGTCGTACTTCGCCCGCTGGAAGGCGTAGGTGGTGAAGGCGGCGGCGTTGTCGGCGTCGACGTCCCAGTCTTGGAGGGCGCGCCAGAAGGCCATCCGGGCTTCCTGCATGAGGTCGTCGCGCATCTGGGTGCCGCCGGCGGTGCGGGTTGCCCGGTCGGCGGCGATCTTCACGGCGGCGCCTTCGAGGGCGTCCAGGATGTTGTCGGCAGCGGCGGCGTCGCCGTTCTGGGCGGCGGTGATCTGCTCGGCCGTGATGGTGGTGCGCAAGGGTGTTGCTCCTTGTTCGGTTCTCCGCCGGGCTTGAGTTCGGGTTGGGTACAAACCCGGAGAAAGCGCCCAGCGGAGGGCCGAAAAAGGGCATGGCGAAGCCCCCGGACGGCGGGTAGGCCGGGCGGGGGCGTGACTGGTTACAAAGGGGCCCCTGTGCCGTGGTCAGCGCAGGGGCGTGCGAACGGCGCCCTGCGTGTTAGGCGCAGGACTCTTCGAGGGTGAGCAGCCGGGCGAAGACGCCGTCGGCGCGGCGGCGCTGGGCAGCGGCCATGTGGGCTGCGCGAGAGATCGCGCGGTGCGACCACACCTGGTGAAGGTGGAGGGTGTGGAACGCGAGGATCAGCCGGACGATCACACTCGCGCACAGGCCGGACAGCCAGTGCAGCGCGAGACAGCGAAGGCGCTCGATCAGCGCCCGGATGAACATCCCGGGGGCCGCCGACCGGCTGGCGAAACAACTCTGGCAGGATGGCGCGGGACGGAAGGTTGAAAACCGCATGACCCTCCGCTTTCCCGCTAGTTACTCACTGGTGCGCAACTCGCACCGCAGTACTTAAACACGGCGTAAACCCCGATTAGCCGTGGCGTGACCCAAATCCGCCGCCGGAACGAGACCCGCTCGGCCGCCCCCTCCTTTTGAGGGACAAGGGCGTGATCGTCGTGACCCCCTCGTGACCGCGACGCGATGTTCCGTGACCTGATCATGGTGGATTCCCCCTGCCTCATCCCGTCCGCGCCCAGGTCAGCCCAGCACCTGGGCCCGCAGGTCGGCCGTCCGGGAGAGGTAAGCAGCGGCCCGCTCCAGGACCGCCGGGTCGTCGGCCAGCAGTCCCAGCGCGGCGTTGCACGTGGAGTGCAGGAGTCCGCGGGGCAGCCCGGAGACATGGTCGTGGTCGACGACGAGCCGGCCGCCGGAGGCCGGGCCCTCGCCGCAGACCGGGCAGCGCCAACCCTGGGTGGCTCCCATCGACCGGTAGTCCTCGCTCGTGATCCCGTACGCCCGCCGCAGCCGGCGATCCCGCTCGCGGGCGGGGTCGCGGGTCTGCTTCCTGCGGGCGGTGGTGCACACCTGGCAGCGGGAGGCGCGGCCGTCGTTGCTGGAGCGGTGCCGGGGGAACCGGGCGAGCGGCAGGAGATCTCCACAGTCGCAGCAGGGCTTGACGCTCACCCGTCCCACCTCCTCAGAAGTCGCCGCCCTTGAGGCTGCCCCATGATCTTTTGCCGATGTCCGCGCTCGCGGTGATCGGTACGCCGTACAGGTCGAAGTTCATCGCCTTCTCGACGACCCGCGCGATGTCCTCGGCGTCCTCGGCCGGCGCGGACACAAGGACCTCGTCATGCACCGGCAACCGGAGGTAATCCAGGACACCGGCGTCGTGCATGTCGCACAGCGCCTGGCCCAAGCAGTCCCGGGCGGCAGACTGGACCTGGTAGTTCACGACCGCGTACGTACGGTCGCGGTCGAGCGGGAGCCGGCGGCCGGTCACCGTCGTGGTAACCATGCCGTTGGCCATGGCCTCGCGCTGCCAGGCGTTCGAGGCCCGCTTGATCTCCGGGAAGACCCGGTCGTAGGTGCGCATGGCCGAGCGGACGGCGTCCTCGTCGGCCCCGGTCATACGGGCGACACCGGAGGCCCCGCCGCCGAAGATCTTGCCGAAGCCGATGCCCTTGCACAGCGCCCGCAGGCGCCCGTCCGGGTCGTCCACGTCGCCGTAGACCAGGGAGCGGGTGTAGCTGTGCAGGTCCTCACCGGCGAGGATGGCGGCCTTCATGCGCTTGACGTCCGCGAGTGCGGCCATGACCCGCATCTCGACCGCGTCGAAGTCGCACGAGATCATCACGTGGCCCTCGTCGGCCAGGATGGCACGGCGGATCGTCACGTCCCGGCCGGGAAGTGTCTGCAAGGCCGGTCGGGTGATCGACATCCGCCCCGTACGGGCGGCCAGGGAGTGGATGAAGGGGTGCACCCGCCCCTCGGCGTCCAGTGTTTGCAGGAACGTATCCGCGTACGCCGACTTCCACTTGCCCGCCCTCTTGGAGCGCACGACCGCATCGGCCAAGGGGTTGGGCGTCCGGGCACCGCGGCGTTCCCACGAGTTGCTGAGGTCGGCCAGGGCCAGCAGGACGGCCTTGTCGACCCGCAGCGCGCCGCTGGCGGTCCGCTCGGACAGCGCCTCACCCATGCCGACTAGGGCGTCCGCCACCTGCTTGGGCGAGTTGATCGACTCGACGCCGTAGCGGCGGGCCTTGTGCTCGAACTCCTCGGCCTGGGCGCGCAGTCGCTCGGAGAGGTCCTTGGTGTACTCGATGTCGCACAGCAGGCCTGTGCGCTGCATGTAAGCGCAGATGAAGGCGATGCGGTGTTCGTACTCCAGGAGTGCCGGCCGGATGCCGAGCTGGGCGTGGGCACCGGTGAGTGCGCCCAGGAGCCGACTGGTGAGCAGGACGTCGAGCCCTGCGTAGGTCTCGTAGGTGGGGTGATCGAGCGGGATGCCGGCGAAGCCCTCGGCCTTGGTCAGGCCGAGGGATCGAAAGACGCGGGTCAGGTCCTCTTGGGTGTCGGGGGCGGCCGGGTCGATGTAACGGGCGGAGAGCTGCTTGAGGCCGGTGCCCACCCCGCCTTCCTGAGCCTGCCTGGGGTCGACCAGGGTGGCCATGATCTTGGTGTCGACGGTGCGCGGGTACAACCGTTCCAGCGGCACACCGAGATAGCGGTCCACTACCAGCCAGTCGAAGGCGGCGTGGTGGATCACCACCTTCGGCAGGTCGAGAAGGACTCGGCGTGCGGCGTCGGCGAACAGCCGGCCGCGTTCGACGGGCAGGACCCAGGCGGTTCGCTGGTCGCCGAACTGCGCGAGGCGCAGCCGGTAGTCGGCGCTGAAGATGTCCAGGCCGGTGGTCTCGGTGTCGAAGGCGACTGGGCGGCCGGCGGAGATGTGTCCAGCCGCCCAGCCGTGGAACGCCCGCACGTCCTGGGCGTCCTCCACCACGTGGATGTCGACCGGCTCACCGGCGATGAGGTACCCGTGCGTGCGCAAGCGTTCTTTCCTTTAGTTATCGCCCCCGAAAATGCCGGGGCCCCGCTGTGCGGGTTTCGAGAGGTCCAGCAGGTTGCGGAATCCGCGCGAGCCGTCGGAGCGCTGTCCTTCGACCACGCCGGGGAAGGTGCGCACGGCGTCGTAGAAGCGGTTGCGGCTCATGGGGTGCTTGATCCCGCATTCCTCGACCCAGGTGCGGTACCGCTCCCAGGTGTCCGGCCGGCGCGTGAAGGCGCCCGGTTCGACGGCGAATTCCTCGCCGATGAAGCCGGAGAGCGGGTGCGAGGCGTCCCGATAGTGCGCGGTGCGCCTCTCGACCGAGGACGGGAAATCAAGTCCCTGGCCGGCGACGTACTTGGCGAACCAACGCACCGCGCCGGCCACCGCCCACGCCGCGATGCCTTCACGCTCGCGGCGCAACATGGTCGACAAATGCCGGTCCTCCCGGCCCCGGAAGTCCTGCTCCCACGGGATGACGCGAACGCGCTGCCACAGTGCGGCGTCGGTGGCGTCCACGTCCGGGCAGTAATTCGTGTCCACCTGCACGAGGCAGGCCGGCCGGAACGTGATGTCGTGGCGGGCGTAGACGCCGCGCGCGCTGATGGTCTGGTCACCGGTGATGGCCTTCATCAGAGCCTGGTCGAGCTGCATCGAGGCCGGCCACTCCGAGCTGATCACCAGCCGCTTTCCGCGCAGGCCCACAATGTCCGCACGGGGCCCGCCCGACTCCCGCCGACGCTGGAACAGGGACGCGTCCACGCGGTGTGCGGCCGCGCCGAAAACGTCCTCAAGGGTGCCGGTGAACGTCGTCTTGCCGTTGGTCGTCGGACCGACGTGCATCACGAAGCACCGCTCGACCGACAGCCCGGAAAGCCCATATCCGACGAGTTCCTGGAGAAAGGCCAGCATGGCCTCGCTGTCCGGATGGCACTCGCGAAGGAACCGTTCCCACCGGGGTGCGGGCGCCTCAGGGGCGAAGTCCACGTCCACGAAGAATGTGTTCATGTTCTCCGGCCGGTGCTCGCTCAAGGCGCCCGTGGACAGGTCCACCATGCCGTTGCGGAAGGCGAGTTGTCGGGGATCGGCGTCGAACTGGTCGACGCTCGCGTAGACGCCGGGTATGGAGGACAGCATGTCCACCATGCCGCGCACCCGCTGTGCGCTCTGAGAAAGGCTTATCCACTTCGCCAGGGTGTCCGGGTTGGTGTGCCCGGACTCCTTGGCCATTTCCGCGACGACGGCCCGCACGTCGGCGTACAGGGCTTCCTCCGGCACCTGGGCCCACTTGCGGCCCTGCCATCTGAAAACGCCCGCTCCGGGGATCATGCGGACGTTACCGCCGAGCTTGCGGTAAAGCCGCTCGGCGTTGCCGAGGTCGGTCAGGGGGAGCGGCCCCTCGTCGCCGCCCGGTGCGTCGGCGGCCGGCTTGGGCTCGGTGGCCTTGACCGGCTGCGCCGCCCGTACGGCCCGGTGCAGTCGGCCGGCGAAGCCTTCGCGGTCCTGCTCGCGCCACTCGGTCAAGTCCAGACCGGTTGGAATTCCGTCAAGGCGGCGCACTATGACGCTGGCCCGCAGCAGTGCGCGCGCCAGGTCGTCGGTGAAGGCGTCGCCGGCCCGGTCGCGGTCGCCGGCCAGCACCACGTCCCGGTCGCGCAAGCCCGCCGCCAGCTCGGCCACCAGCAACTCGTTGCGCGACAGGCCGGCCCCGCGCACGGCCACTGAGTCGTAGCCGGCCGCTGCGGCGGTCAGGGCGTCCGAGGGGCCCTCAGTGACGATGACCGTGTCGAAGCCAGCCCCGCCCCGGAAGACGCCGTACTTGGCCCAGGTCCCGCCAGCGTTGGCGAGGGAGGCCCAGCGGGCCGGACAGCGGCCGGAGATGTCCCGGCCCTGGGCGCCTCGCGCGACGCCGTCGAAGCCGATCAGCGGGACGACCAGGCGCGGGAAGCGGGCGAAGGTGTCGGAGACGAACTCCGGGTACTCCGCGGCCGGCTGCCACTCGCCCAGCTCCAGGGTCTGGGCCTGCTGGGCGGTGAGTCCGAACCGCTCGGCGACGTAGTCGTAGACCGCATCTCCGGCAGTCATCATCCGCTCGTCCAGCCACATCCGCAGCGCGGCGACCTGCGCCGGCCCGACCGGCGACGGACGCTGTGCCGGGACGGTCAGGCCCTCGCCTTCGGCGTCGAAGAGGTCGGAGAACATCAGGCCGGCCGCCTTCAGCACGTCGGCGGTCTTGCAAGCCGCGCGGCACACCAGACGCACCTTGCGGTCCTCGCCGCGCCAGATGCGCAGCGAGGGGTGGTGGTCGTCGTGGCCGGCGCACCGGGCCAGATAGCCACCGTCCGCGTGCTCCGAGACGTCCTCGAAGCGTGCCAGGATCGAACGGAACTCCACTTGCTTGTCTCTCTCCTCAGTCGTCGGGGGCATCGACCCCCAGAAGCCGGGCCCGGACCCGGCGGAAGGTGCGCACGTCCATCACGGCGTAGCCGTCGCCCACGCCCTTGCGCGGACGCTTGATCAGCGCCACCCCGAACGGCGCGCCGGCGTTGTGTGCCTCGCGGTTGGCCTGTTCGACGAAGCCGGCGAGGTCGTACGCCTTGACGGCCTTGGCCTCGCCGGTGAACGGGTAGGCGTCCAGATCGTCGATGTCGTTCACACCGGTCTGCGCGTTGCGGCGTACCTGGGCGTTCCGGTCGGTCAGCCCCTCGTTGAGGTACGTCCCCAGGGCCGTTTCCCAGGCCGTGCCTTTGGCTTTGTGCGGGTTGGCCACTACTGGACGTGCCGCCAGCTCGTGCCGTCCACGATGTGACGGGTAGCCCGCTCGGAGATACCGAAGGCGTGGCCGAGGGTGGCCAGGTGTGCCCCGGCTGCGGCGGCCGACCGGATGGCGCGGACCTTGTCCTCGTTCAGCTTGGCCGAGCTGTTGCCGGTGCCCGTGGACGGGTGAAGGTCGGGCAGGAGGGTGTCCTGGCGGAACGGCCATCGCATAATCTCCTCGGCGCTCAGCATGCGGCGGCCGGGGAGGGCGGTGTTACTCAACCTGTCTTTCTCCATGGGTGGTTGGTGGCCGAGGGGCCCGCCGCGGTGGTTGTTGCCGCAGCGGGCCTTCGTCCCGTGCTAGAACGGAACCTCGGTCGGCTGGGAGGCCTTGTGGACATCGATGACGGGCTTGCGGTACCGCACGTCGATACCGCTCTTGGTCTGGAACTCCACGAGTTCCAGACGCAGCGTGCAGACCGCCGGGCCGCCGACGGCTTCCAGCTTGTTCTCGACCTCGTGCAGGACCTTCACCAGCTCCCAGGAGCCGGACACGAAGCGGAACCGCCCGAGGTCAGGGTGATCGGCGAGGGAGAACGTCACCTCGACGGAGGGGGCCGGGCCCCGACCGGTCTTGGCCGCCGCCTTGCGGTCGGCCAGCAATGCGGGGCAACCGCAAGGGGTGCCCTTGTCCTCCTCGGGGCTCAGGAACTCCACGCCGTCGCACTCGTGGATGGGGCCCTGCCGCCCCCAAAGGACCATGCGGGAGCGGATGGCCTGCGGACCGTCGATGACGACCTTCACGGCGTCGGCTTCAGTGAGGACTTCCAGCCGGTCCTCCGCCGAGGTCTCCCACTCCTCCGGCCGGCCGCCGTATACCTTCGCGACGGCATCGGCAACCTCGGGGTCGCCGGTGGTCACACGCCAGGCGCTCAACGATTCCGGGCGGTTGCCCGCTATCCGGCCCGACCGGAACCGCCCTACCGTGTCGCTGCTGAATCGCGGCTTCGGCCGGCTCTCGGGGTCGGTCTCGAAAATGCGCAGGCTCAAGTAATTCTCCGTGCTCTGACTTGCGTTGGTGAGCGGAGAGAGGCGCGCGGCGGCTCAGCCGGGCCGGCGCGGCCCCTCTCTCGGAGGGCTTGAGTTCGGGCGGGGTACGGCCGCTCAGCGGCGGGTCCCGGTCACCAGCCACAGCAGCACAGCCGCGACCAGGGCGAGCCCCACGACGGGTTCGAAGGTCACCGGGCCGCCCTGCGCTGGGTGCCGGTGACGAGAGTGGAGCCGCCGGACATCACCGGCTTGCCGATGACCACCTTCGACCGCTCCCGCTCCCAGTCGAACGTCTCGCGCAATGCCAGGAAGTGACCGAAGACCTCGTTGGAGATCTCCACCGGCTTGAGCGCCCACTGGTCGGCGGTCACGTGCAGGACCGCGCCGGCCTCGCACCGGGGCATCGGGAGCTTGGCCCCGTCGGCGTCGATGATGTGGTCCGCCCGCGCGTAAGCCGTGAGCTGAAGGGAGACGTCCGCGTAGGTGTCCTTCGAGGTCTTGTAGTCCAACATCACCGTCTCGCCGTCAATGCGGCAGATGGCGTCGAAGGACCCGGCATAGACATGCCGGTCGCTCCAGGCAACGTCTTCCATCCGCAGGAACTCCGGCTGCGCTCGGTCCAGGAACTCGCAGAAGTGCGCCCGGTACGGTTCGAGATCGGGATGGACGCGGCGGACGACCTCCCCGCGAGCCAGGCGCTCGAAGAGGTCGTGGGCGTCGGAGCCGAGGGCGGCGCGCTGCTGGGTGTACCTCCTCGCCGCCCCCTTGAGGTAGTCGACCGCCCCGCCCGCGTCGTTCAGTGCCAGGCCCACTACGGAGCCGAGGTTCTGCACCGCGCACTCGGCCGTCATCTTCGCCTGCCAGAACGCCAGGAACGGCTTGGGCAGGCACGAGATGATGGAGGTGACTCCAGGGACCTTGATGCCGCTCTCGGGCTCCACGTAGAACCGTGAGCCGCCCCGCATGATCGTGTTCGCGCCTGCCATCGCACCCTCTCCGCAGCCCCGCCGCTGGCGGGCTTTTGTTATTTGCGGAAGGCTTGAGTTCAGGCAGGGTACAGCTGGGCGGCGACAGCAGGAAAACCGCTGTCGCCGTCTTCTTTCCTTATACGCGTACAGGGAAAGAAGGTACATGCAGCAGCTGTTTTGCTGCGCCGAGCCTAGAACCCGGTGATCACTGCTGGAGGTTGCGGGCCGTCGCGCGGGATGCACGCTGGTCCAACAACCGGATGGAGGGACCGCTACACGCTGGGAGCTGTTCGGCAGAAACCCTGTCTTGGGCACCCAATCGCGCCGACTTCATACATCGTCTGGCGCAGTCCCCACCGAAGTTGCCCGCCACGCAGGCCATAAATCCCTGTCCTTATTCCGCTTCTACGCCAGGATGATCCCTGGCCCCAGCAGCAGGTGAACAAGAACATCGAGCACGCCCTGCTGGTGGGCGAGAATCAGGCTCCTCGTGGATGAGTAAAAGCCGCACATCAGGCTACGCTCTCAATGACTAAACGGCAAGAACCCGATATCTGGCGAACGTCTACGCGCCCTACCAAGAAATTCAGCCCCCGGGACATGCAGGTTGAGTTGCTTCTCTTCGGGCAGACAAGACACCTTGAAGTGCTCCCCTTTCGTAACCCTACTCATCTCCACAATCGCCCTCATAGAGCGAGCTCCGTGAAGGTAATCTGGCGTCGTCAAGAAGGCCCGAATCACATCCTCCGATACCTCGAACCGGCCTCGCTTATCTTTTACGATCCCCTTCTTCTTCAACAATTCATGGAGAATGATGGCCCGACGAAGTACATAGTGCACGTCGCCCGGTCCTTCCGGGTTCGGCCCAGTCACATCAATAAAACCACGAAGCCTACTGAGGAAGTCTAGGGCTTTCGCGTCGGGGTCCGCCTTCTGTACCGCGTCTCTGAACTCGTCAAACCTGTCAGATGTCCCTCCAGCGAACACAAAGAGCGCCGGCCCTACTCTGTGAACAATCTCACCTTGCAGAAATTTACCATCCTGCATAGGCGCAAGAAAATATCGAAGCCATCCCAGATGCTCGCCTTTAAGGGGGGAGTCAAATTCATCCCAGAAGGCCAGTGGAATACTCCCCTGAAGCGCTCCGTCACGCACTCGATGCAGTGCGCCGATAAGATCGGAAGCGGAGTTGAATTGCGAGAGATTAAAGTCAAATGACTGGACGCCTCGACCTGGTCTCTCCAGGGGTGCCATAAGCTGCTTGACGGCGTAGCTCTTTCCAGCGCCCGGGGCACCGAAAACCGCAATTGAAAGTGGCGCTACATCTAGTGCCGACTTGGACCCGTAGTCCATCAAAAGATTGCGGATGGAATGCAGGCTTTCGATCTCTTGACGGCTCACGCTAAACAGCTTGCCAAAATGGCCCAAGGGAATGTCATCGAGCACCGATGGCCCTTCTATCACTACTCGATGAGCGAGTGCTTCAACCTCAACTTGATCGTGATGTTGTATACCCAATATCGAATCAGTAGCATAAGATTCAACCGCGGTAGAAGCCGATATTCGAGAGATGCCAAACCCCGTCAAAACTCTCGCCCTGTCCGCCTCTCGCGCAAAGGAAAGCGAATCGCTCGGGAATGCGAGTTCCGACTTACTTACATCAAATCCATCGTCGTATATTAGCCGCATGGCGGCAACTCCCTGAAGTATCCCTTCAGTGAGCTCTTCCGGATCCGCAAGGAGCTGGCGAACGATTCCAGCACATAGGGCGCTACCATAACCGAACATCATACCTTCGGAGTGCGCTTCTTCCCATTCGCTTTCCATCAGCTCACGATTAAATACCAAGGTATAATCGCGTTGACCGTTTTTACGCTTGATCAGCAGAACCCCGCTTGGGCCGAAAGAAACAACTACTTGCCCACAGCGGGCTAGTGGCTTTATTGCGGCGTTGCGTTGAAGCTCTACTGCAACATCCTGAGCCGATCGCTCCCAAGATAGATCTTTACTGATACCGGCTCCCACATCACGCAAGCGCGCTACCGAGGTGATGATGATTAGCTTGCGCCCGAGCCAGTCCTTCGAGTCACACACCCTGCTGTAGATATAATCCCAAAGCTTCCCCGTCATGACGCCTTGACTCATTTTAAGGACCACCCAGGGCTGATCCTCCTTGCTGCAATCACTGTTGGGTATCAAGCCTTTCCAGTTCCGTGGATCTTTCCGAAAACTGAGTGCCGCATCATCGATGACGACTACTTTGGCTGGCCCCGGCGGCCTTTCGGGAGCATTCGGCTTTCCGCTCTCCCGGAACCCTAGGTAGTCTTTGATTCGAGCCCGATTTCTTTCGCCTTTCGCCATCAGGGCGAACGTGTGATTATACGGGTTATCGTACGTTCGAATTTCGTCTTTATTGGGTTTGCTGTACGCGCACTTAACCGTAGCTCGTGTGGTGATTGATTCCTTCACGAGGGATTCGAGCAGTGTTACTCCGCCTGCATGCCACCCCACCGTCAAGCGAGCCCGTAGGCGCTCATCATCATGACGGATTCCACTGCTGTCAGATTCCATGAAAACCCAGTCGATGGTCTGATCGCCGGTAATGAAAACCAACTCGTCCACGTCACTCACCGCCTGTCAGGACTAGGCGATCACACTTACCGATATCTTTCAGCTTTGGCGTGGCCTAGAGCACCTCTGCGCCAAGTATGCGTTGTGGTGTGAAGTCATGCAGCGAGTAAGGCTCAGTGTTTGATCAGTTCGTTCCCCTTACTCCAGTCCATACCTATGTAGATGGGGACGCTACTTGATCAAGGGTTGGGTCGGCAGAGCTCGTGCGCGATGACGAGGGACACCTGGCTACCCGGGCCGGAGCCCCAACTCACTCTCAGCGACTGCCAGCCCGCGCTAACCGGTCGGCTCCGTCCTCCTTCAGAAAGTCAATGACAACACTGGCTCTGGTCATTTGAAGCGGCGGTGACATCGCTGCCACGACGGTTTCTCACAACCGTTACTCCTCAGGGAACGCACGAAGGCCCCCATGACCGATCCCGAAGATCGGCCACGGGGGCCAGAGAGGTGGACGTCAGCGCGCCCGGTTGATGGACGGCACGCCGTCGCGGTAACCGGGCACCTCAGCCCGCACTCGGGCATCCGCCACGCGCTGCTCGCGCATCTCGCGCGGCGTTACCGCGTCCCACGGACTCTCGTCCACGGTGTTCAGTACGTTCTCGGTGGGCACGGCTCGCAGGAGCTTGATCAGTAGGTGTCGCATCGGCTCTTTCTGGTCTGTTCCATGGCCGCGTCCACCTGGCGGTGCAGCGCAGCGAGTGTTCCGTTGTTGTTGATCAGCAGCTCCCCGTGGTGGAGGGGCAGCCGCTCGGATTCGTGTACCGCGTTCGGGAGCCCTGGCCGGTCGACGGACCACAGGGTGAAGCCGTGCGCGGCCAGGGCGTGTACTTCGTTCTCGAAGCGGACGTCCGGCACGACGACGGGGCGAGCGTCCTCCTCCCGGTACGCGGTGTCGGCGTTCCGAAGCAGCACGTCCACCCAGTGGTTCACGCTGATGTGGTGACGTACGCCGTCCGTGCCGAGGCGTTGCAGGAAGCGCCGGGCTTCGGGATAGCGCTCCTTGACCGTCTCCCAGCCAAACAGGCGCACCGCCTCGGCGAGGCGCAGCGCGCCGCCGTCCCGCACTTCGCAGGTGATCAGGGGGTCTATCCCGAGGGCCATGTCCTTGAGCGGGTCGGCCAGGGCCACGCGCCGGAATCCGTACGCTTCGACGAGCCGTGCGGCCACGGTGTCCTTTCCGCTGCGTGCCCGTCCCATGATCCCGATGCCTCGCACCCTTCCCCTTCCCTCGGCTGACGCGAGGGTTGAGTTCGGGAGGGGTACAGCTCAGCCGGGCCGGCCGCGCCCCTCGGCCTTCATCGACATGGTGGGCAGGAGCGCGGTCGGCCCCTCTGCGGAGCGGTCCGCCTGGGCCAGGGCGGCCTCCGCTTCCTCGCGGAGCACCGCGCGGTGGTTGGGGGTGACACGGGCTCGCGCGCCGTGGCCGAGGAACAGCGTCACGGCGGCCACGACGGCACCGACCATGGGTTCGGTGTGCTCGATGCCGGCGAGTGCGGGAACCCACGCTCCCAGCAGGGACAGAGCGGCCACGACGATGGCGCGCATCATCACGGGGTTGTCTCGGATGTCGTCTCTGATGATCATGCCTTTCCGGTGACACGGATGGCCTCGGCGACGACCGCGCCGAGGGCGGAGACCCCGGCCAGGGGTGCGGCGTAGCGCCACCGTTCGATGGCGCGTAGCCGGGTCTCGTGGTCGGCGAGTTCCGCGGCCGTAGTGGTCTGGGTCTGGGTCAGCCCTCGGACGTCATCGCGCAGGCCCACGATCTGGTCGTAGATCTCGCGGGCGGAGATGCTGACGCCGAGGGAGTCGCGTTCGTTCATGCCGCCGTCACCGGCTCGGGCACGGCGCGCGTCAGCTCGGCGCGCACGGCGTCCTTCTTCGAGGTCGGCTTGACTGGGCGGAAGGTGATCGAGCCGTCCGCGTTCTTCTCCATGGTCCACAGCCCCTCGCCCAGGGGATCGGCCGGCCTGGCGGGCTTCGGCTGCGCCGGCTTGGCCGGGGCCGGCTCCTGCGGCCGCGTCGGCTTCGCCTTCGTGGGGGCAGGGGCCAGGAGCATGTGCAGGGAGACGGGTCCGGGGATGCCGTCGGCGTCCGCGCCGGTGAAACCGAGGGACCGCTGGAAGTCGGCGTAGTTGCGCTGGTCGGCCTGCGACCAGCGGGGGCCGGGGCCTTCGGCGTAGTGGCGGCCGAAGCCCTTGTCCACCAGGGCCTTGCCCAGGGCAGTGATGTGCGGTCCATACGCGCCGGGTCCGTACTCGTGGCCCTCGATGCTGGCCCGGCCGGCCGACGTCTCGTCGTGGTCCCGCCGGTGTGTGTCGGGTGTCGGCGGGGAGGGCTTATCCGGAGCGGGCTTGGCGGTGGCCGAGACGGTCAGCTCCTGGCCGTCCGTGATCCGGTCAGGGTGGTCGATGCCGGGGTTCAGGGAGAGGAGGGCGGAGACGGTGGTGCCGCACAGGGCGGCGATCGCGCTCAGGGTCTGCCCGCGCTTGACGGTCCACCGGCCGGGGTCGGCCGGGGCGGTGTCGCCGGCGAGGGTGGCGAAGGCGGGGCGGCCGAAGCCGAGGATCATCGACCGGGGGCGGGTGCGGTAGTACACGCCGTCGCCGTTGTTCTGCGAGCCGGCCGCGCCGCTGGAGGTGTTGCCCTCGACCGTCTTCACGCTCGTCCCGGGCTCGGCGTCGGCCAGGACGATGCCGACGTGATAGGCGACGCCGTCGCCGTTGTGGAAGAACACCACGTCGCCGGCCCTGGCCTGCGCCTGTGCGCTGTACCACTGGCCGCGATTCCTGAAGAACTCGACGTGCGAGGGGCAGTAGGCGAACTTCCCTACCGCCGCCGCGTTGCCGGTCCGCTCGGCGCAGTAGGAGACGAACATGTCGCACCAGGGCTGCCAGTTCATCGGGTACCAGCGGCCGAAGACGGTGTCGTTGTTGCGGCCTTCCTTGTACTTCTCGTCGGCCCACTTCCTCGCTTCGGCGAGGAAGGCGTTACGGGAACCCAGTGCGGGCTTCTCCTTTCGGGATGCGATGACTCGGCCAGGGCTCAAATGATTCACAACGAGCCCTGGCAGCCAAAAATTACCTGACCCTGCCTCCGAATAATGCCTTGAGTGCCAGCAATGCACGCTCTCTGATTTGCGGGTCCGGATGCATGACCGCAGTCAGCAGCACTGCGGTAACCGCTGCCAGAAATCCCGTACCCGGTAGGGCAGTTGCCATCTCCATGACAGGAACATAGCGCGGCCGTTCCACTGTATGCAAATGGCGACCTTATGCATATGACTTCACCTTATGCATAAGGTCGGCGCGGATTTCCGGAATACCGGAAACAGTAATCCGGCAATTGGCAGGCTAAATGAAAGTGGGCGCCTTGTCGACCTGTGCCAGCTCTTCATCGCTCAGGTCGTCCTCGCCGAGGGCGGTGGCGGCCGGCACCCAGAACGAGGCGCTTGAGGTGTCGGTGGCGGGGGTGTTGCCGCGCAGGAAGAAGCGGTCCGCGCCGTCTCCCTCGGACCAGCCGGTGCGGCCGGGCCAGCGCCAGAACCACCGGAGGGTGCGATATTTGATCGTGCCCATGCCGGGGACGTCGTAGGACTGCATGTCCCCGGGGCGGACCACGGCGCAGGGGTATCCGCCGGTGTTGTGGGTGGTCTTGCCGGTGTTCGTCTTCAGCTCGACCTGCCAGTCCTGGGCGGAGAACAGGCGCGCTTCCACCCGCAGGATGGGTTTGTTCATGCCGGAGATCGGCACTTCGGCAAGATCCACCCAGCCGGGGCCCTGGAAGCGGTGGGCGGAGCCGGGGTAGACGGCGACCGACTGGAACCGGTCGGTGCGTCCGCCGCGCGGGGGTGTGCGTTCCAGGTCGCGCAGCCGACGTTGGAGGTCGGCGAGTTGGTCGACCAGGCTCGGCTCACGGACGAGTGAAGCTCTCCGCATCAAACAGTTCCTCTTGGCACAGGGACAGCTCGCACCGGTCCGAGCCGTCCGCGTTGACCGCGACGCGCACTTCGGTGAGCACGTACGAGCTGTCGATGCGCATGAATTCGTTGGCTGAGACGAGACGGAGTTTCTGGCCCATGTTCGGGTCGAAATGGTGGGGGGTGTAGACGTCGGGATAGGTCACCACGCGCGGGGTGACGATGCCCGTGGCTCCGAAGTGCAGGGCGGTGTCCCCGTGGAGATCGAGGGTGCTCTGGTGCTTGATCGATCCCATGACGTTGACGACGTCGCGCTGCGGGAAGAGCCGGCGCAGGTCCCGGTTGTCGCGGCGGGACCAGACGCCGGCGGTCTTGTCGCTGCCGCTCGCGCCGATGGTGTAGGCGGTCGTCGCGATGTTCTCGCCGTTGAGGAACAGTTCCTGCACCTCGCACGTGGTGCCCTCCACCAGGTCCGGCAGCGGTACGCCGTCCGGGCCGGTGGCGGTGCGGGGCGTGCGGTCGACTGTGTTGCGGATGTCGTGGCGCAGCTCGGTTCCCTTGTGGGCCCGCCATGCCGCACTGCGGAAGAAGAACCCGCCGATGTTGTCGGCGAGGTCCTGCATGACGTCCAGCGAGGGTTTGAACTCGTTCTCCAGGAACGACAGCTCGCGCTTGCGGGGCATCGCGGTGATGGCCGCGGTGCTGGTCTGGATACCCCACTCGGCGCGCAGGGCCATACGCTTGAGGATGTCGGACTGGAGGTCGCCGCCGGCCTTGGTGGACCATCCGCCGTAGGCGTGGTTGGTCTCGTAGTACGACAGGAAGTCGCGGGCGGCCAGCTCCAGCGTGCGCTCCTCCAGGTCGACCCGGAGGTTCCAGACGATGCCGCCCCAGACCATGAAGCCGTCGCGGACGATGCCCAGGACGGTACGGAACGGCTGGATCGCCGGATACCGCAGGCGGGCGTCGTCCAGGGCGGCCAGCGGGATGGTCACGTTGGCCTCGGACGGCTTGTCCATGGTGCGCCGCCACCCGACGCTGACGAACCGGGGCGAGGCCCGGTAGACGGCGCGCCAGCCCCTCTGGCGGAAGCTGTCGGGGTGCCACCCGGTACTGCCGGTTCCCCGGGTGAGGTCGAGTGCGGGGTCTCCGTCGGGGACGAATTCGTACAAGCGGGCTTCGTAGCCCGATTCGGTGACCGCCAGGGCGGCCCCCTTTCGTGCGGGTGGTGCGAGTGGATCAGCGCTTGGGGTAGGCGACGGCGTGCAGGTAGGTGACCTGGTAGCCGGTGCGCAGGGTGGCGCGGGTCTTGTCGCCGGCGTGCAGGCCGGCCAGGGCGCGGACGACGACGGGCACGCCGGCGGGGGCCTCGAACTGCGTGGCGACGTCCGCCCCGCAGCCTTTCGGGGAGCGCTGCGGGCGGGAGGGGGCGCGGAAGACGGTGGCCAGCTTGGTCTCCGCCGCCGCGCCGAGCTGGACTCGGATCTCGACGTCTGCGGAGGCCGGGGGCTGGTCGGGGAAGTCGCCCCACCACGAAGCGGTGAGTTCGACCTGGCGGGCGTACGGCGTGGGCTCGAACCGGACCTCGCCGAAGAGGGTCCAGCGCAGGTGGCCGGTGACGGTCAGGCCGGGCTCGGCGTAGTCGCTGCGGAACTGTGCTCCCGGCGTGCCGACCGGCACCCAGGTGCCAGCCGTGGTCCGGGCGTACTCGGTGCCGGTCGCGGTGTCCAGGTAGAGGGTCCCCGGGACGGTCATCGGTTCTCCCTCGGGTGGAGGGCGACGCGCAGGTAGGTGTCGTGCGGCCGGTCGGGGCTGATCTTCAAGCGCATGCCGGCGGTGTCCTGGCCGGCCTCGGAACGGAAGGTGAAGTCCATCGCGTACGTGACGGTGGTGCCGGCCGGGACGGGGTGCATGGTGACGGTGTCGGTCCCGCCGGCACTGGCCCAGGCCGGGGCGCGGAACATCACGGCCAGCTCGTTGGCGCTGCCCTCGCGCACGCGCAGCGAGACCGACTCGGGGGTGTCGCCGGAGAACGCGGCCCAGGCCATGGCCTTGATGACCGCCACCCGGTCGTACGCGGCCGGGGCGATCGTCACGGAGGTGAGCGGCGTCCACCGGCCCTCGTCGGCCCCGGTGAGCGTGACGGCGGCCGGGAACGCTTCGGCGTAGGTCATGCCCTGGCCGGCGCGCCGCCAGGCGCCCGTACAGTCGGCCCAATAGCGGTCGCCGGTGCGGGTGTCGGTGTACCGGGTTCCGAGGGTTGCTATGTCGTGCTCCCTTGATCGGGGTAGGCGGTGGCGCGCAGGAAGGTGCCCGGTTCGGTGTCCTCGACCTTCACGGTGCACACGCCAGTGCTGCGGGGTTCGATGCCGTTGCAATGCCCGATCAGGCGGTAGGTCGCCGACGCGCCGGCCGGTAGCCGGTCGTAGGTGGAGACGTCCGCCCCGCCGCCGTCCGGCCAGCACGGTTCGCGGGTGGCTTCGCCGACCCGGCCGGTCAGGGTCCGGCCGTCGGCGAGGCGGACGTCCCGCGTGATCGTCGTGGTGGTGCTGTTGACCCGCGTGGTCTTCCCGGCTCCGTCGGAGTGCCAGGCGATGGCAGCGTCCACCGACACGATCCGCGCGTACGGCGCGGGCGGGACGAGGAGCGAACCCAGCTCGACCTCCGGAGAGGCGTTGCTGGCGTACCCCATCCGGAAGGCGTAGCGGTCGTTGTCGACGCGGGCCTGCACGCTGAAGGGGCGGCGCTCCGCCGACTGCCATGTTCCGTCGCGCAGGGCGGTGTAGAGGGTGCCGGCCTGGGTGTCGACGTAGGTGGTGCCGGGTGCGATCGGGTCAGCCATTGCCACCGCTTCCAGTGGCAGTCGGCGCGACGGCGTACCCCGGGGGCGGGCCGTCGCCGGCCATGACGAGATCGGCGGAGCCGACCTTGAACGTCTTGCCCGTGCTCCCGGACTCGGCGACCCACAGGGCCCCGTCCTTGGCGTACAGGACCGCGCCGTCCTGCGGACGGTCCGGGGCGGCCGCGCAGGGGCCGAGGGTGACGATGCCGGCCGGGGTGACCTTGAACCGCTCGGTGGTGATGTTCTGCTTCACCACCAGGTCGCCGCCGACCGTCGCGCCGGTGTTGGCCTCGACCGTGCCCGTATCGCCCTTGGCGCCCTTGAGGCTGCCGAGGAACGCCCAGTCGCCGCCGGACTTGTTGAACAGGCCCATGGTCGCGGTGTTGATCCACTGGTCGCCGTTCAGGCCCTCGGCCTTCGCCGGGTCCACCGTGGCGGCGTAGAACTTGTTGCCGTCGCGGTGCCAACCCTCCTCGGTGCGCACGAAGCGGTTGCCTGTGGAGAAGTTGGTGTACTGGGTGCCAAGGCGGAAGCGGGCCAGCTCGGCCGGCGCGGGGTCCTCGCCGCGCGCCGGGCCGGTGCGGGTGACCAGGTACTGCCCCCACCCGTAGACGTACCGCTGGTCGTAGTCCGGGGGCAGGTTGAGGGTGCCGTCCGGGTAGCGGCCGAACTTCGCGACGACCAACCGTCGCCCTTCGCCCGTGGCCGGCGGGGCATCGGCGGGGAGCACCTGGGGCACCAGGGCGTTGCGCCAGTCGCCGTGGGCGATGTCCTCGACGTACAGCACGACGTAGCCGGACTGTACGGACGCCGGCACCGGGACTTGCAGGGCGGTGTCGGACTCCACCCAGTACACGCCGCCGGCCTCGTCGCCGTCCTTGATCCACGCCCGGCCCGGGGCGAGTGCGATGTAGCCGGGGCCGTGGAGGGCGGACAGGGACGGCTCGAAGCTCTCGCGGCTGTCGAAGCCGGCCACGAAGTCCTGCATGGATCCGAACATCCGGCGGAAGCTCTGCGCCGGGTAGTCGGCCTCTTCCTGAAACGCGACTGTGATCACACGAACCTCCCGGGCTGCCACTCGACAAAGCCACTGGCGGCCCCGTCGTAACTCGTCTTGCTCTGCTCGATGGAAACCTCCACCGTCCGGCCGGCTTCCGCGCGCCCCCACTGGGTGAGGGTCGGCGTGACGGCCGTTCCCGTGCTCGCGCCGTCGGCGAAGTGCGTGAGCGCAGGGGGTCCGGTCACGGGGACGTCGAGCACCAGGCGCTCACCGGCGGTCAGCCGGAACGGTGTGCCGTCCGGCCACCGCTCGATGCCCATGCGCCCCACGACCTGGCCGGCCTCCTTGAACACCAGGACCGGCCCTTCGACGGGCCCGCGGATTTCCGCTCGCAGGGCGGCGGTGTCCATTGACCCGTTGGTGAGCATCGCGGTGCGGGGCGGGCCCCAGCCGCCGTCACGCGGGATGCGCAGCGGCATGCGCAGCGCCCGGTGCCGGCCGAAGCGGTAGCCGCCGCGTTTGAAGTCGGTGGAGGCGGCCAGTTGCTTGCGGATCGAGCGCACGGCCCGAATCCATGGCTCGGTGCATTCGAGCTGCACGTCGACCAGGGGGTGGAACTGTCCGTACGTCTCGTCGATGCTGGTCTCCCGTTTACGGACGCGGCCGGCGACCTGGGCCCAGGCGCCTTGGGCGACGCCGGGCAGGCAGAAGGAGAACGGCTGCTCGTTGCGGGAGTGGGTGAAGGCCGCGGCGACCTCGCCCATGAGGAGATCGAGGTGTTCGGAGTCGTCGGCCATCACCCGGAACGTGATGCTGACGACGCGGCCGCGCATGTAGTCGCGGCCGGGCAGCAGCCCGTCGTAGTTGACGAGTTCGAGGTCATGGGACTTCACGTCCGGCATGGCGGCGAGCCCGTCCACCTTCACCGGCAGGAGTGGGGAGTCCCCGCCCAGGAGCACGCCTCCGTACGCGAGCGTCCACGGCGTGCCCGTGAACGGGATGCGCGCCGACTTCATCGTTTACCGTCCAATCCGCAGCTGCCATGCGACCTCGCGGCCGATCTCGCGCGGGTCCGCGTTCGTGCTGGCGTTGATCGTGATCGGCCTCTCGGTCCGGTCCGTCTTGCCGCCCCGGTGCCGCTCCCGGTTGTCGTCCGCGCTGCGGCCGGCCTTGCGGCCGAAGTCGCCGACCAGGGAGCGGGAGACGATCTGCTGGAGGGGCTGGAGAGCGTCCGCGATCGGATCGCTGTACCCGATGGGCGACGGCCCGAAGTCGGGCAGGGCGGGCAGGGCCATGAACGGCGACGGGGCCGCGTAGCTCATGGGCATGGCGGCCAGGGACATGAAGCTGGAGAACGGCGACATGACCGCGTCCTTGATGCCGGAGATCACGCCGCCCACGGACACCGACTTCAGTCCGGAGATGAAGCCGTTGACGACGTCCTTGCCCTTCTGCACCAGCCACGAGCCGGCGTCGCCGATCGCGCCGAGGACCTTGTCCTTCAGGCCCCGGCACCAGCTCACCAGATCGCCGAGCTTCGAGACCGCGCCGTCCTTCGCCCGGCCGAACCAGTCGGCGAACTTGCCCGGCAGCTCGCCGAGCTTGGCGCAGGCGTCGCGCACCCAGCCGACCGCGCAGGAGACCACGTCGGAGATGGCCTGCCAGATGGTCGCCGTGACGTTTCTGCACGCGTCCCAGGCGGACGAGACCTTGTCCTGCACCCACTGCGCGCCCTGCGACGTGGCGTTGGTGATCCACTGCCAGGCGGAGCTCACCTTGTCGGAGCACCACTGCCACGCCGCGCCCGTCTTGTCCTGCACCCCCTGCCAGGCCGCCGGCACCTCCGTGCGCACCCAGTCCACCGCCGTGGCGATGGCCGAGCGCATGGCCTCCCAGGCTTGGGCGAAGAGGTTCAGGGCGCCCATGGTGGCCTGGAGCCCGGAGACGAACTGCATCAAGATCCACGATGCGAGGTCGACCAGGAGCTGCATGGCCTCCGGGTTGTCCGTCAGCGCCCGCATCACCCCGCGCAGGGCCTCGGCCAGGGTGTTCAGCGCCTGCGGCGCGAAGTCGGCCAGGGAGACCAGCAGATCGGCGAAGGCGCTGGTGACGACCGACAGGAAGTTGATGAAGGCGTCGAAGACCTTGGACAGGGTCGGCGCGTTCTGCGCGAGCTTGTCGAAGAAGTCCCCGACGATCCAGCCGAGTTCGGCGAACCCCGTCGAGACGTGCTCGACGAAGTCCTGCATCCCCGACTCGTTGAGCGCCTTCGTCAGGCGCGGCAGGAGCTTGTCCGCGAAGCCGGTCAGGCTGCGGACGAGGGGATCGACGTACTGGGTGCCGGCCTCGAAGAAGGACCGGAACATCCCCCGGGAGGAGCCGAGCCACCCGCGGATGTGGTCCAGGGCGGCCTTGACCGGCCGCTCCATCACCGAGGCGGCGTCCGCGAAAACGGACTTCGCCTCCTTGGCGACGGCGGAGAACGACGACTTGAGCTTGTCGGTCCCCAGCGCCAGAGCAGCGATGCCGGCGGCCATCGGCAGCAGCGGGACCGCTGCCAGGGCGGCGACGGCGACCAGGCCGGCACCCGCGACGACCGCGAGGGTCATCAGCGAGGCGACCGTGGCCATCACGGCCACCTGCACGCCGCTGCCGATCGCGCTGCTCGCGGCCCCGGCCGCGCCGGCGATGCCGCTGAAGGTCTGAAGGCCGCCGGCCAGCAGATCGGAGAAGCCGGCCCGTACGGAGGTGAACGCGGTGCCGAAGCCGGCCGCGATCATCTCTCCGGTGCCGGAGAGGAGCTGCCGGGCGCCGTCGACCGCGCGGCCGACGTTGCCGAGGAAGCCCCGGTCCACCCGTGCCTGAATGCGCACATCGCGCCGACGGGTGAGCGCCAACAGGCGTGCCTCGGCGCGCCCGGCGTCCACGTCCGGGCGGATGGTCGGGATGATGCGACGCGCGCGGCGGGCCAGGGCGTCCAGCCGGCCCCGCGCCGTGGCGTCGTCTACGTCCACATGGACACGCACTCGCGCCTGCCGCTCGATGCGGTCGAGATACCGCTGGAGCGACTGGTGGAAGTTGCTGGTGTCCGGGAGGACCTTGATATGGACGCGGCCGCCTTCGGGCCCGCCCGGCCCCCCACCTGCCAAATGGTGCTCCTTGCTAGTTGACGATGAAGGGGGGCGCGGCCCGTTGCTCCTTCGAGCGCTCGGCGACCACGGCCGGGATGGCGACCGACGCGCGGACGGGCGCGAGGTGCGGCGTGCGCGGACGGTCGCCGGCCAGCGCGGAGGCGAAGGGGTTCGAGGCCCGCTCGGCGGTGCCGGCCGCCTTGCCGGGGCGCGGGTAGGGCGTCGGTTTCTCCAGGGCACCGGGCCGCTTCGCGCGCTGCGCGAGAGCCACGTAGGTGTTCCACTGCACCGCGTCCACCAGGTCCGCGAGGATGTGCGCGTGGACGTCCCAGCCGACGGCCTGCCGGCCGCCGAGGAGAGCGGCCATGACGGCCGCGTCGTCGGGAAGGTTCTCGACAAGCGCCAGAACGGCGCGGGCCGACATCTCGCCCCGGAAGTACGCCAGCAGATCTACGGAGTAGAACCGGCGCAAGTCCGCGTAGATGGCGGCCCCGTGCTCGTCCAGCAGCCTGACGAGACTCAGGCTTCCGGGACCTCCGCGGCCTCCATCCACGCCTCGAAGATCCGCGAACGGCCGTCCAGCGGCAGCTCGTCCAGAGCCGCCGCCATGGCCTTCTTGTCGGTCGCGACCGCGACCAGGGCCGCGTCCATGGCATGGATCTTGGTGACGTCCGAGACCTTGTCGGAGCCGAGCGCGTCGATGTGCGCCAGCACGGCCTTGAGGTCGCCGCCCGGCACGGTGGCCAGCGGACGCAGGTGGATCGTTTCGCCGGCGGGGCCGATGAACGCCAGGCCGGCGGACGCCTTGCTCTCGGCCTCGGCCTTGAGATCAGCGAAGTTCAGGGTGGTCAAGCAGAGGTCTTTCTCTATACAGGGCTTACCCACAGGATGTGGGCCGGGCAAGCCCTCTCGAAAATGGGGGGTGAGTTCATCGCTGGCTTGGCCTACCCCGAAAGACAGCAGCCCGCTCTTCCTCTTACTGTAGGCACGGGGCCTCTCGCAGGAAGAAGCAGCAGATGTACGGCATCAAGGATCAGCGGCATGCGGCAGAGATTTCTCGATCGTGCGTGTACATTCTGAACCTTGATCGCTTTTGGACGGCCGTACTGGAAGTCGACCGCCCGGACCCTGACACAGATGCCGGCATGGAGCTCGTTGATGTCGGCCTAGAGCTAGCGAACGGCCTCACATACCTGCACGAGCAATGCCACTTCCTTTATCGCATGGCCGACCAACTCCACGGCTTCACGCGAAGCAAAGATGCAGAAGTTCTCGACCAGTTCGAACTTCCGATCGATCCGCTGTCCCTCGGTGAGTGGCTGGAACGAGGAACGAAGTACCTAGAGCAACATGCCGCTGAAGAGGTGCAAGACCTGCTCTCCAAGATCGAAGTGATTAAGAGAGGAGACCCTGATACGGCAGACATTAGTCAACGCATGCGCGGCTGGATCTACATCATCGGCGGAGTGACGATCGTAGGGTCAGGATTTCCGGTGGTTGCCGTCTTCGGGCCAATGGGTATGGCTGGCATGGCAGCTGCCTGCGCTATCGGTAGCTCCCTACTCAAACAGGGACTGGCCGACGTGCATGCGTAAATTGGCTCTGCTGCTAAGCATTACAGGGCATACCGCTCGGTCACGGTGCCAGTGGAGCCGCCGTAGCCGAGGATGGTGGCCTTCACGGGCACCTCGGACAGGGCGGCCGGGTCCAGAGTGATGGAGTCCCCGCCGATGATGGCCACCTTGGGGTAGTGCCAGGCGACGGCGTTATCTCCGTCCGTGCCGACGATCAGCAGGGCCTTTTCCGTGGCCGTGGGGTTCAGCGGGATGTTGAAGCCGACCGGCTTGGAGGTGACGGGGTCGGTAATAACCGCCTCGTCCCCAGCCCCGTAGTAGAGCTTGTACGTCTCGACGGTGAAGTCCTCAAGACTCACCGTGAGCGCGTACGTCTTCTTGGGGTTGGTCTGCTTCAGGTTCGGGTTCTGCCAGGACCCCAGGGTCTCGGCGTCGTCTCCGTCCACGGACATCTCGATGCCGTTCTCCAACGACGTGTTGCCCACGTCTCGCCAAGCCGTGGACTTCACGCCGCCGACCTGCGGCATGGTCGCGTTCGGGTCCTTCGGAAGGATGGGAAGCGCCGGCATCGGGGTGCCAACTTCCGCCACGTAGACATACCCCTGCGAGGGGTTCATGACGGGTTCGATCTTCTCGGCCAAGGGCCGCCTTTCAGCATGCCGACGGCCCGCCCAGGAAGCCCCCAGGCGGGCCGTCGTCGATCGTTCGTATGCGTGGGGGCTAGGAGCCGGCCCACTGGTGGGCAACGCGCGTCGACCACGCGTCCGAGCCCTTGACGGACACGTCGTACTCGTAGACCTGGCCGACCACCGGGTACGGCTCGGGGGCCACGTGGACCTGCCGGTAGCCGTTCTCGTTCGGGGGCCGGCCGGGGGCGGTGACGGTCCGCAGGAGTGTGTCGTTCTTGAAGATGCGGATGGTGTAGTCCTCCGCGCCTTCGACGGGCAGCCACATCACGTGCACCTCGTTCGGTGCGCCGCCGTCCCGCCAGACCTGCACGTCCTTCGGAGCCTCCGGGGCGGGGGCGGGCAGGTTCACGGTGAAGGTGAAGCACCGCCCGGCCCGGTCCTCGAAGGAGCCGTTGAAGCGAGTGGCGGTGCCGGCGTAGGTGTGGTGGCAGGCCACCGCGGACTCGGGGCCGGGGATGTCCACGATCTCCGCCGTCATCAGTCACCCCAGGTGATCTGACCCTTGCCTGCGACGGCGTTGCGGATGGTGGCGGAGACCTTGCGCGGGTCGTCCTCGAAGTAGCCGAGCTGGACGTCCAAGTCGCGCGGGAGCCTCACGGTCACCTTGGCACTGGCGGTGTGACCTTCGAAGCCGGCGTCCTTCCAGGACGGCACGGCGACCGTGATGGTCTTCTCGCCGTCAGCCGTGAAGGCGTGCCGTTCGGTGAGCTTGCCGGCCGAGACGGCCGGGGTGACCGGTGGGGAGCCGTCGCCCCAGTCGACCGTCACGCCGGGCTTTACGCCGGTGGCCGACAGCACGCCCTCGAAGTTCGAGCCGGCGTCCATGGCCCAGGAGATTTCCACGGGCAGGACGGGCGCGGTCGTCACGGTCTTGGTGTTGCCGTCGGCGTCGGTGACCGTGACGGTGTGCGCGCCGAGCGTCTTGTACTCGTGCTCGACCACGACCGGGTCGGCTCCGATAGTGATGTCGGCCATGTGACCGTCTCCCCATTCCAGGCGCGCGGGACCGGCGGCTGCGCCGACCACTTGCGCGCGGTAGTACCTGCCGTCGTCCCGGTCCGCCGCGAGCGTCACCGTCAGCGGCGGGCGGGCGGCCAGGGGGCGGGCATTGAGCTGATAGGTGGCGGTGAACCGGCAGGCTCCCGGGTGGCCGGCGGTCAGGGCGTCGCCCGTCATGAACGGGCCGGTGACCTCGATGAAGCGGCTCAGGTAGCCGTCCGATCCCCGGTGCTGGTCCCGGCACGCGGCCAGCAGCGCGCCCCGGGCCTGCCGGGCGAGGAGCGAAGCGGCCGGGCGGGAGGCGGCCAAGGCCTCGACGGTGAACATGCCGGAGTCGATGAAGCGCGGGTCGCGGGCCTTGCCGCCTACGCGGCGGGCGACCACCAGCGGCAGCAGCCCGGCCCAGTGCTGTGGCATCGCCACCCGCACCGCCGTGCCGGTGGGCAGGTAGGCGCGCAGCGCGTGAAGGACGAGCGCTTCGGTGTCGGGCAGGACGTACACGTTCACCTCCGGCTGCGGGGGCCGCGTCCCGCGCCCACCACGTGCTCGATGGCGTGGATGCCCTCGACCCATTCGCCGGCCTTGGTGAAGTGGCCGTAGTTGATCGAGGCGCTGTTGCGGTCCTCAAGGTTGACCGAGTAGCCCTTGCGGTGTCGGTGGACCTTGATGCCGTGCTCGAACGCGCCGGTCTTGCGGTGCGGGGCAGCTGCGGCCTTGATCTCGCCCGCCATGACCGTGGCGTGGGCCTTGAGAACCTGCATGACGCCGGGCATGCCGGCCACGGTCTTATGGATGTTGGGCTTCACGTACGCCACCGCTGCCTCCTTCGATGACGGCGGACAGGTAGCGGGTGTGGCGCGAGGCCCCGTGCACGCGCGGCGGGTCCACGATGTGCCAGGGCTCGCCGTCGATCTCGACCCGCGCCCATACCTGGGCGGCCTCGCACGGTCCCGTGAGCACTTTCAGACGCACGGGTGCCGCCCAGCCCGTCGCAACCCCTTCGGGGGCGTCCACGGGTTGGGCGAAGGCGCGCACGGTCACCGGTTCACCGAGGCCCGGGGCGGTGCCGCCGTAGCCGTCGCCCACCTCGGCCGGCGGGAAGATGCGCAGCTCGACGGGGGCCCGGCGGTCGAAGATCACACGAGCCCCCGCTGGTCGACGGGGTCCGGGTACGGGTAGCCGGCGCACCGGTCGGTAAGGACGACGGCCCGGACGGTCTCCAGCGAGCGCATGGCGCTGCGGCCGGACAGCCGCTCGATCAACAGTTGCTCGCCCTTCGACAGGGAGCCGCCCACCGCGCCCTGCTCGGGCATGCGGTAGCTGTACTCACCGGCCGATTCGCTCACGAACCCTTCCGGGTTGCGGACCTTCCGTTCGGCGACCGCCAGGACGATGGCCTTGACCGCCGCCGGCACTGGCCGGGGGTGGCCGTCGACGACCGCGCCCCAGGACGGATTCCCGTATGCCCGCACGATCGCCGAGGCGTCGTCCAGGGCGGCCTCGGCCTGCTCCCGGTCGGGCCCCGTGAAGGTGCCGCCGTAGCGGCGTTCCAGTTCGGCGAGGTCGGCGAGCCGGCCCGCGGACTGTGTGTCCGTCACGCGGGGCTGCCTTACTTACCGGTGCCGTTGCCCTTGAGGGTGATCGGCACGTACCGGCAGAACTCCGCGAGACCGGTGATCGGGTCGGGGCCCTCGAACAGCGGCTTGGCGCCCGCGAAGACGTCGCAGATCGACAGGTCGGAAAGGCCGGCGGTGTCCCAGTCCTGAATCCAGCGCATCGCGTAGCCCTGGTAGGACTCCGAGCCCGAGTGCTTGGCGCCCATGGACGCCTGCGGGGCCCGCACGACCAGGGCGAACGCCTCACGGGTCATCGCCAGCGCGCCGCCCTTGATGTAGTTCGACTTGAAGACCTGGAAGTTGAGGATGTCGCCGACGTTCGCGCTGCGCAGGGCCTCGGTGCTGCCGGACTGGTCGGCGCGGACGAACAGATCGTCCTTGAGCAGTTCACCGTAGAAGGCGGGCGAGACGACCAGGATGCGGCCGGTGTCCGGGACGTTGGCCTCGTCCATGGTGACGCCGGCAGCGATGATGGCCTCGCGCACTGCCTTGACCTTGGACGGGTCGACGGTGGCGGTCTCGGGAACGGCCTTGATGGCCGCGTTCATGGGCTCCGCGATCGTGCCCTCGATGCGCTCGCCGATCTTGCGGACCTGCGGGGCGAGGACCTGGGCGGCGAAGCTCTCGATGTCCAGCGTCAGCTCACGCGAGGTGACCTTGACCGGGTGAACGAAGTGGTGGTCCAGGCGGACCGGCACCGAGGACTCGCGGACGTCGAGATAGCCCTGGGTACCGCTGCCGATGTTCGGCGTGGCGGTGCCGGCGTCGTGAGCGTCCTGCGTCTGGCCCGGCTTCTTGATGTTGACGACGTTGCCCACGCCGCCGGTGAACTCGCTCTCGGCGTCCCGGTGGACCAGACGGCCTAGGACCAGCTCGGCGGCGAGGAGGGAGAGAGCCTGACGGGCGGCCTTGCCGCCCGCATTCTCCATAGTGATGAAGCTATGAGCCAAGGGTGGTGCAACTACTTTCGGGTATGGGGAAGCCCCGCTGGGCGCCGGGACTTAGCGAGATCGTTATCTAGGATTGAAGGGGGATCAATAAGCGTCTCGCTCGAGTGAACGTTTCTGTCACGGTTTGCCTGCCAACGAGTTCCGGAGATGCAACAACGCATGACTTGTAAAGCGGCCGTAAATGAGACTAGGAGCAGCACTGGACCGGCCACGGGGAGGGCATCATGGAGATCGCTGCAATGTTTGCATCAGCATTGATGCAAGCCATGGTTACCGAGGGCTGGCAGTCAGCCCGAAACGCCGTGATCACTCTCTGGCGTAACAGGCGCCCGGGAGAAGCACCTCTCGTCCAGAACGAACTCGACGCGCATCAGGCGCAGATGCACCAGGCCAGCATGTACGGCGACATCGCGAGGGCCGAACAGGCCATTGGCTGGCATTGGCAACAGCGCGCCCAAAGCTTGCTTTCCGAACAACCGGATGCAGCGAACGAACTACGGTGGATCTCCCACCAGGACTTCTCCATGAAGGTACACATCGGTGGAACCACTCAGTCGCAGTCGACCGGCGGCCACCACAACAACCCGATCCAGGTCGGCAGGGACTACCTCAGGGTGACTACACGCCGCTCCATGGCGGAACAGAGCCACTCCCCGGCGTGGATCAAGACGTTGACCTGGATCGGGTCTCTCCTGGGGATAGTGGGACTTGCCATTGCTGGCATGCCCTTCTTGGAGGCGTTCACCGCCGAAGTGCCACCTGGGCAAATTCCAGATCCACCCAGCTTCAAAAACTTCGGCGTCGGAGTCGTGGTCTTCTTCGTGGGCATGGTTACCGTGATCGTTGCCCAATTGGGCAGGGCCACGGTCCGGCACACCGGCTAAAATTCGATCAAGCGGATGCGGCGGGTGATCGCCTCGGGGTCGTGCTCGGCCGGCGCGTCGGGCTCCAGCCCGCCCTTGCCGGTGACGGGCTTCGGGACGACCAGTGCGGCGAGCTTGCGGGCGTCGGCGGCGATCTCCTCGGGCGTCTCGCCCTGGAGACGCGCCGCGAGGTTGGCCGGCAGGTTGACGCGGGCGGCTTCCTGGTGCCGGAGCACCGACACCTCCATCTCCGCCAGCCGGTTCTTGTAGTCGGCGGCTTCGGCGTCCGCCGCCTTGGCCGCGTCCGCGAGGGAGCGGGCCTCCGCCTGCGCCTTCTCGTACAGAGCGCGGTAGTCCACCGCGGCCTCGGGCGGCTCCCCTGCCGGGGCGGGCTCAGCGGCCGTCGGCTCGGCCGGCACCGCTGCGGGCTCCTTGCCGCCGAAGACTTCGGCTGGCGTCGGGGCCGGGGCGGCCGGCGGCTGCTCGGGGGCGCCCACCGGGGTCTGCTCGCTCACGTGGTGCTGCTCTCTTTCTCAAGTTCTCGACGCCATTCGGCCAGGGTCAGGCCGTCCTTGGACTTCTCCTGCCACAGCCGCATGTAGCGCTGGTTCGCTTCGGGGAGCGTGTGGGTGCGGGAGAAGATCGGGCGCGGCTGGCAGTGGCAGTCGGGGTGGTAGCGCTGCCCGTCCGACAGCCCGGCGGACTGGGCTGACTTGTAGACCGCGCCCCTGCTGGCGAGCATCGCGCACCAGGCGCACGGGTCGGCGTCGGTCTCCCGGTAGTAGCCCAGCGCCTTCGGATCGCCGCGTACGGCTTCGGCCAGGGCTTCGCGGCCGCCGTCCTCGGCGATCTGCGATCCGGTGCGGGCGGCTTCCTGCCGGGCGGTCGTCATGACCTCAGCCAGTTCCTTCTCGAACTCCGGATCATCGAGCCGACCTCGCCGCTCGGCCGCGCCCCGTGCCTTGTCCAAGCGGGCGGTCACCTCGCGGTGGAACGCACCCTCCGCGCGGCGCTGCTCGGTGCGCTCGTCGTAGCCGGCCCACGGGGAGTCATCCACCAGCAGGTGGCCACCGCGGCTCGCGGTGCCGGCCTGCGCGCCGGCCGCACGGTTGAACTCGCGCCACAACCCTTCGAGAGTCGGCCCCTCGGCCGTGGCCGTGCCGGGCAGGTTGACGACCGTGCCGGTCTCCAGCGCGCGCAGCAGCCGGTAGAAGGCGACGGCCAGGGCGTAGGACTTCTGCCGGCCCCGGGCGACACGGGCCCGGTACTCGCGGCCCAGCGGCCCCGCACCGGTCCGTACGTCCTGCGCGGAGACGCCGGCCAGCCATGCGGTCAGATCGGCGGCGGCCTCAGCGGCTATGCGCTCCTGCGCCCGCCGGTACGCGGCTGTCGCCCGTTGCGCGTCCGCGCTCGTCGCCATCCTTCACCCCCTCGTCGGGGGCCTTCGCCTGCTGGCTCGCGGCGATCTCGCGCAGCCGCTGTTCCTGGGCAGCCTTCCACTCCTTGACCGCCTCGTCGATGTCCGACTGCGTGAAGCCGGGGACCTTTCGCAGGACGATGCCGAGCGGGACGCCGATCTGCGACAGCTTCAGGCCGGCGTCGGCGGCCTGGGCGAAGGAGCGGTTGCCCCGGTCGGCCCAGACGACTTCGGACTCCTCGTCCTCGAAGCCGGCCCGGTCGCCGGCTACCAGCGCACACAGCCTCATGACCGATTCCCAGCTCTCTCCGAACGCGGCCTGCACTTCGGCGACCTTGCGCATGAACGCGGACTCGGCCGCCGCAAGCGCGTCGGCCGCCATGTTGACCATGTCCGACATCACGTAGTGCGGCGGGGTCTCGGTGACCATGCAGGCGTGCTTGACCGCCATGGCTATGGAGTCCTGGAGATCCTTCGTGGACTGGGCGGGGAGCTGCCCGAACTCGGTCTCGGCGTTCGGGGAGACCAGCAGCGTGGAGGGGTCAAGGACCGGCGGGAGGAACGTCGGCTGCCCGTTCTCGTCGCGCACGGGGTCGCCGTACTCGTCCAGCACCTCCACCGGCGCGAGGCCGGTGGCAAAGCGGATCGCGAACGCGCCGTAGTGCTGGGCGATGAGCATGTTGAGCGTCATCTGGTTGATGCGGTCCTGGGTGGTCATGACCCGCTCGACCAGCCCCTGAGTGCGACCCTGCAAGTCGACCGCCGGCGCGAACCGAACGACCGGACACACGCCCATGCCGTGCGGCTCGACCTTCGTGACCTTCGGGTCACCGGCCTCGAAGTCAAGTTGGTAGACGGCCTGGTCGTCGATCAGCCGGCCCGTGTGCGGCTCCTGGCCGCCGTCGCCCGGCGTGCGGTCCAGGTGCAGGGCGTACAGGGGAAAGGCGTCGAAGGTGGGGTCCTCGTAGACCGCCACCGTCTTGACCGCGTCGTACGCGCGCACCTGCGGCCGGTCCCGCTTCTCACCCGGACGCATCCCGGGCAGGACGGTCACGTAACTGTGGCCGGCCGCGAGCGCGCCCCGGTGAACCTGGTGCTGCCGCTGGTCGAGCCGGTTGGCCTGCCACCACTTCCACTCGGGCGCGTTGGTATCGCTGCCCGAGCGGCGGTAGCCGTCCACGCCCATGGCGTTGGTCGGCGCGTCCACGATCAGCGGGACGATGTTGTCGAAGGACCGTTTCACCAGGGCCCTGAACTCCGGGTTCGCCTTCTTCGGGATGAACGGCGCGCGGTGGAAGCCCCGCAGGTACCGGTCGGCCAGGTTCAGCCGCTCGTAGTCCCGCTGGATCAGGCCACGGGCGTGGCGTGCGCGCTGCGTGAGCACGCTCGCGACCTCGGTCAAGCTGTCAATACCCTTCGTACGCGGTCAGCTGTGCCACCGCGCGTTGTGGCTTGAGCTTGCCGGACTCGATCAGTCGCCGGCGGGCGATCCAGCACAGCAGCAGTGCTGCGTACGCATCGACCTTGTGCCGGCTCTCGCGCGACTCCTTGCGGAAGCTGATGCCGTACTGGTTCGGCCGCTTCCGGGCGTTCTCCACGTGCCTGCGCAGTGTGAAGTGGCCTTGGTGCAGGAGCTGGTGGGCTTCGATGGCCCCCACCATGGCCATGTTCTCCGTGGTGATCTCGCGCTGATTGGCGCGCATGTCGTAGCCCACCGCGGATCGCGCGTTCGAGCGGATCAGCAGCTTCGGGCCGTACGTCTCGGACCACTGGGCGGTGTAGGTCTCCCAGTACGCGACGTCGGAGAGGAAGGCGGCGACGTTGTAGGTGGTGAAGGCGTTCGCGACGGCGTCGCTGACGACTCCCTTGTCCACCTCCCAGCCGGCCCCGGCGGGACCGTCGGGCTTCTCCCACACGCCCAGCGGGACGCACAGCGCATCGCGCACGCGCATGGCCACCAAGGCTGTGCTGTCGTCGGCCTCGCCGCCGTCCAGGCCGAGGACGATCCGGTCGCCCGGCCGCAGGTCCCGGCCTTCGACCTCGCACCGGCCCCAGTCCTCGGGGTCGACCAGCGCGTCCTCGGCGACGGTCGTTTGGTTCAGGTACTTGCGGCGGGACTCGTCCTCGGTGGTGGACGCCGACCAGATCTCGGGCATGACGCGGTCCGGGTTGACCCAGACCGCATCGCCCCGGGCGCACAGCAGGGCGGCGCGCAACTGCTCCTCCTCGCCCAGATCCACCCCGGAGGGGGCTTCGACACTGTCGTAGTACAGGCCGGTGGACCGGTTCTTGCCGTCGCGTTGTTTCTGGAAGTCGTACAGCGTGTTCTCGGCCACCGAGTCCTCGCCGATGACCGGGGCGTTCGTGATCTCCATGTACCGGCCGGAGACCTTGGCGGCGTTGGCCCGGATCGTGGCCGCCAACTTGGGCCCCTGCGTGGCTGTCACCCAATGCCACGTCTCGTTCATCAGGGCGAAGCTCGGGCGCCCGCCTTCGGCGGCCCGGTAGCTCGACGCCTTGGCCTCCAGCCGGCACCGCCGACCGTCCGGCAGCGTCGCGTAACACTTCTCCTGGCCCAGATCGACCGCGTACTGCGCGATCGTCTCAGCCGTGAGCAAGCCCAGCAGCGCCGACATGGTGTTGGTGTTCTGCGTCGCGGAGGTCGCGAAGATCTGAACCCACGGCTCCTTGGCCGGCACACCCTTGGGCGAACCGTCCGGGTGCCAGCCGCCGAAGCGGCACGGGCCCATCAGCTCGACCCAGCACACGGACGCCATCATCGGGTCCTTGCCCCAGCCCTTGAGCCTCCTGAGCGTCCCCGAGGTGTACGTGAACTCGCCCTCGGCGTCGATGGCGTACCAGCGGGCCAGAATGCGCACCTGTTCCGGGGTGTACCGCCAGTCGGCCCGGAAGTGCCAGGCCGTCCACCTCAGGATGTCCCGGGCCAGGGTCAGCTCGGGGACGGTGTCCTCGACGGTCCGTACGGGGGCGAAGACCGGTGTGGGCAAGCGCCACCCCCGTTCGGTTCAGTCGGTCATGTACTGGCCTCCGCGTCGCGCCGGGCCTCGGCCTCCATCCGGGCCAGCAGCGCCGGCGGGACGTCCGCCGGGCAGGAGGTGAAGGGCTGCGTCATGTCGTGCGCCCACAGGGCCCGCGCCTGTTCGTGCGTGACGCCCCGATCAAGGCACGCCCCGTAGTAGGCGATCGTCCGGGCGATGCGCAGGGCCTCGTTCGACGGGCCGTTCCCGGCCCTGCTCTTACGGCGGGCCATCAGCGACGACCCGCCCACCGGGCACCGGCCGCCGAGCGGGAGTTGTGCCCGCGCTCCGGCCCGTCGCCCTCGCCACGGACCTTCGCCAGCAGCGCGCTGGCCGCCTGCCGGAGCTGCCGGGCCTCGGTGATGCCGGGGTGCAGGACGAACATGCCGGCGCGGTTCCCGCCCGGCACCATCTGCCCCTCGCGGCGCACCAGGTCGTCCAGCGACGCAGCGCGGGCCAGCATGGGGGCGGCGATGTCGATCGCCGCGAAGTCCGCCGGCTCCAGATCCAGCTCGACCTCGAACCCGTCGACGAGAGCAGCGCGGATCTTGTCCGCGTCCTTCAGCTTGGGATCGATGCGCAGGGCGTCGTCACCTCGGGTCTCAGTACGTGGGGAAAGCGGCCCTCGGTCAGGCGGCGCAAGGGGCGAAGCGGCGAAAAGAGGCGGCCTCGGGATCGCACAGAAACCGAGCTGCTGTCACGCCCCGGTCAGGAAGAATCATGATCGGGGAGCCACCCCCCTGGGTCGGCCACGATCACGATGGCTCGACGTCGGCTCGTCGTAGCTCGCGTGTGAGAAGCGATCAATGATGTTGAAGCGGCGGCGAACACGACGAGCCACACCATGAGGAGCGGCAGCGCCTCGGCTCCGTCCACCGTGGGCATGCCTCAACGGGCACCAGGCTCCGGCTGCACCCCGGCAGGTCCGCACGCTGCACAGTTTGAGAACACGACGAACAGCACAGCGACAGCACCGGGCCCCGCCCTCCGCACCCACCGGCCACACGCTGCGCGCGGGCCATCCTCCCGGCGGCCCCAGGGGTGGGGACGGGGGCTGCTAGGGAACCACCCGGGGGTGTTGCCGCAAGACAGAGGGGGATTACAGCGCCCCAGGGTGGGGCCTGCGACTGCGGGGCACCTCTCGGACCTCGCGGGCCCGCCTCCGGCCGGCCGCAGCTTCCTGCGCCGTCTTGCGGGCGTGGTGCCAGTGGCACAGCGACCACAGTGCCTCGGGTCTGTGGTCGTGCGGATCGAAACGGTGGTCCACCTCGGACGCCTCCTCGAAGCACGGCAGGCCCGTGTCGTACCGGACCCACTGGCAGAGGCTCGCGTCACGGGACAGGACGGTGGCGCGGACGCGAGGCCAGTTTCGCGGGAGTTGAGCACGACGGGTGCTGGTTGACCAGTTACCGTTCAGGTGCGCGCCCACTCGTGGTCAGCTCGGTAACAGGGGCACTGCACGCCAGAGTCGGAGGCCGGATGATGCTTCAACTCCTCTGCGATGCCGGGCCCATTGAGGCTGGCGTTAGACTAGGCTCACACTGAGCGCCGCAGGGGGGATGGAGGTGGACAACATAGAGCGGACGGAAACCGTACTCGTAGTGGCGAACTCGTACGCTTCGGCAACCGAGATTTCCAATGAAGTGGCCGACTTGGTCGTGCGAGATGAGCTCCACAGCATCTATTACCACGCGACAGGCAGCGGGAAGACCCAGTCCTATCTCTGGCTTGTACAAGAGCTACAAAGGGCTAGGGTTCAGCAGCACACACTCCGCGCTGCCAGCGAGCGTCTGCGGAACGCGGAAACACCAGCTGAAAGGCGCGCTGCGGCCCGGGAATTCCTTGAAGCTCTGGCAGAGCTGCTGCGGTGTCTGTTGCGCTTCCTTATGCGAGTTCTACTACTCGTACTGTCCCGCTCGGTTAGTCGCCCCGGGGCAGAAGCACCGCCTGACTGGAAACCTGAGCCGATCGAGGCATCACCTCAGATCGCGCCCAGAGGGCCGAACTGCGCCTTCCCCGTGACCAACCACCGGGGCGGGCGTCATCGCAGCGTGCTGGGGAGCGCCGTACTAGCTGCCTGAGTGACCCGCCGACCGCTCAAGGTCGGAAGGCTCATACATCGTGTTCAACCTGCCGGAATCGGTACCGTGGGGTGCCGTACTGGTCGTCGCTGTACTCGTAATTCTCATCACTGGGCTGACAGCCCTTGCCCGCGCCCTGTGGCCCCAGAACTCTCGTGACCGCAAGGAACTATGGCAAGGGTGGCAGCAGGATCGTGCCCGCCGTCGCCAGGAGATCAACCGTCGCGGGTAGTCCGTCCGGCATGACCAAACAGCAAGCACAGCGCCCCGCCTGGGGTCGAACCGCAGGAGGAGAGCCACCACGGGACCGCGCCAGGCGAGGCGGGTTACAGGGCCGCGCTACGGGGCGTCGCTCCGTCTTCTGCGCACGCGCGCGTGGCGCTCCTGGCCTTGCATCCTGATTAAGTTCGGGTGGGGTACAGCAGGCGGAGCGGCCGGCGTGAGCGTCCTGTACGGCACGCCGGGCACCACGCCCAGCAGAAAAGGCGCTGCCCGCTCCTTCTTCTCCTAGTACGCATTAAGGAAAGAGGTACAGGCAGCGCCCTTTTCGCTGCGCCCTCGACGCCAGGTCACGCGGCGGCAGTTTGTGCCTCGATCTCGCTGCCTTGCTTACCTCCAGGGTGCTGCGCCACCGATCCTCCAGCCTTCGCCCACTTGATCGTCACCCGCTGGTTGCCGTCGAACCTTGTCCCCTTCTTCGGAGACTTCTTGACGGTCACGTAATCGATCGCCAAGCGGAGTAGATCCCGCTGCATGGGCAGGGTGGCCGTACCCCATAGCTTTTGGACCTGTTCCGGCTCAGTCAGGAATCCCACGGCGTCCAACGATGTTGTGGGCCCGTGTTCAGCTAGCAGCGCCCGGGCGTCCTTGAGGTCTTGGAGCGCTTCCCTCTCATGCTCTTCGAAGAGGTCTTCCATCAGGTCGTACCGGCCCTTGTTCCGGTCCATCATGAGCCGCCGCATCCGCTTTTGAGCCGTTTCTACGGCCTCCAGGGCCTCCCGGTGAGCTTGGGTCTCGTCGGGCCGGGTGAGGAGCGCCCAGCGTTCCGCGACGGCCAGCAGCAACGGGTCTTTGGCATCCGAACCGCCGATGCGGTTGATCCAGCGAACGGCCGCGTAGTCCTCAAGAGGCTTCTTGGACACGAACGCGGGAGCGGGGCAGTCAAGGCCCTGCTGGTGATGCCGGTAGCACCCGTAGGACTCCCGCGACACCGTGACCATAGGGCCCTTGCAGCCGTGACACCGTAGGGCGTCGGCGAGGAGCGATTGCGCTTTCCCTTGCTGGGGGAGCTGGTGACTGTTGGGGGCCGGGTCCCGCCGGCTGAGGTGCTGCCTGGCCTTCCTGACGATCGCCGCGGGGATGGGTTCGAACCCCTCGGCGAGCACGCCGACCCGGTGCCCCCGCGCGTTCTTGTAGACGAGATTCACGGGTGAGTTTCCAGCCGGGTTCCGAATGATCTGCCAGCCCTCGTACACGGGGTGGTTGACGATTCGGCTCAGCGTGGATACGGACCACGCCTTGCCGCCGGGGGACAACTCGCCCTCCCGGTTCATGTCGAGCACCAGTCCCCGGCCGGACACCTTCCCCTCGGCGAGGGTGTAAAAGATCCGTTCCACCACGGGCCACCGCTCGCCGTGCTCCAGCTTTCGGTCCCGGTTGGGCTTGAGTCCGAACGGGTGGACACCCAGCCACTCGCCTCGCTCACGCTGTACCTGCTTGGTCTGCACTACGTTGTGTGAGAGGCGTTCGGAGTACTCGCGGGCCTGCTCGGCGTAGTCGATGATCCGGCGTCGGTCCCCGGGCTCCATGGAGTCCAAGCGGTCGTACCAGAAGATGACGCGCACCTTGCCGATGACCCTTAGGAGATCTTCGGCGCCCTTGCGGCTGAACCGGTCCAGCCGATAGCACCACAGGACGCTGATCTTTCCTGCGGCGAGTGCGGCTAGTGCCTCGTCGAAGTCCTCTCGTTCCCGGTCCTTGAACGCGGAGCCCAGCTCTGCCCAGACGAACTCCGGGGGCACCTCGGCCCCGGCCTCTGCGGCCTCCCGGTGGCCGGTGTCGATCTGCGCCTCGGTGCTCAGCTCGCGACGCCGGTCGCCCTTCCCGTAGACCTTCGATTTACGGGCGAGGATGCCCCAGCGGGGGCGCTCGGGTGCCGTGCCCATGTCTTCCATCTTCACTCTGACCTGCGGTTTTCGCTCGTTGAGGCAAGGTGTCAGAGTGCTTCCGCGTCCTTGGACCCGGTGAAATACAGCAGCCCCGCCCCCCAGGAGCGGGGCGGCAGGACGCGCAGGTCGACCTGGAGGCCCTTGGTGGTGCGGATCGAGGTCTTCTTCTCGCCGTGCGCGATGACCTCGGCGGTGTACGGGAGGGCGGTGATCGCCTCCATGAACGGGCCCGAGCGGGTGGCGGCGACGAGGATGTCGATGTCCCCGATGGTCTCCCGCATGCGGCGCAGCGACCCGGCGTACGCGCACCCCTCGCAGCCGTCCAGCCGCGAGAGCTCGGCGACGACCTGTTCCGCGACGTCCATGGCGGCGTTGAGGAGGATGCGGCCGCCGGAGCCGCCGGCCTTCTGCATGAGGGCGATGCCGTGGAGGATGTTCTCCTCGGTCCGGGGCCCGAAGCCCTTGAGGTCGCGCAGTTTCTCGTCGTGGATGGCGTCGAGGAGTTGTTCCACGGAGGAGACGCCCAGCTCCTCGTAGAGCGTCATGGCCTTCCTGGGGCCCAGCGTCGGGACGGCGATGAGCTCCCGGACCCCGGGCGGGATCGCCGCCCTGGTCTCCTCCAGTGCCGGGATGCGGCCGGTGCTCAGATACTCCAGGACTTTGTCGGTGATGGACTTCCCGACGTTCGGGATCTCCCGCAGGCCCTCGGCGTCGAGGGTGGAGACGTCGGTGGGGAAGCCGCCGATCGCACGGGCGGCCTTCTCGTAGGCACGTGCCTTGAAGGCGTCGCCACCGGTGATGGCGACGAGGTCGGCGTACTCCTGGAGGAGCGCCTCGACCTCGTCATTGGGCCGGGCCACAGTTCAAGCGTGCCACCGGGGCGGCGCCCCGCAACCGGGTGCCGGGCCGCGCGGGCGCGGGGAGCCGGCACGCGGTGGTGGCGGGGGTGCCGCTGTCGGTGACCCCGGGCGAGCCGGGCAGGAGGCCGAGCACGGCGGCGGTGCCAAGGGTCATGACAGGGGTGCGGCGCATGAAGTACCTCTTATCCGGTCATCGGCTTGGACGTACGGGGTCTGCCCCCGGTGCCGTGGCGGCACGCGCCGTATCGCCCGTACGGGGGAAGGAGAAACGATCTCTCGGCACGGCGTACGAGCGGACGGCACCGGATCGCATGGGATCGTCCCGGGTTTTCCGCACGGGAGGAGTCCGCTCATGTCCTGGTCCCGTCGATGGCCGGCGCTCGCGGCCGCCGTCCTGCTGCTGGCCCCGGCGGCTCCGGGCGCGGCGGCTCGGAGCGCGGCGGCTCCGGGTGCGGCGGGGGAGCCCGTCACCGGCCGGCCGGGGTGTGCCGGGACGGCCCTCCGGCGCGTCCCCACGGACCGGAAGGTCATCGCGCTGACCTTCAACGCGGCGTGGAACGAGGACGGCATCGCCCGGGTCCTGGCCGTGCTCCGGAAGGAGCGGGTGCCCGCCATGTTCTTCCTGACGGGCGACTTCGCCGACCGCCACCCGGAGGCGGCCCGCGCGCTGGCCGTCCGCCATCCCGTGGGCAGCCACTCCTACAGCCATCCACGGTTCCCCGGGCTGTCCTTCCGCGAGGAGCGCCGGGAGGCCGTCCTGGCCGCACGGGCCATCCGCCGCGCCACGGGCCGCACGCCCGTGGCCTTCCGCTTCCCGTACGGCGAGTTCACCGAGCGGAACGTCCGCGACGTCAACGCCCTGGGATACCCCGTCGTCGAATGGGTGGACGACACGGCCGGCTGGCGCGGGCCCGACGGGGGCGTGACGGTGGACATGGTCGTCCGGCGGGCGGAGCGGGCGTTCTCACCGGGGGCGATCATCCAGATGCATGTGGGCTCCACGGACGCGCGGCACTCCGTGCTGGACGCCGACGCCCTGCCGGAGATCATCGCCTCCGCCCGGGCCCACGGCTACGGCTTCGCGGGCCTGGGACGGCTCGTACGGCGGTGCCGCGTGCGCGGCTGAGCCGACCCGGGCCTAGGGGCGTGCCTTCCCGCAGAACTCGGCCTCCGCCAGCGCGAGCGTGTCGAAGGGCACCCCGAGGGCGTTGCCACCGAACGCGGCCGTGTGCGAGGCGTCCCGGACGCTGCTGACGTGGGAGACCGCCCCCTGGATCCCGCCGTCGTGCCCCCACACCGTCACCCCGCAGGACAGCTTCCGCGCGGCGATGCCCAGCCCGTACCGCGCCGCCGGGCGCAGCCCGGTGTCCACCGTCGTCAGCATCTCCGCGAGCTGGCGGGCGGGCAGGAGGCGGCCGCGCAGCAGCGCCCGGTAGAAGGTGTTCAGGTCGCCGACGGTGGAGATCATCTCGCCGGCGGCCCCGGCCTCCGTCGGGTTGATGTCGGTGACGTCGTGGAACGGCGACCCCGGCTCGTCCGGGAAGCGGATGTAGCCGCGCCCGCTCGGCCGGGGCAGGGCGGCCGACCGGCCGGGCACAAAGGTGTTACGCAGGCCCAGGGGCCGTAGGACGCGGTCGCGGATCTCCCGGCCGTAGGAGTGGCCGGTGACCTTCTCGACGACCATCCCGGCCAGTACGTAGTTGGTGTTGGAGTAGCTCCAGCCCTTGCCGGGGGCGAAGACCGGCGGGTGGGACACGGCCGTGCGCGCCAACTGCCGTGGTGTGTAGGTGTCGAAGCGGTGGCGGAGGAAGTCCCGCCCGAAGAGCCGCTGCCGGAGGACGGGGTCCGCCGCGTAGTCGAAGATCCCGCTGGTGTGGTCCAGGAGCCGGCGCAGGGAGACGGCACGCCCGTCGTTGCCGTGGCCGCGCACCACGCCCGGGAGCCAGCGCTCCACGGTGTCGGTGAGCCGGAGCCGGTGCTCGGCCTCCAGTTGCAGCATCACCGTGGCGACGAACGTCTTGGTGTTGCTGCCGATCCGGAACCGGTCGCGCGCCCGCGGCGCCCGTGGCCGCCCGAGATCGGCCGTCCCCGCGGCCCCGTCCCAGACCCGGCTCCCGTCGCGCCCCTCGGGCTCCTCGCGCGCCTGGCCGACGACGCCGGGCATCCCGGTCCGTACGAGCGCCTCCATGGCCGCCCGGGTCCGCTCGTGCGCGCGGCCGTCCGGCAAGGTGCCGGACGCGCCGGACGCGCCGCAGATCAGCGCCGCGGTGGTGAGCAGGGACAGCAGAACGGTGCGGGCGGCACGCTTCGTCATGACTCTTCGCTACCGCAGTCCACGATCCGCTCATCGGGCGAGCGGAGGAAGTCATCCGTACGGGTAGGAAGCCCCGGAACGGGTAGGCGCACGGGATCCGTGCACCGAGTGGACCCGCTCGATTGGCCGGTCCGCCGTGCCTCTGGTGAGCTGGAAGACACCCCGCAGGCCCGAGGAGGACCTTGATGGACATCGGCGAGCTGACCCACGAGACGCTCCGTGACCTGCGCCGTGAGCGCCCGTACCCGGCCGTTTCACTGCTCCTGCCGACCACGCGCCGCGCACCGACCAGCACCGAGGACCAGGTCAGGCTGCGCAACACGGTCGCCGAGGCAAAGCGACGGCTCGCCGAGGACCCGAAGGTGACCCGGTCGGCGCGCATCGACGTCGAGGCGCGGATCGACGCCGCCGTGAAGGAGGTCGACCTCGCCCACTCCAGCGACGGCCTGCTTATCCTGGCCGCCCCGGGCGAGCACCAGGTCTGGTACCTGCCCCGCACCGTGCCCCAGCGCGTGGTGGTCGCGGACACCTTCCTCACCCGCAACCTGGTCGCGGCCCGGCTCTCCGAGGAGCCGTACTGGGTGCTGGTGCTCTCCGAGGGCGAGACCCGGCTGTGGGACGGCGCGGGGGACCACCTCGTGGAGACCATCGGGAACGGCTTCCCCGTCCGCCCCTCCCTCCCCGACCACGAGGACGCCCTGCCCGGCGCGAACTTCGACAAGGTCGGCAACCACTCCCTGACCGCGCGCGGCGAGGCCCACGTGGAGCGCGAACGCCAGTACGCGCGCACGGTCGTCGGCGCCCTCATGCCCGTACTGGACCGTGAACCCCGGCCGCTGTACGTCGTGGGGCTGCGCGAGCAGATCGCCCTCCTCGAGAAGCTCTGCCCCAGGCCCGACGCGATCACCGGCCGGACCGAGCAGGGCGGCGCGATCGGCCTGTCCGGGCACGCGCTGGCCGAGGTGCTGCGCCCGGCGTTCGAGGAGCGCCGCGCCGCACGGCAGGGCGAGGTGCTGCGCCGCCTCAGCGACGCGCGGGGCCAGAAGCGCTTCACCTCCGGCCTGGACGAGATCTGGCAGACCGTCCGCCAGGGGCGCGTGGCGCTCCTCGCGGTCGAGGACCACTACCAGATCACCGCCCGCGTCGACGGCAACGGCGGCCACCCGGTGCGCCTGGAGGAGCCCACCGAGCCGCTGACGGCGGATCCCGCCATCCGCGAGGACGTCGTCGACGAGATCGTCGAGGCGGCGCTGGACAACGGAGCGGACGTCGAGTTCGTCCGGGACGACACCCTCGCCGAGGAGGACCGGCTGGCGGCGGTGCTGCGGTACTGAGCGGGTGCTCAGCCCACGCTGAGCACCCGGCCCGTCTCCCGGCCCTCGATGGAGCGGACGTACGCCTGGGCGACCCTGGCGGCCGGCACCGGCTCGACGCCCGGGAAGAACGCCCCGTACGCCTCGGCGGACTCGGCCAGCAGCGTCGGGCTCACCGCGTTCACGCGCCGCGGCGCCATCTCGATGGCCGCCGCCCGGACGAACGCCTCCACCGCCCCGTTCGCCGCCGACGCGGCGGCCCCGCCCACGACCGGCTCCTGGGCCAGCACGCCCGTCACCAGGGTGAAAGAGCCCTCCGGCGCCACGTGCCGCACACCCTGGCGCACCAGCTCGATCTGGCCCAGCGCCTTGCCGCGCAGCGTCGCCGCCAGGTCGTCGGCGGTCAGCCCGCCGAGCGGGCCGAACACGGCGTCCCCCGCCGCGCACGCCACCGCGTCCACGCCGGTCACCTGCTCGTAGAGCCGCGCCACGGCCGCCGGGTCGGCGATGTCGCAGATCACGTCACCGCGGCCGCGCCCCACGGCGATCACCTCGTGGCCACGTCCCGCCAGCGCCGTCCGCACCGCGCCACCGAGCGTGCCGAACGCGCCCACCAGAAGAATCCTCATCACAACCACCCCGTACAACACCTGGGAAATATGGACACCGGCGACGCTACGGCCCGCCGGCCGGCCCCCGGAAATGTCGTCCGGTCAGGGACTATGCTCCACACGCATGGATGTGGAGCTGCGTCACCTCAGAGCCCTGGTCGCCATCGCCGAGGAAGGCACGATCACCGCCGCGGCGGCGCGGCTGCGCCTCACCCAGCCGGCTCTCTCCCGCACCCTCGCCGCCCTCGAAGGACACGTGGGCGTGCGCCTCGTCGACCGTTCGTCCCGCCACCTGGCCCTCACCCCCGCCGGGCGGGCCCTCCGGGACCACGGGCGGGCCGTCCTCGCCCACGTCGACGCCGCCCTCGCCGAGACCGTCGCCGTCTCCCGGCCGCTGCGCGTCGGCTACACCTGCGCGGTCCTCGGCGAGCTCACCGTGCCGCTGCTGCGCTCCTGGCGGCGCGGCCACCCTGACGTACCGCTCGAACTCACGCGTGTGGACAGCCGCACGGCGGGCCTGGCCACCGGTGAGACCGACGTCGCCGTTCTGCGCGTCCGGCCCGCCGACGCCCGGCTGCGCTCCGAGGCCCTCTACCTGGAGGAGCGCGTCGCCGCCCTCCCCGACGACCACCCGCTGGC
>NZ_JAILXP010000499.1 GCF_020740895.1 Streptomyces sp. UNOB3_S3 | reverse complement strand
GCCCCGGGCGGGCCCGGGGCCCTCCTCCCGCCGCGACGGCGGGGAACCCCCACGGCGCGGCCCGGTGGTGCCGTTCCGGGCCCGAGGGCCGCCGTTGGGGAGTGGCGGCCACGCCGTGGGGGTGGTCTGGGGTCAGGAGGCCGCGACGGCCTCCTTCGTTTCCGGCGCTTCCGGCGCCGCGCCGTGGGCGCCGTCGGCGGCCAGGGCCGCCTCGTCGAACGGCAGCCTCCCCGCCAGCACCTCGCGGGCGCGGTCCGCGTCGATCTCCTTGGTCCACGTCCCGATCAGGACGGTCGCCACCGCGTTGCCCGCGAAGTTGGTCATCGCGCGTGCCTCGCTCATGAAGCGGTCGATGCCGACGATCAGGCCGACCCCGTCCACGAGCTCCGGCCGGTGCGACTGGAGGCCGCCCGCGAGGGTGGCGAGGCCCGCGCCGGTCACGCCCGCCGCGCCCTTGGACGCCACGATCATGAACAGCAGCAGGGAGACCTGCTGGCTCAGTGACAGCGGGTTCCCCATCGCCTCGGCCACGAAAAGCGAGGACATCGTGAGGTAGATGGCCGTCCCGTCCAGGTTGAACGAGTACCCCGTGGGCACCGTGATGCCGACCACCGGCTTGCTGACGCCCAGGTGCTCCATCTTCGCGATCAGGCGCGGCAGCGCCGACTCCGACGACGACGTCGACAGGATCAGCAGGAACTCCCGCCCCAGGTACTTCAGCAGGGCGAAGACGTTGACGCCGGCCACCAGCCGCAGTAGCGCCCCGAGCACCACGACCACAAAGATCAGGCACGTCACATAGAAGCCGAGCATGATGACGGCCAGGGACTTCAGCGCGTCCACGCCCGTCGCCCCGACCAGCGCGGCGATCGCGCCGAACGCGCCCACCGGCGCCGCCCACATGATCATGGAGAGGATCCGGAAGACCAGCTTCTGGATGTGTCCGATCCCCCGCAGCACCGGCTCACCCGCCGGGCCCATCGCCTGGAGCGCGAAACCCGTCAGCAGGGCCACGAGGAGCGTCTGGAGCACCTGGCCGCCGGTGAAGGCGGAGACGATCGTGGTCGGGATGACGCCGAGCAGGAAGTCCGCCGTCGACTCGTGCGCGCCCTTGGCCTGGGCCTCGCCCGCGTGCCGCAGCGCGTCCGTCAGGTGGAGTCCGCTGCCCGGCTCCAGGACGTTGCCGACCACCAGGCCGATGGCCAGCGCCACCGTGGACATCAGCAGGAAGTACCCCAGCGCCAGTCCGCCGACCGCGCCGACCTTGGCGGCCTTCCGCACGGAACCGATGCCGAGCACGATCGTGCAGAACACGACCGGCGAGATCATCATCTTGATGAGGTTCACAAAGCCCGTGCCCAGTGGCTTGAGCTCCACCGCCACGCCCGGCGCGGCGAAGCCGACCACGACACCGACGAGCACGGCGCCGATCACCGCGAGATACAGGTAGTGGCTCCGGTCCCGACGGGCCGGTTCGTCCGGTGGCGGGGGTGACTGCGCTCTCACTGTGCTCACGGTGGGTCTCCTCAAAGGTGATCGTGGGGTTCTCCCGAGGAAAAGTGGGGTCGCGGAGACTATGCACGGCCCTGTGACGGTGGTCACCCTTATGTGCATTACGTTCACGAACCGGCCAACAGGCACACTGTCGGCCATGCGCAGACCTCGCATCCGTCTCCCCCACAGCCTCGCCGGCCGGCTCTTCGCGACACAGATCGCGCTGGTCGCCGCCGTGGTGGCCGGGTGCGCGACCTTCGCGTACCTCGCCGACCGGAACCAGGCCGAGGAGGCCGCCCGACGCCAGGTGACCGCGGCCGCCGTCGCCGTCGCCGCCTCCCCCTCCGTACAGAGCGCCGTACGGGACAAGGACCCGGCCGTACGGCTCCAGCCGTACGCCGAGCAGGTCCGCCGGGACACGGGCGTCGACTTCGTGACGATCATGAGTCCCGGCGGCGTCCGCTGGACCCACCCCGACCCCCTCCGCATCGGCGAGCGCTACCTCGGCCACACCGGGCCCGCCCTTGAGGGCCACACGTTCTCGGAGACGTACACGGGCACGCTCGGCCCGTCCGTGCGGACCGTCACCCCCGTACGGGACGAGAACGGCCAGGTCGCCGGGCTCGTCAGCGCGGGCATCACCGTCGACGTGATCAGCGCCGAGGTCCGCGACCAGATCCTGGTGTTCCTCGGGGTGGCCCTGACCGTGCTGGCCTTCGGCGGCGCCGGGACGTATCTGCTGATCGCCCGGCTGCGCCGGCACACCCACGGCATGAACGCCGCCGAGCTCGCCCGGATGCGCGACTACCACGAGGCCGCGCTGCGCGCGGTCCGCGAGGGGCTGCTGATGCTCGACGGACGGCACCGGGTCGCGCTGGTCAACGACGGCGGCCGGGAACTCCTCGGCCTGCGCGGGGACGTGATCGGCGTGCCCGTCACCGGGCTGGGGCTGCCGCCGGGGCTGACCGAGGCCCTGCTCGCCCCCGGGCCGCGCGTCGACGAGGTGCACCTGACCGACGAACGGGTCGTCGTCCTCAACACCTCGCCGGTGGCCGGCGGGGAGCGGCACGGCACGGTGGTCACCCTGCGCGACCACACCGAACTCCAGGCGCTCTCGGGCGAGCTGGACTCCGTGCGCGGCTTCGCCGAGGCGCTGCGCTCCCAGGCGCACGAGGCCGCCAACCGGCTGCACGCCGTGGTCTCCCTCATCGAACTGGGCCGCGCGGACGAGGCCGTGGAGTTCGCCACCGCCGAACTCGAGCTGGCCCAGGCCCTCACCGACCGGGTCGTCGCCGCCGTCGCCGAACCGGTCCTCGCCGCGCTGCTGCTGGGCAAGGCCGCCCAGGCCAACGAGCACGGCGTGGAGCTCGTCCTCACCGAGGACAGCCACGTCGACGACGGGCTCCTGCCGCCCCGCCTGTCCGCCCGCGACCTGGTGACCATGCTGGGCAACCTGATCGACAACGCGGTGGACGCCTCGTGCGCGAGCGGCGCCCGGCCGCCCCGGGTCACCGTCACGGTCCGGGCGGACGGCGCCGAACTGCTCCTGCGCGTGGCCGACACGGGCCCGGGCGTACCGCCGGAGGCGGCGGCCGAGATATTCCGCCGCGGCTGGTCGACGAAGGGAGCAGCGCCGACCCGGCCGGCATGCGACGCCGCCGCGGCCCGGGGTTCCGGGGGCGAGGCCCCCGGAGGCATCGGCCGCGGCCTCGGCCTCGCCCTCGTCCGGCAGGCCGCCCGCCGCAACGGCGGCACCGTCACCCTGGCCGACGCCCCAGCCGGAGGCGCCGAGTTCACCGTACGGCTGCCGCTGCAGCACGTCCGCACCACCGAAGGAGTCCCCGTATGACCACCGTGAGCCCGATGGGCGGACCGCTCGGCCAGACCGGCCCGATCGGCCAGACCGCTCCGATCGGCCAGCCGGGGCCGGCCGCCCCCGAGAGCGCGCCGCAGGCGATCCGCGTGCTGGTCGTCGAGGACGACCCCGTCGCCGCCGACGCCCACGCGCTGTACGTGGGCCGGGTGCCGGGGTTCACGGTCGCGGGGGTGACCCACTCGCGCGGGGACGCCTCGCAGTTCCTCAAGCGGACGCCGGTCGACCTGCTGCTGCTCGACATGTACCTCCCCGACGGCCACGGCCTCCAGCTCCTGCGGTCGTTGCGTGCCGCCGGGCACACGGCGGACGTCATCGCGGTGACGTCCGCGCGCGACCTCGCGGTCGTCCGGGAGGGCGTCTCGCTGGGCGTCGTCCAGTACGTGCTCAAGCCCTTCACGTTCGCCACCCTCCGCGACCGCCTCACCCGGTACGCGGAGTTCCGCGCCGCCGCGGGCGAGGCGAGCGGCCAGGAGGAGGTGGACCGTGCCCTCGCCGCCCTGCGCGCCCCGCAGCCCGCCGCGCTGCCGAAGGGGCTGGCCGGGGACACCCTCCAGGCGGTCATCGACTCCGTCCGGGCGGCCGGTCCCGAAGGCGTCTCCTCGGGCGAGACCGCCACCGCCGTGGGCGTCTCGCGGATCACCGCCCGGCGGTATCTGGAGCACCTGGTGGATTCCGGCCGCGCCGCCCGCGCCCCGCAGTACGGCCAGATCGGCCGGCCCGAACTGCGCTACCGCTGGCTGGCGTCCACACCACGCTGAGGGGTTCCGCGCGGCGGCCCGGGGAACGCAGTACTCGACAGGTGCCGTAGGTGCAGGAGGTCGAGCCGTGCGCCCCACCACCCCTGTCTCTTA
>NZ_JAILXP010000498.1 GCF_020740895.1 Streptomyces sp. UNOB3_S3 | reverse complement strand
GGGTGGGGTAGAACCGCGCCGAAGGCGCGGAAAACCCCCACGGCGGGCAAGCCGAAATGCACCACCGGTGGGCAACCGGCACGTCCACGGAACCCCGCGCGGGAGGCGCCCGGCGGGCAGCCGGAAAGCGGCCGGTGCCCTACCGGTAATCCTCCGCGGACGCGGAAACGTCACCGAAGACGACATCCCTGAAGTACCCGTCGCAATCCGGCCGCGACCCGTCCACGTCAGTGAACCCGTACTCCCGGGCCAGTTGGCCACTGGAAACGGACCGTCCGTTCCAACGGGCCCGCTCCGGGTCGGCCGCCACCGCGGCGAGCCCGCGCCCGATGAACGCCGGGGACTCGGCGATGGCGAAGTGCGGTTCCTTCGCGATCGCGTCCCGCCACGTCGCCTCCGTGACCCCGAAGTGGTCCAGCATCTCCTCCGAGCGCAGGAACCCGGGCGTCAGGCACATCGCCGTACCGCCGTACTCCTTCAGCTCCTGGGCCAGTCCGAACACCATCCGGATCGGGCCGTACTTGGCGAGGTCGAAGAAGAGGTTGCCGCGGTAGGCCCGGTTGGACTCCTCCGTGCCGTCGGTGATCTCCACGAGCAGTCCCCCGGGGCGCCGGATCAGCAGCGGCACGGCGTAGTGGCTGGTGATGGCGTGGGCGTCGAGCGAGAGCCGGAGCATCCGCAGCCCGTCCGCCAGGTTCACCTCCCACACCTTCTTGTCGAACTCGAGCAGGTGGTCCCCGCCCCAGACATCGTTCACGAGCACGTCCAGCCGTCCGTGCTCCTCGTCGATCCGCTCGACCAGCGCCCGTACCGCGTCCGGCTCCAGGTGGTCGACCGGCACGGCGATGCCCGTGCCGCCCGCCGCCGTCACCAGTTCCGCCGTCTCCTCGATGGTCTCGGGCCGGCCGACCTCGCTGCGCCGCTCGCGCGTGGTGCGCCCGGTCGCGTAGACGACGGCCCCAGCGCGCCCCAGCTCCACGGCCATGGCCCGCCCCGCGCCCCGGGTGGCTCCGGCGACCAGCGCCACCTTGCCGTCAAGGGGCCGAACCGCGCTCTCCGATGCAGTCACGACAACATGTCCTCTCACTCGTTCCGTGCGACGGTCATGACGTTCGCACCGATACCGGACACCTTGTGTCGGGTATCCGACCGGATAAGCGGCATGCCGGCATCACCCTCCCCGGTACTGGCCGATAACAACACGGCCGCATCCGAGCCCCTCCGGGTGCGTGGCCCCCCTGCAGGACCGATGCTTGAGCCGTGATGGACGAGACCGAGTTCTGGGAGCTGATGGACAGCACTCGCGAGGCCGCCGAGGGAGACGCCGAGGATCAGGCGGACCTCCTGGTCGAGAAGCTGACGCAGTTCGACCCGGACGCCGTGCTGGACTTCGCCCGGCACTTCGAGGCGCGGTACAACCGCGCCTACCTCTGGGACCTGTGGGGGGCCGCCGCCGTCCTCCTCGACGGGGCGAGCGACGACGTGTACGACTACTTCCGGTGCTGGCTCATCGGCCAGGGCAGAGAGGTCTTCGAGGGCGCGGTGCACGATCCGGACAGCCTGGCCGAGCTCCTGGACGACTTCGACGACGAGGTCGACGGGGACGGCGAGGACCTCGGCTACGCGGCGGACGAGGCGTACGAACAGCTGACCGGTACGGAGATCCCCGACCTGGGACTGCCGCCCCAGCCCCCCGAACCGGTGGGCGCCCCCTTCGACCTGGAGGACGAAGCCGTGCTGGCCGAGCGCTTCCCCGCCCTCTGGGACCGCTTCCGGGAGTGACGATGCGCGTCGCGATCACCGGGTCGACCGGCCTCATCGGCTCGGCGCTGACCCGTTCGCTGGAGAAGGACGGCCACGAGGTGGTGCGGCTGGTGCGCCGCGCGCCCCGGAGCGCCGGGGAGGCCGAGTGGGACCCCCGCGGCCGGTCCGCCGACCCCGAGGCGCTGGCCGGCTGCGCGGCCGTGGTCCACCTGGCCGGCGCCGGGGTGGCCGCGCACCGCTGGACGGCCGCGTACAAGAAGGAGATCCGCGACAGCAGGGTGCACGGCACGGGGGCGCTCGCCGAGGCGCTGGCCTCCCTCGCCACCCCGCCCCGGGTGTTCCTCTCGGGCAGCGCGATCGGCTTCTACGGCGACACGGGCGACCGCACGGTGGACGAGGACAGCCCGCCCGGCAGCGGTTTCCTCGCCGAGGTCTGCCGGGACTGGGAGGAAGCCGCGGGCGCGGCGCGGGAAGCGGGCGTACGAACGGTCCTCCTCCGCACCGGGATCGTCCTCTCCCGGCACGGCGGCGCGGCGGCGAAGCTCTTCCCGCTGTTCCGGGCGGGCCTCGGCGGCCGGCTCGGCGACGGCCGCCAGTACTGGAGCTTCATCGCCCTTCGGGACCACGTCGCGGCCCTGCGCCACCTCCTGGAGGCGGACGTGTCCGGCCCGGTGAACCTCACGGCACCCCACCCGGCCACCAACCGGGAGGTGACCGAGGCGGTGGGGCGCGCGCTGAAGCGTCCGGCACTGCTGCCCGCGCCCGCTCCGGCGCTCAGGCTGGCCCTGGGCGAGATGGCCACGGAAGTGCTGGCCAGCTGCCGTGCCCTGCCCACCCGGCTGCTGGACTCCGGTTTCCGCTTCGCCTGCCCGGACGTCGAGAGCGCCGTACGCGCGGCGCTGACCGACAGCTGACGACTCCGCTCCAAGCTTCAAGTACCCCGACCGTGCGACCACCGTGCGACCGTGCTCGCCCTGTGCGCGACTGTTATTGACCGGAATTCTCTCTACGGTCGAGGCGAACTCGCGCATTGCCGCCGCCCGTTGGGGGCATCAGGCCCCCAGCGAGCGGACCGACCCCGGGAGGGCACGTGCTCGACAGCGCACGCCACACCGCACACCACGCTGACGTCGTCATCGTGGGAGCCGGCCTGGCCGGCCTCTCCGCGGCCCAACAGCTCACCGCCGCCGGAGTGACGGTCACCGTCCTGGAGACGGCCCACCGCCCCGGCGGCCGCATGACGACCGACAAGGCCGACGGGTTCCTGCTGGACCGCTCCGGCCAGTTGCTCAACACCTCCTTCCCGGAGCTGATCCGCACCCCGGGCCTGGAGGCGCTCAAGCTGCGCCCCTTCACCCCCGGGGTGCTGGTCCACGCCGACGGCCGCAACCACCGCACCGGCGAACTCCGCGGCGCCAAGCGCGCGTTCACCACCGCCCGCGCCTTCGCGGCGGCCCGCGCGTCACGGAGCGCCGGCCTCGATCAAGCGCGGCTCGGCGCGGCACTGGCCCGCCTGGCCGCGCTGCCCATCGACCGGATGCTGGCCCGGCCGGACCGCCCCACGTCGGCGACCCTCACCTCCCGGGGCCTGCCGACCCGCACGGTGGAGGGCTTCCTGCGCCCCCTCCTGACGTCCCTGCTCTCCGATCCCGACCTCACCACGTCCAGCCGCTGCGCCGACCTGGTGCTGCGCGGCTACGCGCGGGGCCGGCTCTGTCTGCCCGCCGGGGGCTCCGGCGTCATCCCCGAACTGATGGCCGCCCAGCTCCCGCCGGGCACGGTCCGCACGGGCGTGGAGGCCACCTCCGTGGGCACCACGACCGTCGGCACCGCCGGGCACGGCACGTTCACCTGCCGCTCCGTCATCGTGGCGACGGGCGCCCGGGCCGCGGCCGAGCTCGTCCCCGGCCTCCGGCTGCCCGACTTCCACCCGGTGACGGTCCTCCACCACACGGCCGACGAACCGCCGCTGCGGGACGCCTCACTGATCCTCACCGGGACCCGCCGGGGCCCGGTCGCCCACACCACGGTCGCCAGCGAGGTGGACCCGGACCGGGCGCCCCTGGGCCGCGTGCTGATCAGCTCGACGGTGCTGGGGGCGGCCGCCGCCCTGCCCGCGGCCGAACTCGACCGGCTGGCCCGCGAGCAGCTGGCCCACGTCTACGGCACGTCGACGTCGTCCTGGCACCTGCTGGCCGCCCACCACGACCCCGACGCCGTCCCGGCCATGCCGGCCCCCCACGACGTCCGCCGCCAGGTCCGGCTGCTGTCCGGGCTCTACGTCTGCGGCGACCACCGCGACACGAGCACGGTCCAGGGCGCCCTCTTCTCCGGCCGCCGGGCCGCGCAGGCGGTCCTGCGCGACCTGGGCATCCGCCCGGGTTACGGCACCCCCACCACGCTGCGGGCCGCGTAGCGTTCCGGGTGCCCCCCCGGTGGGGGGTGCCCGCGCCTGACGGCGCGGGTTCTACC
>NZ_JAILXP010000497.1 GCF_020740895.1 Streptomyces sp. UNOB3_S3 | reverse complement strand
GGCTTCGGGGGGGGGGGCACCCGGCCCCGACGGCTCAGGCCACCGCGATGACGATCTTCCCGGTGAGGTGCCCGTGCTCGCTGGCGCGGTGCGCCTCGGCGGCCTCCCCCAGCGGATAGACCCGGTGGATCGGCAACTGGAGGATCCCCGCCTCGTGGAGGGCGAGGGCGGCCTCGATCGCGGGCACCGTACCCGCTCCCGTGCCGCCCGAGCTGAAGCGCGCGCCGTGGCGCCGGGCGCCCTCCGCGTCGGCGATGGACAGCACCCGGCCGGGGTCGCCGGTCAGCTCCACCGACACCCCGACCGCGTCGCCCTTGCCGACCGCGTCCAGCGCCGCGTCCACCCCGTCCGGGGCGATCTCCCGCACCCGGCCGGCGAGGCCCTCCCCGTAGGTGACGGGGAAGGCGCCGAGGCCCCGCAGGTACTCGTGGTTGAACTCGCTCGCCGTGCCGATCACCCGGACGTCCCGCGCGCGGGCGAACTGCACGGCCATCGTGCCGACCCCGCCGGCCGCGCCGTGGACCAGCAGCGTCTCCCCCTCGCCCACACCCAGCTCGGCGAGGCCCCGCAGCGCCGTCTCGGCCGCCACCGGCAGGGCCGCGGCCTCCTCCCAGGGCAGCGAGAGGGGCTTGACGACCAGCTGGTCCGCGCGGGCCAGCGCCTGTTCGGCGTAGGCGCCGGTGAGCGTGCGGCCCAGGACCGCGTCCCCCGCCCGTACCTCCGTGACCCCCTCGCCGACGGCCTCCACGACCCCGGACGCCTCCACGCCGGGGACGTGCGGCAGTTCGGTGGGGAAGACCGCTTCCATGGCGCCGCTGCGGATCTTGTGGTCGAGCGGGTTGACGCCCGCGCAGCGGACGGCGATCCGGACCTGCCCGGGCCCGGGGGCGGGCAGATCGGCGGCGCCGAGCCGGAGCACTTCGGCGGGGCCGAAGGCGCTGAAGGAGATGGCCTTGGTCTTGGTCATGGAATCACCATCATCGAAAATCAGGATTTTCCGTACCAGGCTGGCCGTCCCGCCCCCGATTTCGCCCTACGCCTCCGGCGCGTTCGCCCTACGCCCCCGTGCCGGCCCCCGCGTCCCGGGCCGGCTCCTCGGCGAGCCGCTTGACGCCCTCCAGGGTGGCCCGTATGCCCTCCCGCAGCTCGCCCAGGCGCATGGCGAGGATCTGCTCCTCGCGGTCCGGCATGCGGGCGATCGCGGTGCTGAGCCCGGAGGGCGCCGGCCCGACCCGCACCGACTGCCGCAGCAGCGTCCCGTCACCCTCGGGCTTGAGCTCGAACTTCCAGGTGGCCAGCGGGTAGGAGGGGTCGGCGGGCCCGCCCCCGAACCGGTTGTCCGGGTCCGTGACCGCCCAGCCGAACAGCCGCTCGGGCTCCATGGCGACGATGTACGAGACGGTCCGCCACTCGCCGGCCATGGGGTGGCGGTTGTGGCCCTCGAAGGCCGCGCCGAGCTCCGGCCCGGTGGCCCCGTCCAGCCACTCCACGCGCTGGAGTTCCGTGCTGATCCGGGCGGGCAGGCCGATGTCGGCCACCAGTCTCCAGACCTCGGCCGGGGCCGCGCCGATGTGGACCTCGTCGTGGACGCCGGGCCCGTCCGTGTAGCGCATGCGATCTCCTGAAGGCTGCCGGTTGCATGACACGTTGTCGAACAACAGTCTGCACCCGGAAGAGGGTGTTCACCCGGACGTACGGCGCACGTCACACCGGCCGGAGGATCCTGGGAGGGTGACAGCGGTCTTCGTGGTCTCGGTGCACGACGTCGCCCCCTGGAGCTTCTCGCGCAGCCGCCGGTGGCTGGCCGAGCTGGACGCCCGGGGGGTGCCCGCGACGCTGCTGCTCGTACCGGGCGCCTGGCGCGGGCCCCGGCTGCCGGACGACCCGGGCCTGGTGCGCTGGCTCCACGAGGCGGCCCGGCGCGGGCACGAGCTCTCCCTCCACGGCTGCACCCACCGGGCCGTGCCCGGCGGCCCGCCCGCGCGGCGATGGCTGAACTCCGTGCTGGCGCGCGGCTGCGCGGAGTTCTGCGCGCTGGACGAGGCGGAGGCCCACCGCCGGCTCACGGCGGGACTGGCCGCGCTCGCCTCCGTGGGGATCGCCCCGGAGGGCTTCACCCCGCCGGGCTGGCTCGCCTCGCCGGGCTCGCTCGCGGCCCTGCGCGCGGTGGGCCTTGAGTACACCACCAGCCACCTGGCGGTGCACGACCTGCGCACCGGCACCCGGCACCGGATGCCCGCGCTGTCCCACCGGCCGGGCGGGCTCGGGGAACGGGCCGGGGCCCGGCTGATGCGCACGGCGGCCGGCCGCTGGTCCGGGCGCGGCAGGCCCTTCCGCATCGCCCTCCACCCGGCCGACCTGGACCGGCCGGGCCTGCGCGAACACGCCCTGGAGGCCGTCGACCTCGCCCTCGCGGCGGGGGCCCGCCCCTGGACGTACGCCGGCCTGGTGCACGCCCGGCGACGCCCGGGGGACGACGGCGCGTGAGGATCGTCCAGCTCGCCAACTTCCACGGCCCGGCCTCCGGCGGCCTGCGGACCGCGCTGGACGCGCTCGGCCGGGGCTACGCGGCGGCGGGCCACGAACGGGTCCTGGTCACCCCGGGCCCCCGGTACGGGGAGTGGCACGACGAGGCCGGGCTCCGGGTCACCCTGCCCGGGATCCGGGTGGGCGGCGGCTACCGGCTGATCTGCTCGCCCCTCGCGCTGCGCGCGCTGCGGACGCTGCTGGGGCGGCTGGCGCCGGACTCCGTCGAGGTGTCCGACAAGCTCACCCTCGTCCACGCCGCACGCTGGGCGCGGGCACGGGACGTTCGGGCGGTGCTGCTCTCGCACGAGCGGCTCGACGCCATCCTGGCGCCCCGGCTGCCGGCCCGGCTGCCCCTGGGGCTTCCGGCCGACGCCTGGAACCGCCGCCTGACGGGGGCGTTCGACGCCGTGGTGGCGGCGTCCGCCTTCTCCTGCGCGGAGTTCGCGCGGGTGGCGGCCCCGGCGCTGTACCGGGTGCCGCTCGGCGTCGACCTGGACGTCTTCGCGCCGGCGGGCACGGCCCCGGAGCCGGTGGTGCGCCTGGTGTACGCGGGCCGGCTGTCGGCCGAGAAATACCCCCGACATCCCCTGGAAACACTGCGCGTCCTGCTGCGGCGCGGCGTCCCGGCCCGCCTGGACGTCCTGGGCGACGGCCCGGAGCGCGGCCGCCTCGAACGACGGGCGTACGAGGCCGGGTTGCCGGTGCGCTTCCACGGCCACATGACCGACCGCCGCGCGGTGGCCCGCGCGCTCGCACGGGCGGACGTGGCGCTGGCCCCCTGCCCGGTGGAGTCCTTCGGCCTCTCGGTCCTGGAGGCCCTGGCCTGCGGCACCCCGGTCGTCACGGCGGACACCGGCGCCGCGCCCGAACTCCTCGCGCCGGAGGCGGGCTTGACGGCGGCCGCCTCGCCGGAGGCGACGGCGGACGCGGTGACCCGCCTGCTGGCCGTCCCCGAATCGCGGCGCCGCACGGCGGCACGGAAGCGCGCGGAGGAATTCCCTTGGGGACGCACGGTACGGGGGATGCTGGCGGTGCACACACGTTCCGGTGAACGGAGATTCAGTCACCCGTAATCTCCGCCGATATGGACGGACTTGATGCCGGGAAGGGATATGCTCGCCCCGGCGGCGCACTTCGTGCGCCCCCTCTCCGAGGACCGCTGCTTCCGGACGCTCTCCCTGGGCGCCCGGCAATGCGGACGCCCTCCGGAGCGCCACTGGCTATGGCGCACTGCGAGAGAGGGGGCGCCTATGGGGCGTCACCGCAAGGAGCGACCGACGTGGTTTTCCGGGACTCGGGCCCGGCGCGTGGCGAAGCGAGCTGCCGGGGCGGTTTTCACCGCCCTGGTCAGCTACGCCGTCCGTGAAGGGTTGAACCAGACCCTTGACCATAAGGACGGCCCGCTGTCCCACGAGCAACATGGGGCAGATGACCGTTAGCTCCTCGAAACCCTCGGCGACGGTAGCCGCCGTCGCTGAGGGTTTCACCATGCCACACCGCATGACGGGGGTGCAACGGCATCGCGCCGCCTGTCGCCCCACCCGGTCTCGGGCACAATCCGCCCCATGACCCTGCGCGTCCTCCTGCTCTCCCCCGCCACCGGACCCGCCCTCCGCGCGGCCCGGTTCGACGACGACTCGCCGCTCGACGAGCGCGGCGTCGCACAGGCCCGCGCGGCCGCCGACGACGTGCCCCGGGCCACCCGGCACC
>NZ_JAILXP010000496.1 GCF_020740895.1 Streptomyces sp. UNOB3_S3 | reverse complement strand
GCCGGGAGCGGGGGCGGCGGTGCCGTCGGGGACGGCCTGCTCACCCTCGGCGGCGGGGGCGGTCGCCGCGACGGGCGCCTGTGGCGCGGCAGCGTCGGCCACGGCCTCGGCCGGCTGCGGGGCGTCGGCGACACCGGGCCCCGCCTGCGCGGGCGCGGTTTCGTCGGTTACGACAGCGGTGTCGGGCTGCTCACCGCCGGTGGCGGGTGCGGCCGGTGCTGCCGCGTCCTCGGTCGCGGGGGCGTCGGCCGCCTGCGCGGACGCACCACCGTCGACGGGGGCGTCGGACTGCTCGCTTCCGGCGGCGGTCTCATCCGCAGCCACGGCGGGTGCGGCCTGCGATGCCGTGTCCTCCGCAGGCGCGCTGCCGTCGGCGACGGCGACGGACTGTGCCGGAACGGGCTGTCCGTCTCCGATCGCGGAGGCGTCGGCGACGGCAACGGGCTGCTCGCCTTCGGCGGCGGAGGCAGGCGGCGATGCCAGGTCCTCGGCAGCAGGGGCGTCGGCCGCCTGCCCGCTGTCGGTGGCGACTGCCATCTGCGGCGCCGCCTCCTCGGCCGCAGGGGCGACGGCAACCTGCTCCGACGCAGTGCCGTCAGCGACGGCACCGATGTCGGCCTGCGAGCCATCGACCCGCGTGTCAACGACGACAGGAGTCGTGGAGTCGGTGACCGCCTCGGGGGCGGGCATGGCGTCGACCACGGCCAGCGGGACAGGGGGCTCGAGGAAGGCCATGACGCCCATGCCCCGCACCCCGGCGGGCGCACCCTGGACAGGTGCCGCCGCCGGAACGGCGACCGGGGCCGGCGGCTGATCGTCGGTGGTCTGCTGTACGGGGTTCGGAACGGCCTCGGGCGGTGTGACGACGTCACCCGGCACGCCTGCGACGGCTTCCTGGAGCGGCACCTCAGCCGACGGCACGTCACTCGGAACGACCTCGGCGACCGGCTCGGCGGCCTCGGCCGCGACATCGGCCGACGGCACGTCATCCGCCACGGCTGTAGCCGTCTCCGCCGCCTGCGCGACCGCGGGGATCTGCTCCGGCACGGCCGGAACGGGCCCGGCCTGGGCATCGGCCACCGGCTCGGCGGTCTGGCTCGCCCCGGCGGCGGCCGGTACGACGGACTCGGCCGACGGCGCGTCATCCGGCGCGGTCGGGGCCGGCTCGGCAGCCGGGACGGCCTCGGCCGTCGCCTCGGCCGACGGCGCGTCAACGGGCGCGGCCACAGCCGGTTCGGCATCGGCCGACGGCACGTCGCCCGGCGCGACCGGCGCAGCGGCGACAGCGGACGGCTGCTCGGGCGCGAGGTCTGCGGCCACCGCCCCGGCGACGTCAGCCACCGACGGCGCATCGCCCTGCACGACGGGCACGACAGGCGCGACGGCATCAGCCACAACCGCACCAGCCGCGCCTTCGGCAGACTGCACGTCAGCCGCCACGACCGGCTCCTGCTCGGCCGCGAGGCCATCGGCCACCGGCCCAGCGGCAGGCTCGGCCGGAACAGCCCCGGCCGATGTGTCGGCCGACGGCGCGTCCACAGGGGCGGGTACCTGCTCGGGCGCGACGCTCCCGGCCGCCGCCCCAGCGCCGTCACCCGGCACGGGCGCGTCCGGAACGGCGGGCGCCTGGTCCGGTACGACGGCCTCAGCCGGAACCACACCGGCCGCGCCTTCGGCAGACTGCACGTCACCCGGCACGTCCGGCACACCCACCTCGGCGGGCGCCTGCTCGGCCGGGACGTCCACGGCGACCGGCCCAGCGGCGTCGGTCGGGGCGTCAGCCGGGGCGTCAGCCGGAACGACACCGGCCGCGTCCTCGGCCGGCGGCTCGGCGGTCACCACCGCACCAGCGGCAGGCTCGGCCGGAACGGCCACAGCCGGCTCGCCGGTCATCGCCCCGGTGGCATCAGCCGGAACGGCCTCACCGGGAACGGCCTCGGCCGGAACCGCCGGTGCCACCGGTGCCGCCGGAGCCGCCGCGACCGGAGCCGTCTCGGCAGCCGCACCGCCGGACTCGGCGGTGCCCGGTCCACCGGGCACCGCCCCCACCCCAACGGGCACGGGCGTGCCCGCCGGCGGAGTCGGCGCCACTCGGTCGACGAGGGCCTGGGCCGCGCCGGGGGCGACCGTCATGACGGGGACGGGCTCGGGGACCGGCTCGGGCGTGGGCTCGGGGCCGCGCGGGCCGGGGAGGCCCGGCGCGGCGGCCGAGCCACCGTCAGGGGCCGTCACCGGGCCTGCGACGCCTATGTCGTGGGCGGCGGCCGCGACCGCGTCACCCGCGTGCTGCGGCGGCACGAAGGCCACCGGCGGAACGTCCGTGGCCGGAACCGCGGGCGGAACCGCAGGCGGAGCCACGGGCGGTACGTCCGCCGGCGGAACGTCGAGGTACTCGACGCCGCCGACCGGCGGGGCCGGCGGGCGGACCGGGGAGCCGACGGGCTGCTGCGGGGCGGCGGGGCCGCGGTCGGCGAGGGAGCGGACGACACCGCTGTTGGGCTCCGGTACGGGCGGGCCCAGGTGGAGCGGGCGGCGCGGCTGCGCGGGCGCGGCGGCCTGTGCCGGGGTGCGCACGCTCGTGTAGTCGAGGGAGCCGGTGTCGCGGCCGCCCGTCTCGTGCGTACCGCCCTGGACGGTGGGCTGCTCGCTCCAGGCGCCCTGGGCGCCCGGCATCAGCAGCAGGTCGTCCTCGTCCGCGGCGTCGTGGTCGAGGTAGGAGTAGGCGGTGGGATCCCCGGGGTCGGCAGGGGCCGTGCCATCCGCGGAAAGCGGGTGGCCGGGCAGTGCGCCTGCGTTCTCCGGCTGTCCCTCGTCCGGGAACCGGCCGGTGTCGGTCATGCGTACCCCTCGCCCATCGGTAGTGCTCCTTCCAACCGCTCACGCCCATGGAGAAGAACGAGTGCGTGTACGTCGCGGCACGTTGTGTACCGTCCGGAGCCACCCTGCCCTGTACGTGCCAAGCGGGAGGCGCGTTCGGGGCATTGACGGCTGTGGTGTCGGACACCGAGTCGTTCCGGGACGGCCCGGGCGGCTGCACAACGATCCGCCAGCCTACCCCGCGGACGGTCGCCCGTTCTCAAGGGTGCGTACGACGGCCACTCAGAAGGAAGGCTACGGCGCGCTCCCGCTCCGTCCAGGCGCTTGTGTCCAACTCCACTGCTTGGAGCAGCGTGCACTCCACGGCGTACCCGCCCTCCGCGAGCGCCCTCCCGATGGCCTCGGCGTCGTCACGGGTGGCGGCGTGGGCGACGATGCGCTCGGGGCGGCGGTCCGCGCAGGCGGCCACGACGGGGGCTCCCCCGCCGCCGACCCGGACGACGTCGGGCTCCGGCAGGTCCTCCAGGACCTGCGGGGCGACGCCCTGGACGATCTGGAGCTGTACGCCGTAGCGCCGGGCGACGGTGGCGGTGCGGCGGCAGGCGGCGGGGTCGAGGTCGACGGCGATGACGGCGGCGCCGAAGCGGGCGGCCTCGACGGCCGCCGCGCCGCTGCCGGAGCCGATGTCCCATACGAGGTCGCCCACGCGCGGGCCGAGCCGTGCCAGTTGGGCGGCGCGGAGTTCGGTGGACTCCCCCTCGCCGGGACCGCCGCCACCGGTGATGTCCTCGGCGGCGTCCGGGCCCGTCGCGTAGGCGTCCGCCGGCAGCGCCCAGCCCCGCAGGGCCGGCGGGTAGCCGGGGTCGCGGCCGGCGATCCAGCCGCCGCGGCCGGTGGGGGCGCCGAAGCCGCCGATGACGATGACGACGTTGGGGTCGCGCCAGGTGTGGTCGGCGGCCCGGTCGGAGGTGACGACGGTGACCTGCTCGCGCTCGGTGCCCAGTTCCTCGCAGATGACGAACGTGCGGTGGACGGGGCCGAGGAGCAGGGCGAGCTCGGCTGGGCCGGCGCCGGGCGAGGTGAGGACGGCGACCTTGGGGTGGGCGCGGCAGACGTTGACGGCGCGCCGCAGGTCGCGGCTGTGGGCGACGACGACCTGGGCGTCGTCCCAGGGCATGCCGGCCCGGGCGAAGGCGGTGGCGACGGAGGAGACGGCGGGCACCACCTCGACCTCCAGGCCGTGCTCGGGGGCGCGCAGGGTGCGGACGACGCCGAAGAAGCCGGGGTCGCCGTCGGCGAGGACGACGGCGGAGCCGCGGTGCCGGGCGATGCGCCGGGCGGCGAGGTCCACGCTGCCGAGGCGGACGCGCTCGGCGTCGGCGGGCACCTCGGGCAGGGCCAGGTGGTGGGCGGCGCCGGCGACCAGGGTGGCGG
>NZ_JAILXP010000495.1 GCF_020740895.1 Streptomyces sp. UNOB3_S3 | reverse complement strand
CGGCCGAGCTGGTCGAGCAGATCCTCCGGGAGCCGGCGGCCTCGGCCGCCGGCTCCCGGAGGATCTGCTCGACCAGCTCGGCCGGGGGCCGCAGGGCCGGGTCCTTGGCCAGCAGCGTCTCGATCAGCTTGGTCAGCGGCCCCGCCTGCCGCGGCGGCACCAGCGGGTCCATGGCGATGGCGTACGCCGTCTCGACGGCGGTGTCCCGCCGGAACGGCGGGCGGCCCTCCAGGGCCTGATAGAGCGTGGCGCCGAGCGCCCACAGATCGGAGGCCGGCCCCGGCTTGGCGCCCTTGACCCGCTCGGGGGCGATGTAGTCGATCGAACCGACCATCTCGCCGGTCTTGGTGAGGGTGGAGGTGCCGGTGGACTGGGCGATGCCGAAGTCGGTGAGGACGACCCGCCCGTCGTGCCCGAGCAGGACGTTGCCGGGCTTCACATCGCGGTGCAGCACCCCGGCCGCGTGCGCGGCGCGCAGCGCGGCGGTCATGCCGCGCCCGATGCGGGCGGTCTCCTCGGGGCCGATCGTGCCGCGCTTGAGGACGTCGCCGAGCGTCGTGGACGGCACGTACTCCATCACGATGCAGGGCAGGCCGCCATCCTCGACCACGTCGTGGACGACGACCACATTGGGGTGGGCTATCCGGGCCGCGCTGCGCGCCTCGCGCCGGGTGCGCTCGTAGAGGGTGGCGAGCTCGTCCTCCTCCAGGCCGGGATTGACGTGCAACCGCTTCACCGCGACCTGACGGGCCAGCAGCTCGTCCTCGGCGCGCCAGACGGTGCCCATGCCGCCCCGGCCTATCCGCTCGGCCAGGCGGTACCGCCCGGCGACCAGCCGACCCGCCTCAGGCGCTGCACCGTGCACCGCGCGACCCTCCGGTTCCCCCGTCGTATGTTCGATGCGCCACCCTAGCCGGATCGTTCTCAGGGGCGATCTCAGGGAACGTCCAGGGTCGGCACGGATGCCGTACACACTTTCCGGTTGACACCATGTCCCCATGACCGACGCGCCACCCACCCCCGAGCCCGCAGCCACACCGCCGCTGCGGCGCAGCCGTGAGCACAAGCTGATCGCCGGGGTCTGCGGTGGCCTCGGGCGCTGCTTCGACATGGATCCCGTCGTCTTCCGGGTGGCGCTCGGCGTGCTGGGCGTCACCGGCGGCCTCGGCCTGATCGTCTACGGCTTCGCCTGGCTGCTGATCCCGCTGGAGGGCGAGGAGGAAAACGAGGCGCGCCGGATGCTCTCCGGGCGTGTCGAGGGCCACGCGCTGACCGCCGTGCTGTGCGCGCTGGTGGGCTCCGGTCTCTTCCTCTCCATGCTCAACAACAGCGGCGTGACGTCCTTCGCGCTGATGCTGATCGTCGCCCTGAGCGGCGCCGCGTACTGGTCGCAGCACCGCCGCCTGGCCGAGGCCGGGCCGGAGGACGCGGCGGCGGGGACCGACGGCGCGACGGCCGGGGCGGCACGGCCCCACAAGACCCACAAGACACACAAGGTCATGGAGGCCCCGCCGGAGACCCAGGCGCCCCCGACGCCGGGCGCCCCCTCCTGGTGGCGCGACTCCGCCCGGGACTCCGCCCCGGGCGCCCCCGGCACGGGCTACCTCTGGGGCCCGGACGACGACGTCCCGGACACCGCGCTCCCGATCCGCGACCGCGTCTCCAAGTGGGCGCACGGCTGGGCCGGAACGGTCACCGGCACCGGACCGTACTCCGGGGCCGCCCCGGCCCGTGGCGCCGGTCCGGCCCCGGTCCCCGAGCCCGCCGCCGGACCGGCGTCCGGGGCCACGCCCAGGGCCGGATCAGCGTCCGGGGCCGGGTCCGGGTCCGGGGCCGGCCAGGGACCGTGGCTGGGCGGCTGGACGTTCCTGCTGGCCCTGGTCGCCTTCGGCCTCGGCACCGGTCTGACCTGGCATCACCGCCCGCTGAGCACCTCCCTGGAGTTCGGCCTGGCCGGCGCCCTGGTCGTCTTCGGCCTGGGCATCGCGCTCAGTTCCCGCTACGGCCGCACCGGCGGCGGCACGGTCGTCGCGGCCGTGCTCACCGGCGCCCTGCTGACCGGCGCCGCCGCGCTGCCGAAGTCCGTGACCGCCGACTGGTCCCGGACGACCTGGCGCCCGGCGAGCCAGGCCGGGATCCACGAGCGCTACGAACTCGGCACCGGCGTCGGCGTGCTCGACCTGACCGGCGTGCCCTGGTCCAAGCCGGGCGGAGCGGCGCCGTCCACCGTGCGCGCGGAGGTCGGGGCGGGCAAGCTCCAGGTCGTCGTGCCGCAGGACCTCACGGCGGAGCTGAACATCCAGGTCGGCGTCGGCGACATCCAGCTCCCGGGCGAAGGCCCCCAGGACGTCGACGTCCAGCCCGGCGGGCACCGCCGGATCACACTGTCCCCCGGCGCCGGGCACCCCTCGCACGGCACCCTGCGCCTCGAGCTCAAGGCCGGCATCGGCCAGGTGGAGGTGGTCCGTGGCACGGCATGACTTCGAACCGGGAAAGCTGGTCATCGGCCTGGTGCTGCTGGGCGGCGGCCTGGTCTATCTGGTGGCGGCCGACGGCCGGTGGCACATCCCCTCCTATCTGCTGCTGCCCGTCCTGGCGGGCGGGTTCTGCCTGGCGGGCCTGGTCTCCTCCCTCTCCTTCGCCGTGCACCGCCGCCGGGCGCGCCTCACCGACCGCGACGGGCGGCCTGAGCGACTCGGCTGAGCGGCACCCCGCCCCGGGCGCGTCCCCTCCGCCGGCCGGCCAGCGCCGCGTCCGCCGAGAGCAGGGGCGCGCCCGCGAGTATCAGCGGCAGCCACGCCATCAGGTAGACGAGGTCGTTGCCGTAGTAGTAGGGCGTGGCCGCCCAGCTGACGGTCAGCCAGAGGCTGAGCGATACCAGGGCGCCTCCGGCGGCCGCGATCCGCGCGAAGAGCCCGAGGAGGGTGCCCACGCCCACCGCGAGCTCGCCGAGCGCGATCGCGTAGCCGAAGCCGACGGGGCTCTTCAGCGCGAGATCCACCAGCCCCGGGAGCGCGGCCGTGCCGCGCACCGACTCCATCAGGGCGCCGATGGAGCCCTGCCCGCCGCTCGCCAGGAAGGCGGGGTCGGTGAGCTTGTCGAGGCCCGCGTAGACGAAGGTGATCCCGAGGAAGAGGCGCAGCGGGAGCAGCGCGTAGCGCCCCGGATCGACCCGTGCCCTGTGTGACATGCCGTCGGCCATCGCCGCCCTCGCCTTCGCTCGTCGTCCCCCGCCCGTCGTACTCCGACCATACGTACGGAACGCGTGACGCGTTCAGCCCTGTGGACAACCCCGGCCGGGGGCCGGCGGGGTTGTCCACAGGGCTTGCGCGTCATGGGGACAGCATGGGAACTGCGTGGGAACGACGTGGTGGAGGTATGCGTCAGGCTCCGGAGCGGACGCCCAGCGCGCTGCCCTCCAGCCACTGCTCCCAGGTCAGGTTCCAGTCGCCGTAGCCGTTGCCGAAGTGGTCCATGGGCTTGGGCTTGGTGCTGCCGGTGACCTGGACGACATCGCCCTTGAGGGTCAGTTCGTACAGCCACTTGGCGTCGGCGGTGGACATGCCGATGCAGCCGTGGCTGACGTTCTCCTTGCCGAAGGACTCGGCGTTGTCGGGCGCCGCGTGGACGTACTCGCCGCTGATCGTCTCGCGCATGCTGTAGTCGTACGAGCCGTAGAAGCCGTCGGGGTGGTTGCGCGGGATGCCGATGGAGAGCGAGTCCATGACGACGCGGCCCTCCTTGGCGAGGATGGTCTTGACGCCCTCGCGGGTGCCGAAGCCCTTCGACTCGTCGCCACCGCTGACCGAGATGGTGCGCAGGGGCTTGCCGTTGCGAACGACGGTCAGCTTGTGGGTCTTGAGGTCCACGGTGTTGACCATCGAGTCGCCGATGGTGAAGGAGATCGTCCGGTCGCGGTCGGCCGCGGTGCCCTCGGCGAGCTTCACGCCCGCGAGCCGCGCGTCGAGGGTGACCTTGGTGCCGGCGGGCCAGTACTTCTCGGGGCGGAAGTGGACGCGCGTGTCGCCCTTGGACTCGTTCCAGTGCCAGGCGCCGGGGACCTGCGGGGAGGTGGAGACCTTCAGCCGTCCCTCGATGCCGGCGCGCAGCTCCTTGGCGACCTTCTGCTGCTTGAAGACGATCGCGATGGGCTGGCCCACGCCGACCTTCTCGCCGTTGGCCGGGGCGATCTCGGGCCGTGCGACCCTGGCGGCGCCCTTGAGCAGCGCGGCCTCCGGGGCGGGCTGCTCCGTGACGG
>NZ_JAILXP010000494.1 GCF_020740895.1 Streptomyces sp. UNOB3_S3 | reverse complement strand
CCACTCGGTAGAGCAGGGGCGGGAGCCGGACGATCTGGCCGTCGGGGCGGCAGACCAGCTGCGGCGGCTCACGGTATCCGGAGCCCTCGAACTCGCCGACGAGTTCCATGCCGGCCACCAGGGTGGGTGTGGCGCAGGGCGCTGACATGGACGTCCTCCGGAGGGTGGCGGGCGACGGGGAAGGGCCGGGACCGGGCGAACGGGTCCCGGCCCTTCCCCGGACGCTTGGGGTGGGGCCGTCAGGCGATCAGTGGCCGATCAGTGGCTGGCCACGGCCGCCGGGGTACAGACCACGCTGGCGGTCGGGTTCTCGGAGCCCAGGCCGAGGGAGCCGAGCAGGCCGGGGGTGCCCTGCCGGTCGATGGACTGGCAGGCGGAGAGCATGGTGGCGCCGTGGTCGTGGGGGACGGGGGCGAAGACGCCGCCGCCCGTGGCCGCCGCGGAGCTGGAGCTGCCGGAGGCCGCGCCGGCGCCGGGGTCGCCGGGGCCGACGAGGTTGAGCGGGGTGGCGATGACGCCCATGACGGTCCGCTCGGGCAGCACCTCGCCCGTGATCCGGTCGAGTTCCTCGAAGCTGATGGCGTTGTCCATTCCGTTCCCCTTCTGTGGTGTCCGCTCCCGGCGCGCCGAACGGCGCCCGGGCATGCCGCCCCCGCCGGATCGGCCGAGGGCGGAGTCCTTGGGGTTGAGACGGTGGCGCTCGGGGGTCAGCGGCTGTGAACGGCCGCCGGGACGCAGGTCAGGGTGTAGCCGGGAGTGGTGGGCGCCAGGCCCAGGGCGGCGAGGAGACCGAGGCTGCCGGGGTTCTCCTTGTACTGGCAGGCGTAGGCCACGGTCGTGCCGTGCTCGGTTCTCACAAGGGCCGGGTAGACGGGGTGGTGGTCGGCGCCCGCGCCGGCGGCGGCGCCGGTGGGCAGCAGGCTCGACAGGGCGATCCGCGCGGGCAGCTCCTCGCCGTACAGCCGGCCGAGCTCCCCGAAGGTCACGGCGGATCCCATTGGCTCATCCCTCCCTCTGGGACGACAGCGTCGCGTCCATCCCGGCGTGGAGCCTAACCCGCATATCAACGCACAACACTTCATCAATCCCCGCGTCACCCGGTCGTGTTGGGATATGCCCCCGGAAGGGTGGCGGAGGGAACGCCCGCCCGGGCCCGGCGGCGGTACGCGAAAGGGCCGCACCCCGTACGGAACGGGGTGCGGCCCTCAACCGCTCAGCCGGAAACGCTCAGTTGCTCAGTTGCGGATCAGGTTGCGCAGCACGTACTGCATGATGCCGCCGTTGCGGTAGTAGTCGGCCTCACCGGGGGTGTCGATGCGGACGACCGCGTCGAACTCGACACCGGTGTCGGTGGTGACCTTGACCGTACGGGGCGTGCGGCCCTCGTTCAGCTCGGTCACGCCGGCGAAGGAGAAGGTCTCCTCGCCGGTCAGGCCGAGGGACTCCGCCGAGGCGCCCTCGGGGAACTGGAGCGGGAGGACGCCCATGCCGATGAGGTTGGAGCGGTGGATGCGCTCGTAGGACTCGGCGATGACGGCCTTGACGCCGAGGAGCGCGGTGCCCTTGGCGGCCCAGTCACGGGACGAGCCGGAGCCGTACTCCTTGCCGGCCAGGACGACCAGCGGGATGCCCTGCTCGATGTAGTTGCGCGAGGCGTCGTAGATGAACGACACAGGCGCGTCGGCCTGGGTGAAGTCGCGGGTGAAGCCGCCCTCCGTACCCGGCGCGATCTGGTTGCGCAGGCGGATGTTGGCGAACGTACCGCGGATCATGACCTCGTGGTTGCCACGGCGGGAACCGTAGGAGTTGAAGTCACGACGCTCGACACCGTGCTCGGTGAGGTACTTGCCCGCCGGGGTGTCGGCCTTGATGGCACCGGCCGGGGAGATGTGGTCGGTGGTGACCGAGTCGCCCAGCTTGGCCAGGACGCGGGCGCCGGTGATGTCGGCGACCGGGGCCGGCTCCATCTGCATGCCCTCGAAGTAAGGGGGCTTGCGGACGTAGGTGGACTCGGTGTCCCACTCGAAGGTGTTGCCGGTCGGGATCGACAGGGCCTGCCACTGGGCGTCGCCCGCGAAGACGTCCTGGTAGGACTTGTTGAACATGTCCTCGCCGATGGCGTTGGCCACGACCTCGTTGACCTCGGCCTCGGACGGCCAGATGTCCTTGAGGAAGACCGGGTTGCCCTCGGTGTCGGTGCCGAGCGCGTCGCGGGTGATGTCCACCTTCATGGAGCCCGCGAGGGCGTAGGCGACGACCAGCGGCGGGGACGCCAGGTAGTTCATCTTGACGTCGGGGTTGATCCGGCCCTCGAAGTTGCGGTTGCCGGAGAGCACCGAGGTGACGGCGAGGTCGTGGTCGTTGACCGCCTTGGAGACCTCCTCCGGCAGCGGGCCGGAGTTGCCGATGCAGGTGGTGCAGCCGTAGCCGACGAGGTTGAAGCCGACCTTGTCGAGGTAGGGGGTCAGGCCCGCCTTGTCGAAGTAGTCGGTGACGACCTTGGAGCCCGGGGCGAGGGTGGTCTTGACCCACGGCTTGCGGGTCAGGCCCTTCTCGACCGCCTTCTTGGCCACGAGCGCGGCGGCGACCATGACGTAGGGGTTCGAGGTGTTGGTGCAGGAGGTGATCGCGGCGACGGTGACGGCGCCGTGGTCGATCGTGTAGGTGGTGCCGTCGGGGGCGGTGACGGTGACCGGGTTCGACGGGACGCCGTTGGAGGCGGCCGGGGCGTCGGAGGCCGGGAAGGACTCCTCGCCCGCCTCGTCGGCGGTGGAGACGTAGTTGAGGACGTCACGCTCGAACTGGGCCTTGGCGTCGGCCAGGACGATGCGGTCCTGCGGGCGCTTGGGGCCGGCGATGGAGGGGACGACCGTGGAGAGGTCGAGCTCCAGCTTCTCGGAGAAGTCGGGCTCGGCGGCCGGGTCCAGCCACAGGCCCTGCTCCTTGGCGTACGCCTCGACGAGCGCGACCTGCTGCGCGGAGCGGCCGGTGAGCTTGAGGTAGTTCAGGGTCTCGCCGTCGATCGGGAAGATCGCGGCGGTGGAGCCGAACTCCGGCGACATGTTGCCGATGGTGGCGCGGTTGGCGAGGCTCGTGGCCGCCACACCCTCGCCGTAGAACTCGACGAACTTGCCGACGACGCCGTGCTTGCGCAGCATCTCGGTGATCGTGAGGACGAGGTCGGTGGCGGTGGTGCCGGCCGGGAGCTCACCGGTCAGCTTGAAGCCGACGACGCGCGGGATGAGCATGGAGACCGGCTGGCCGAGCATCGCGGCCTCGGCCTCGATGCCGCCGACGCCCCAGCCCAGCACACCGAGGCCGTTGACCATGGTGGTGTGCGAGTCGGTGCCGACGAGGGTGTCGGGGTAGGCCTGGCCGTTGCGGACCATGACCGTGCGGGCCAGGTGCTCGATGTTCACCTGGTGGACGATGCCGGTGCCCGGGGGGACGACCTTGAAGTCGTCGAAGGCGGTCTGGCCCCAGCGCAGGAACTGGTAGCGCTCCTTGTTGCGGCCGTACTCCAGCTCGACGTTCTGCGCGAACGCGTCGTTGGTGCCGAACTTGTCGGCGATGACGGAGTGGTCGATGACCATCTCGGCCGGGGAGAGCGGGTTGATCTTCGCCGGGTCGCCACCGAGCGCCGCGACGGCCTCACGCATGGTGGCGAGGTCGACGACACAGGGCACACCGGTGAAGTCCTGCATGATCACGCGGGCCGGCGTGAACTGGATCTCCTGGCTGGGCTGGGCCTGCGAGTCCCAGTTGCCCAGGGCGCGGATGTGGTCGGCGGTGATGTTCGCGCCGTCCTCGGTGCGGAGGAGGTTCTCCAGGAGCACCTTCAGGCTGTAGGGAAGGCGCGCGGAGCCCTCGACCTTGTCCAGCCGGAAGATCTCGTACGACTCGTCGCCCACGCGCAGCGTGGTGCGGGCGTCGAAGCTGTTCGCCGACACGACAGTCTCCTTCATGCATGAATTCGCGTACTGCGGCAATCCTGCCGCCCCGATGGCGCGCGCATCCGCTAAGGTGTGCCTAAGTTAGGTATGCCTTACTGGCGCGACAGCGGTACGCCTCTCGGCAGATATCTCGATGTCGAGATAACTCTAATACATCGCCGCCGATCGGTCATGCCCGGATACGCTGTCCTCCGTCATCCAATCGAGGCGTTTGACAGCGAACCCAGCCGTCCCGGCTTTCTTGCCAGCGAACCTAGTCGCGCGAGGTGAGCGCGCTGGGGGTGCTGGGTGGCCGTACCGATCGGGGTGGAT
>NZ_JAILXP010000493.1 GCF_020740895.1 Streptomyces sp. UNOB3_S3 | reverse complement strand
CCTCATATCCGCCGGCCCCCACGCCGAGCCGATCGCCTATGTTCCCGCCGGTCCCGGCGACGACCAGCCGGGGGCCCCGCCCGGCCACCGTCGCGCCGGACGCCGCGGAAGCCGGCGCGGCCGCCGTCGACAGCGGGCCCGGACCCGGCAGCGGTGGACCCCCAGCCCCTTCCGGCTCCTCCGCCGCCTCGTCAAGCTCTCCCTCTTCCTCGCCGCCGGCACCGCCCTCCTCTTCCTCGCCGACCGCTGCGCCGCGATGTACGCGGAGAAGAAGGCCCAACAGCAGCTCCAGAGCGCCCTGCGCCTCACGGCCGAGCCCCAGGTCGACATCAAGGGGTTCCCGTTCCTCACCCAGGTGGCCGCCAAGCGCCTCGACCAGGTCGACGTCACCGTCCCCCACGTCGCCGCCGACCGGGTGACGCTGGCGCGGGTACGGGCGAGCGCCCGCGACATCCGGCTCACCGGCAGCCTGCCGACCGCCATCCGGGGCGCCGTCATCGGCGACCTCAGTGGTGAGGTCCTGTTGGCGTTCGCCGACATGGACCGGGAACTCGGCGCCTCCCAGGTCAGATTCCGCGATCTCGGTGGCAACGCGATCGGCGCCCGGGGCCGGCTGAGCGTCGCCGGGCAGGAGCTGGTCGTCCAGGCCAAGGCCCATCTGCGCCGGGACGGCGGGCGCGCCGTCACCACCGAGATCGACGGGATGAGCCTCGACCTCCCCCACGTCGCCACCTACCGCCCCGGCGGCCACGGCCCCGGCGACCGCAGAAGTCTCGTCCTGCACCGGGAGGCCGCCGAGCGGATCGCCGAGGACGCCGCCCGGGTGAAGGCCCTGTTCTCCGTCCCGGCGATCGTCGAACGACTCGGCGTGCCGGAGGAGATGGCGAGGACGCCCCTGTTCGTCGACGGGCTCACCCGGCTCAACCTCGTCGACGTGCTCGTCGACCACCCGTGGCTGCTGGAGAAACTCGGGATCGATCCCGGGCTGCTCACCGCGCTCACGCGCCTCCAGCCGCCGGAGCTTGCGGACCGGTTCTCCTTCTCGTTCCGGCTTCCGCCGGAGGCCACGCGCCTGCGGCTGCGTGATCTGACGGTTGGGTCCGATGGCATCCGCGCCGAGTTGTCGGCTACCGGGCTCGCCGTTGGCAAATAGCCTCTGCGGGCCGGTGGGGGCTGGGCGCGCAGTTCCCCGCGCCCCTACGGGGCGTGCGGCGGCTCCGTCGACGCGCCCGGTAGGCGTACGCTCGCCACCGTGCCGCCGCCTTCGGCGGCGCGCAGCGCCACCTCGCCGCCTGCCTGCCGGACCGTGCGGGCGACGATCGACAGGCCCAGGCCGCTGCCCGGCATGCCGCGTGCCGACGGGGAGCGCCAGAACCGGTCGAAGACGTGGGGGAGTTCCTCGGCCGGGATGCCGGGGCCGTGGTCGCGAACGGTCAGTTCGCCCTTCACCAGACGGACCTCGATCACACCACCCGTAGGGCTGAACTTCACGGCGTTGTCGAGGAGGTTGACGACCGCCCGCTCCAGCGCGGCCGGTTCGGCGCGGACGAACCACGGGTCGAGCTCGGCGTCGACGGTGAGCCCGGCGCCGCCGGCCCGTAGCCGGGCCCGCTCGACGGCCCGTCCGGCGGCCTCGTGGAGGGCGACCACCTGGAGGGGGCCGCTGTTCTCCGGGCCGTCCGGGCGGGAGAGCTCCTGGAGGTCGCCGATGAGCTCCGCGAGCTCCGTCATCTGCGCCTTGACGCTCGCGAGCAGCGCCTTCCGGTCCTCCGGGGGGATCGCCCGGCCGGTCTCCTCGCTCCGCACGAGCAGGTCGATGTTGGTGCGCAGGGAGGTCAGGGGCGTCCGCAGCTCGTGCCCGGCGTCGGCGATGAGCTGCTGCTGCCGGCCGCGGGAGGAGGCGAGCGCCTCGGTCATGGAGTTGAACGAGCGCGACAGGCGCGCGATCTCGTCCTCGCCCTCGACGGGGATGCGCACCGCGAGGTCGTCGGTGCGGGCGATGTGCTCGACGGCGTCCGTCAGCCGGTCCACCGGCCGGAGCGCGGCCCGGGCGATCCACAGGCCGGCCGTCGCGGCCAGCACCACGCCCACTCCGGCGGTGAGCACCAGGACCAGGGCGAGGGAGTTGAGGGGTTTGTCGGTCTCGCTCAGCGGCTGGGCGATGGAGACGGCCGTGTTCGGGAGCGTGTCGCTGCGGTACGTCGAGACGCGCATCTCGTTGCCGTCGGTCGCGACGCTGTCGTGGAGGGTCTCCTCCAGCCGTCCGTCGGCGACGGCCAGGTCGGCGGCGGTGACCTTGATGGGGGACTTGCCGGGCATCGTGCAGACCACGCCGCCGGCCGTGACGACCTGCACGGTGTAGGAGCCGGGGGCGGGGGGCAGGCCGGGCGGATTGGCGCCGCAGCCGCGGACCAGCGCCTGTACCGACCGCTCGTCGAGGCGCTTGCTGGTGAGGGTGGTGTCGCGTTCGCTGCCGAGCTGTTCCTTGGTGACGAACCAGCAGGCCCATGCCGCCAGCGCCACCGCCACCGCGCAGGCGGCGGCCGTCAGCAGTGCCAGCCGGGAGCGCAGCGGGAGCCTGCGGAACCGGGTCGCGATCATTCCGTGCCGCCGTCGGCCCGCAGGACGTACCCCACCCCGCGGACGGTGTGGACGAGCCTCGGCTCTCCTCCGGCCTCGGTCTTGCGGCGCAGGTACATCACGTACACGTCGAGGGAGTTGGACGACGGCTCGAATTCAAACCCCCAGACGGACTTGAGGATCTGTTCCCGGGTGAGCACCTGACGGGGGTGGGTGAGGAACAGTTCCAGCAGGGTGAACTCGGTCCGGGTCAGCTCCACGCGCCGGTCGCCCCGGGTCACCTCGCGCGTGGCGAGGTCCATGCGCAGATCGCCGAAGGACAGCGTCTGCGTGTCGGCGTCGGTGGGCGCGGCGGGGGTCGCGTAGGAGCTGCGGCGCAGCAGCGCGCGGATGCGGGCCAGCAGCTCGTCGAGCTCGAAGGGCTTGACGAGGTAGTCGTCGGCGCCGGCGTCGAGGCCGGTGACGCGGTCGCCGACCGTGTCGCGGGCGGTCAGCATCAGGATCGGTACGGTCACTCCGGAGGCGCGGATCCGGCGGGCGGCCGTCAGGCCGTCCATGCGCGGCATCAGCACGTCGAGCACGATCAGGTCGGGGTGCCGGGCCGCGACCCGCTCGACCGCGTCCAGCCCGTCGACGGCCAGCTCGGTGGCGTAGCCCTCGAAGGCGAGGCTGCGGCGCAGCGCCTCGCGCACGGCGGGCTCGTCGTCCACGATCAGGATGCGGGCGGGCGTCTCGCCGTGCTCGGCGGGGCTCATCGGCGGTACCTCACGGTTCTCACTGGGCGGCAAGGGGGTCGGCAAGGGGTTCGTCCCTCCTCAGCCTCGCACGCCCGGCGGTTTCTCAGGCGCCACTGCCGCCCGCCCGCAGCTTGGCCAGGTCGCCCTTGACCGTGTTGACGGGGATGGCGAAGCCGAGGCCCACGCTGCCGGCGGTGTCGCCGGCGCCCGCGTTGTACATGGCGGAGTTGATCCCGATGATCTCGCCGTTCATGTTGATGAGGGCGCCGCCGGAGTTGCCGGGGTTGAGGGAGGCGTCGGTCTGGATGGCCTTGTACGTGGTCTTGGAGGAGCCGGTGTCGCCGTTGTACTGGTTGCCGCCGAACTCGAACGGCCACTGCGGGAGGCCGCGCTGCTGCTGACGCTGCTGCTCCTGGCCGCTGCCGCCCTGTTCCTTGGAGACGGTCACGTCGCGGTTGAGGGCGGAGACGATACCGCTGGTCACGGTGCCGGTCAGGCCCTCGGGGGAGCCGATGGCGACGACCTGGTCGCCGACCCTGAGCTTGCCGGAGTCGCCGAGCTTGGCGGCCTTGAGGCCCTTGGCGTCCTGGATCTTGATGAGGGCGAGGTCCTTGCCGGGGTCGGTGCCGACGACCTTGGCGGTCTTGACGGTGCCGTCGCTGAGGGTGACCTTGACCTCGTCGGCGCCGGCGACCACGTGGTTGTTGGTGATCACTTCACCGTCGCCGCTGATGATCACGCCGGAGCCGGTGGACTGGCCGGAGGCGGTCGCGGCCTTGATCTCCACGATGCTGGGGCTGACGGCATTGGCGACGGCCGAGACGCCGGTGCCCTTGAGGGAGGCGTTCTGGACGGACGTGGACTGGCCGCTGTCCCCGCGCCCGCCGGTCAGCTCCCCGACCAGGGCCGCCGACCCGCCGCCGACCACGGCCGCGACGATCGCGGCCGCCGCGAGCAGCGCGACGGGGCGGCGGGCGCGGGCGCGGTGGGAGGCCGGGTACGACTGGGTGG
>NZ_JAILXP010000492.1 GCF_020740895.1 Streptomyces sp. UNOB3_S3 | reverse complement strand
CTCCCCCTCCTGGTCGCCGCCCGCCCACGCCCACGTCACCCTGGCCGGGGCCGACTGGCTCGCCTCCGCCGGCAGAGTGCCGCACGAGGTGCACGCCCGGTGGGCCGACGACCCCCTGGCCCCGGTCGCGCTCCCCTGCGGCACGGTGTTCGACGTGATCGACGCCCCGGCGCTCTTCGGCCGGCGGATACTGGCCCGGCTGTGGTCGCCCGGCGGGCCCGGCTCCGGCCCGGTGGCCGCCCAGCGCGGCAGGCTGCTGCTGTTCGCGGCGCCCGGCACGGCCCAGCGGCTGCCCGCGCTGCTGGCCTGGGAGGAGTGGGGCCGCCGGGACCGTACGGCTCCCCCGCTGCTCTGCTACGGCACGGGCGACGCCGTGACCGTCCCCCCGCTCTACCCGCCGCCCGAGGGGAGCGAGCCCACGCCGGCCGTCGCCCGCTGGCTGATCGCCCCGGAGGTGCGCCACCCCCGGCTGCCGGGCGCCGACGCCCTGCTCTGGGCCTGTGTACGAGCCGCCCGGGCGACTTCCTTACCCATCTCCACCGGGGGGTGAAACATACGGATTTTCTTTACACCGGATCGGGGTGCTAAAGTCTTCCACGTCAGCAGGCGCCGCTAGCTCAGTTGGTTAGAGCAGCTGACTCTTAATCAGCGGGTCCGGGGTTCGAGTCCCTGGCGGCGCACAGACGGCCGAAGGCCCCCACCTCAGGTGGGGGCCTTCGGCGTTCCGCTGCGATGTTCCGCTTCGGCTTCGTTCCACGACGCGTGGACGATCAGCGCCGGGTCACCCGGACCGTCCACGCCCCGGTCGTCATATGCCCGCGCGCCTCCACCCGCACCCCGTCCGCCTCCAGGGTCTCCCCCGCCCCCAGGGGCGCGTCCGCCAGCGGCGGGTAGACGGACTCGCCCCAGCAGGCGTGCCCGCCCGGATGCCCGTCCAGCACCTGGATGGGCCCGCCGCCCGAGGCGGTGTCGCTGCGCACCCGGTAGACGAGGACGCCCTCGGTGCAGGTGCCCGAGTCATTGCCGGTCGCGCTGCGCGCCTCGACGACGATGGCGCTGGTCACCCCAGTGCGGACCACCACCATCCGGGTGCGGGCGTCCTGGCCCGGACGCATGGGGGACTCCAGCGGCTGAACGCTGTGCACGGTGGTGCCCGGTCCGCTGACGCAGTCCACCTGGCGCGGAGCCAGCCAGCCCAGCTTCCACTTGTGCCAGCCGAAGGGCTCCGAGGCGAGCCCGAACTGGCTGCCCATGATGTCCCAGTCGCCCACATGGGTGTCCCAGTCGCCCTTGCCGTCGGTCGGCCGGTGGTAGAGGTCGGGCAGGTCGAGGACATGACCGGTCTCGTGCGCGAGAACGTTGCGGTCCGGTGGATGGTGCTCGAAGACCGTGACCACCCGGCGCAGCTCGGTGCCGTCGACCTGGATGGGCTCCTCAAGGTTGACGACCTTGGTCGCGTCGGAGTCCACACCGGGGGCGTCGGGGTCGGCGACCAGATAGACGAGGCTGTAGCGCCGGAAGTCGACCTCCTTGTCCACGACGGCGATGGCGTCCCGCAGGTAGGCGGAGCGCTGCTCCCCGTCCCAGTCGCGCTGTATGTGGTAGTCGCCCGAGGGCCGGGGCATCCGGAACCACTTCTTCAGCGGGTGGACGCGCAGGGTGAACCGCCCGTAGGAGGCGCGCTCGAAGAAGCGGGAGGTCCCGGGGAAGTGGTCGGCGGCGAGCCGGTCGGGGGTGACGAAGGGCTTGGAGTCCGGGAAGGAGAGGAAGACCATCACGGCGTCGAGCCGCCCGACGGGCCGGGGGTAGTCCTGATTCCAGGTGTCGAGGCCCTCCGAGTGGTGGGCCTGGCTGCGGGGCAGCGCACAGGGGCCGCCGGGGCCCACGGCGTGCGCCGGTGCGGCGACCACGGTCGTGGCGATCGCGCACAGGCAGGTGAGCACCGCGCCCACGCGGCGCAGCCGGGACCGCTCCGCGCGGCGCGGCCGCGACTGGTCCACTCCCATGGGTGTCAGCGGACGCACCACGTCGACCTCCGGGGACGGAATCGGGAGACCTCACCCACCCTCTTGTTATTTGCGGTGTTATGCCCCGTTTCACTACCCCAGTCGAGTGACTAAGCCGACTTCTGGGTACATCACACTCAGTCACGGACGGTCAATCGACTAGACGCAACCATCCAGCCTCAGGCGTGAGTGTGCGCGGACGCGCATGGACGGACAGAAACGGTCGGACCCAAGCCGACGGCTCCACCCCTCGCGGCCGGGCCGCTGGAACGGTCCCTGCGCGGGCTCTATGCTCGCCACACTTCCAGCACGGAATCCCCCTACAGGCGGCAATTTGCCGTCTTTTCCACCACGCGTACGAGACATACGACTCCCCGCACGGGCCCCGTGCGGAACCACTGTCACGCGGGAGCGAGCGTTGAGCGGAACACTCGACGGCCAGGGCGGTCCGCCCGACCCCACGCCGCCAGTCGTCACGCAACGTCATGCCATTTCGGATGGCGCTTCGAATGTTTCGGATGTCACGTCGAACGAATTCCGCGCCGCCTTCCGGGCCGCACGGCTCGGCATGGCCGTCGTCGGCCGCGACGGCCTCGTACGCACCGCCAACGACGCCCTGGGCGCGCTGCTGGGCACCGACCCGGACCTGCTGCGGGACTCCCCCGCCGCCGAACTCGCCGGACTGCGCGAGGACCCCCGCGCCTGGAGCGCCTATCGCGAGATCCTGCTCGGCCGCCGCGACCGGCTGCTCTGCACCCGCAGGCTCAGACGGCCCGGCGGCCGGGAGATGTGGGCCGAGGTGACGGTCACCTCGCTGCCGGAGACCCACGACACCCTGCTGTCGGTGGCCGACGTCACCGACCGGCGCGATCTGCGCGCCCGGCTGCGGCATCTGCGGATGCACGACCCGGTGACCGGGCTGCCCAACCGGAGCCTGTTCTTCGAACGCCTGGCCGCCGCGCTGGCGGCCGCCGCACGGCGTCCGGAGGCCACGCGCCGCCCGGACGCCACGCGCCGTCCGGGCGGGGTGCCCTGTCCGGACGGCGTGCCTCCCCCGGACGCCCTGCCGCACCCCGACGGCCGTCCCCGCAGCGGGCGGGTCGGGCTCTGCTATCTCGACCTCGACGGTTTCAAGGCCGTCAACGACACCCTCGGCCACCGGGCCGGGGACCTGCTGCTGGGCGCGGTCGCCCGGCGGCTGACGGAGTGCGCGGCCCCGGACGGGCATCTGGTGGCCCGGCTGGGCGGCGACGAGTTCGCGCTGCTGGTCGAGGAGTCCGCGGGCACGGAGCAGCTGGTCGCCCTCGCGGCGGCCGTCCAGGCGGCGCTCACCCGCCCGTTCGAGGTGGCGGGGCAGCGGCTGGCGGTGTCGGCGAGCATCGGCGTCGTCGAACGCCCCGCCGCGGGAACGCACGCGACCGAGCTGATGCAGGCCGCCGACACCACGCTGTACTGGGCCAAGGCCGACGGCAAGGCCCGCTGGACGCTCTTCGACCCCGAGCGCAACGCCCACCGGATGACCCGGCAGGCGCTGTCCAACACCCTGCGGCCGGCCGTGGAACGGGGGGAGTTCGTCCTCCAGTACCAGCCGCTGGTCGGGCTCGGCGACGGTGTCGTACGGGGTGTGGAGGCGCTGGTGCGCTGGCGGCACCCGCAGTACGGGACGCTCGCGCCGAATCGGTTCATCGGACTGGCCGAGGAGACCGGCGCCATCGTGCCGCTGGGCCGCTGGATCCTCGCGACCGCGTGCCGCCAGGGGCGCCGCTGGCAGCTCGACCACCCCGGCGAACCGCTCGTGGTCAGCGTCAATGTGGCGGTGCGTCAGGTGTGGGACTCCGACCTGGTCGCGGACGTCGCCGGGATCCTCGCCGAGACGGGGCTGCCGGCGCGGCTGCTCCAGCTGGAGCTCACCGAGTCGGCGGTGATGGGCTCGGCCGGCCGGCCGCTCCAGCAGCTCCAGGCCTTGCGCGACATGGGCGTCGCCATCGCCATCGACGACTTCGGCACCGGCTACTCCAACCTCGCCTACCTCAGCCGGCTGCCCGTCTCCACCCTCAAGCTCGACGGCTCCTTCGTCCACGGCTTCCGGGCCGAGGAGCACCCCAACCCCGCCGACGAGACGATCGTCGAGGCGCTGGTGCAACTGGCCCACCGTCTGGGGCTCACGGTGACGGCGGAGTGCGTGGAGAGCGCGGAGCAGGCGGAGCGGCTGGGGCGGATCGGCTGCGACACGGGCCAGGGGTGGTTCTACTCCCGGCCCGTGCCGGCCGACCGGATCTCGGCGCTCCTCAGCACGGGGGTGCGTCCGTAGCCCCTGGCTCCGGCTGCCGTGGGGCGGGGGCGGGGTGGGGCGGACGGGCCCTTACGGGGCTGAGCTCTTCGCGG
>NZ_JAILXP010000491.1 GCF_020740895.1 Streptomyces sp. UNOB3_S3 | reverse complement strand
GCCCCCACCGCGCGGACGCCCGGCTCGCCGAGCGCTGGGACCTCGTCGCCTTCGGCACGGAACTGGGCACCGCGTACTCCGAGCTCATCGACCCCGTCGAGCAGCGCCGCCGCCTGACGGCCCAGTCCCTCCTGGCGGCGGGCGGCGACCCGGAGGCGATGGAACTGGACGAGGACTTCCTGCGCGCGCTGGAGTACGCGATGCCGCCGACGGGAGGTTTGGGGATCGGGGTTGACAGGCTCGTCATGTTCCTGACGGGGCTGTCGATTCGGGAGACACTCCCGTTCCCGCTGGTACGGCATCGTTGACGCGTTGGGTCGGCCCCGGTCCCGCCCTTTCACCGTTTCTTCCAGGGGCTCCGCCCCCGGACCCCCGGTCCTCAAACTCCCCCAGCTACCGCTGGGAGGTGCCCCCAACGGGCTGAATTCAGCCCCGTCGCAGCCTCAGCGTCACGATCTCGAACGGCCGGAGGGACAGGCTGACCGACCCGGCCGCGACCGGTCGTTCCAGCAGGTCGCAGACCGAGACCTCCCCCACCTCGAAGCCCGCCGTCAGACGGACCGACGCCCGTCCGCCCAATGACTCGTAGATCCGCACGACCACATCCCCACTGCCGTCGTCCGCCAGCTTCACCGCCGAGACGACGACCGCGTCGTTGTCCACGGACACCAAGGGCTCCACACCCGCCTCACCCGGAACCCGCCGCTCCGGCAGGTTGATCCGGTACCCCTCCCGTACCGCGTCCCCCACGGACGCCCCCGGCACCAGCGCGTAGCGGAAGCGGTGGACGCCCTGGTCCGTGCGCGGGTCCGGGAAACGGGGGGCCCGCAGCAGGGAGAGGCGCAGGGTGGTGGTCGTACCGGACCGCGTCACGTCGTAGCCGTATGTCGAGTCGTCGACCAGCGCCACGCCCCACCCCGGCTCCTCCACATGCAGGAACCGGTGCGCGCAGGCCTCGAACTTGGCAGCGTCCCAGGTGGTGTTGGTGTGCGTGGGCCGGTGGAGGTGGCCGAACTGGGTCTCGGCCGCCACCCGGTCGGTGTGGACGTCCAGCGGGAAGGCGGCCTTGAGGAACTTCTCCGTCTCGTGCCAGTCGACCTCCGTCGCCACCTCCACCCGGCGCTCCCCCTCCGGCAGCGTGATCCTCTGCTCGACGCGCGAGGAGCCGAAGGTTCGGACGAGCAGGACGGCGCCGTCGTCCGTCAGCTCCAGCGTGTCGACGTCCGTCAGATCGGTGACCGTGTTCCGGTAGAAGCGGTCGACGTCCCACGCGTCCCACATGTTGGGGAAGTCCTGGTGCAGCTGGAGGAGGTTCCCGGGGGCCCCCGGTGCCAGGGTCTCGCGTCCGGCCCGCCGGTCGTACACGGAGACCAGCAGCCCGCGCTCGTCGACGACGACCGTCAGCAGACCGTTGTCCAGCACGAAACCGCCGCCCTCGCGCGGCGCCACGGTGGTGGGCGGGGTCGTCGACGACTCCTCGGCCGCCGCTCCGAGCGCCGCCACCCCACCGCGCGCGTGGGGTGCCGCGTTGAAGACGACCGTCGCGGAACCGTCACCGGCCAGCGCCCGTAGCGCGTCCGCGATCAGCACCTCCAGCTCGGCGGCCACCTCCGCGTACGTCCGTGCCGCCTCCCGGTGCACCCAGGCGATCGACGTGCCGGGCAGGATGTCGTGGAACTGGTGCAGCAGCACCGTCTTCCACAGCCGGTCCAGCGCCTCGTACGGATACGGCGCCCCGGTCCGTACCGCCGCCGTCGCCGCCCACAGCTCCGCCTCGCGCAGCAGGTGCTCGCTGCGCCGGTTGCCCTGTTTGGTCCGGGCCTGGCTGGTGAGCGTCGCCCGGTGGAGCTCCAGATACAGCTCGCCGACCCACACCGGTGCGTCGGCGTACTCGGCCCGGGCCTTCTCGAAGAACGCCGCCGGCTTCTCGAAGACGACCTTCGCCGAGCCCTCCAGATCCGCCAGCCTCTTCGCCCGCGCCAGCATCTCCCGTGTGGTGCCGCCTCCGCCGTCGCCCCATCCCGTGGGGGCCAGCGAGCGCGTCGCTCCGCCCTTCTCCCGGAAGTTGCGCACGGCATGGGCGAGCTCTTGGCCGGAGAGCTGGGAGTTGTAGGTGTCGATGGGCGGGAAGTGGGTGAAGACCCGGGTGCCGTCCAGGCCCTCCCACCAGAAGGTGTGGTGGGGGAAGGTGTTGGTCTGACTCCAGGAGATCTTCTGTGTCAGGAACCACTTCGCGCCCGCCAGTCGCACCAGTTGCGGAAGCGCCGCCGAGTAGCCGAAGGAATCCGGGAGCCACACCTCCTCCGTCTCGATCCCGAACTCCTCCAGGAAGAAGCGCTTGCCGTGGGTGAACTGCCGGGCCAGCGCCTCGGACCCCGGCATGTTCGTGTCGGACTCCACCCACATGCCGCCCACGGGCACGAAGCGGCCCTCGGCGACGGCCTTCTTCACCCGCGCGTAGACCTCCGGCCGGTGCTCCTTGATCCAGGCGAACTGCTGCGCCTGGGACATGGCGTAGACAAAGTCCGGTTCGTCCTCCAGCAGCGCGGTCATATTGGCGGTCGTCCGGGCCACCTTGCGGACCGTCTCGCGCAGTGGCCACAGCCACGCCGAGTCGATGTGCGCGTGTCCCACGGCGCTGATCCGGTGTGCGGAGGCGTGCGCGGGCGCGGCGAGGACGTCCGTGAGCCGCTCGCGCGCCCGTTCCGCCGTACCGCCGACGTCCTGGAGGTCCACAGCGTCCAGGGCGCGTTCGACGGCCCGCAGGATCTCCCAGCGGCGGGGCGCGTCCACCGGCAGCTCGTGCATCAGCTGTCCCAGCACGTCGAGGTCCTGGACGAGCTCCCACACCGTCCGGTCGAAAACGGCGAGGTCCATCCGGGTCAGCCGGTAGCGGGGCGCGTCGTCGGCGGTCTCACGGTCGCCCAGCTCGGTGGGGACGAAGGGGCGGTAGTCGAGGATCACCGGGTTGGCGGCCGCCTCGATGTGCAGCAGCACCGGCTCGCCGCCGGTGGCCCGCTCCGCGATCCGCACCCACTGGTTGCGCGGGTTGAGCCCCTTCACGGGCGAGCCGTCGGGGCGGTAGACCAGGCCCTCGCACTGGAAGCCCGGCATGTTCTCGTCGAAGCCCAGGTCCAGCAGGGCCTCGACCGTACGCCCCGCCCAGGCCTCCGGCACCGCGCCGGACACGGTGAACCAACTGGTGCCCCACGCCGGTCCCCACTCCGTGCCCACGGGGACGGGGGTGCGCGGCGCCGCCAGCCCCTCCGCGACGGGCACGGGCTCGCCGGGCGCGTGCCACACGGAGACCTCCAGCGGCACCGACTCGGGGTGGACGGCCGGGCGGATGCGCTCGTCCAGGACCCGCTTGAGCCGGGCCTCGGTGATGGTGCGGTCGTTGTGCATGCCTCTCCTTGTCCGGGTCCGGGATCGCGAGGGGTGCTACCAGCGGTGGATGACGGAAGCGGGGGCCGACGCGGTGTACAGCTCGTCCACGGCGCGCACCTCGACGCGGGTGACCGGCTCGTCGGCCGTGCGGCGCAGCGCCGGGACGTAGTAGGCATGCCCACAGGTGCCGCCGAGGAAGCGGGGCCGGCCGCCGGGCACCACCTGATGGAGCTCGTAGTGGCGTACGGGCCCGGGGTCCCGGGGCGTGGGCCGGTGCGTGGGCCGGTGCGTGGGCCGGTCCATGGTCCGGTCCGTGGTCCGGCGGGTCGGCTGCCAGGTCAGGCGAAGGGCGGCCGTGCCGTCGGGGTTGCGGGCGGCGGCGGTGACGGCCGGCGCGTCCGGCCGGCCCGGCGCGACGGGCGGGCCGTCGTGCAGCGCGAGCTCGCCGAGCCGCCAGCGGACGCCTCCGCCGTCCGGGGCGGTGAGCCGGATACCGAGGACGTGGGCGGTGGCGGCTGCGCGGCCGCGCAGCAGGGAGGTCAGGCGGAGCGTGGCGGTGGTCCAGCCGCTGCCGCCGGCGGGGAGGGTGCCCACGGGGAGGTAGGTGAAACGATCCGGCTCGTCCAGGGCGACGGCCAGCTCCACCTGGACGGCCGCCGAGCCGGGGTCGGTGCGGTGGGCCAGCTCGGCCACGGTGGTGGGTGACAGCGGAAGTCTCGACGCGTAGAGCTCGACGGTGGTGGGAAGCGCTGGCTTGCCGCCGACGAGGAGGCTGCTGCCGCCGCGCCAGGCGTCGGCGAAGTCGAAGCCGACGGCGGGCCGGGCCCCCGCCGTGCGGACGACCCAGCGGCGGCCGGGGAGCCGGTCCTGAAGCCCCAGATGGTTCCAGGGCGCGTCGGCGAGGCGCAGGCCCCGCTCGTACCAGCCGAGGCCATGGCCGGTGTTGAAGGTGGTGGCGAAGGGGAGCGAGGTGAGGGTGGAACGGTCGGCGACCGAGGCCGCCGGGGCACGCCAGGTCCCGGGGC
>NZ_JAILXP010000490.1 GCF_020740895.1 Streptomyces sp. UNOB3_S3 | reverse complement strand
GTCTTCCTCGTCCTCCCCGTCGTCCGCGCCTTGCGCCCCGGTGTCAGGCGGCGTGGTCCGCGAAGGGGCCGCCGGTGGTGAAGGCCAGTCCGGCGAAGCGTTCGCCGATGAGGCGGTGGGTGGCGGCGTCCGGGTGGAGCCGGTCGGGCAGGGGCGATTCGGCGGAGTCGGCCCGGCCGTAGAGGTCACGGCCGTCGAGGTAGTGGAGGTTCGGGTCCTCGGCCGCCCGCTGCCGCACGACGCGGGCCAGTTCGTCGCGGATGGCGGTGAGGGTCAGTTTCCCGCTCGCGCGCTCCGCCGGGTCGCCCGTGGCCCGGAAGAGCAGCCGCCCACCGCTCAGGGCGGCGAGGTCCGGGGCGCTGGGCCCGGGGGTGTCCTCGTGGATGGGGCACAGGATGGGCGAGACGACCAGCAGCGGCGTGGTGGGGTGGCCCTCGCGGACGGTGTCGAGGAAGCCGTGGACGGCGGGGGTGAAGGCGCGCAGGCGCATCACGTCGGCGTTGACGAGGTTGATGCCGAGCTTGAGGCTGATCAGGTCCGCGGGGGTGTCGCGCAGGGCGCGGGCGGTGAACGGGTCGAGCAGGGCGCTGCCGCCCAGGCCCAGGTTGATCAGCTCCACGCCGCCGAGGGAGGCGGCGAGCGCGGGCCAGGTGGTGCTGGGGCTCGCGGCGTCGGAGCCGTGGCTGATCGAACTGCCGTGGTGCAGCCACACCTTGCGGCCCCGGTCCGGTGCGGGCTCGACGGGGGCGTCGGTGCGCAGGGCGAGGAGTTCGGTGGTCTCGTTGTGCGGCAGCCAGATCTCGATGTCCTTGACGCCGTCGGGCAGGCCGGTGAAACGGACGGTGCCGGCCGGGCCGGGCCGGTGCTCGGCGGTCCCGGTGGCCATGTCGATGGTCAGGGTGTTCCCGCCGGCCGCGTGGGCGCGGCCGGCCAGGCGGCCGTCGACGAGCAGGTCGTACACGCCGTCGGGGCGGGGCGGGACGCCCACGTAGACGCGCTTGGTGGGCAGCGTGTCGAGTTCGACGGCGGTGGCCCGGGTCCGGAAGGCCAGGCGTACGCCGGAGGGCTGGGACTCCGCCATGGCGAGCTGCCCGTCGGCGCACTGGGCGCGGGCCCGGGCGGGCAGCCGGTGCGGCAGCACGCCGTGGGCGGTGCGTTCCAGGTCGAGGGCGCCGCGGAGGATGTCCGCGGTGATGGGCGTGGTGATCCAGTCGTGCTCGGTGGTGTGCATGCTCTCAGCCCGTCGGTCGGCGTTCTCGGGGTGCCCGGAGCAGCCGGTGCCGCACACCGTGGGTGGCGGCGCTCCGGCTCGCGCGGGGCCGTGGTCAGGGGGTGGGGCGGGCGCGCAGCAGGGCGTCGAGGGCGTCCAGGGTCCATGACCAGGACTCCTGCGAGCCGGGGGCGCTGTGGCTGAACCCGCCGCTCGCCTCCAGGCTGACGTAGCCGTGGAAGACGCTGCCCAGCAGTCGCACGGCGTGCGTCTGTTCCGGCTCCGTCAGGTCGTAGCCGCGCAGGATCGCCCGCATCATCCGCGCGTGCCGGACGCCGGCGCTCGCGGCCGCCGTCTCGGGGTCGAGCCTGAGCCGGGCGGCGGCGTAGCGGCCGGGGTGCTCCCGGGCGTAGTCGCGGTAGACGTTCGCGAAGGCGGTCAGCGCGTCCTTGCCGGCCCGACCGGCCAGGGCGTCGGCGGCCCGGTCGGCGAGTTCCTCCAGGGCGAGCAGGGCGATCCTGGTCTTGAGGTCCTGGGAGTTCTTCAGGTGCGAGTAGAGGCTCGCGACCTTGACGTCGAACCGCCGGGCGAGCGCCGAGACGGTCACCCCGTCGAAGCCGACCTCGTCGGCCAGCTCCGCTCCCGCCCGGACCAGGCGTTCCGTGGTCAGTCCCGCGCGCGCCATGACCTTCCCCTCGTTCGGCTGAATCGATTATGCATTTACCTAAAGGCTTTAGGCAAGCGGAGAGGGGCCACTGGGGGCACATACGCGTGGTGGTGGGCGCGAGCCGCGTCAGCGACTGTCCACGCCCACCACCCGGTGCGACACGTTTCAGACCAGCTCGGGCTGCGGCTCCCGCTGTCGCGCCGGCACGGCCTTCGGCTCCCACTGCCTGGCGGTCCGTATGTAGCCGTAGATGACCGAGACCATGGCCAGGATCATCAGCGGTCCGAACACCCACGGCTGTTCGGCCATCTCGACCGACAGATAGCGGTAGGAGACCAGGAGCGCGGTGAAGACCGTCGCGCCATAGGCGACGAGCTGGATTCCCGACCGGTCCCAGCCGCGCTCGAGCGAGCGCAGAGCCGCCTCGATCGTGAACGTGAACACCACGCCGGCGACGATGTCCGTGCCGTAGTGGTAACCGAATCCCAGCGTCGCGCCGAGCGTGGCGATCAGCCAGAACGCGCCGAAGAATCGCAGAATGCGCGGGCCCTTGCGGGAATGGATGAATATCGCGGTGGCCCACGCCGTATGGAGGCTGGGCATGCAGTTGCGCGGGGTGATCTCGTTGAACGGCATATGGTGCGGCACACCGGTCGGCGGCGTGTTCGGCCACAGGTCGGCCACCGCCCAGTGCCCGCCGTCGGCGCCGTAGGCGAAGATCGGCCCGACCACCGGGAAGATCATGTAGATGCCCGGCCCGAGGAGACCGATCACCAGGAACGTGCGCACCAGGTGATGGCTCGGGAAGCGGCGCTCGGTCGCCACGCTGCGCAGCTGGTACAGCGCGACGACGACCGCGGCCACCGCGAGCTGGATGTAGACGTAGTCGAGAACATGGCTGCCGATCGTGCCGGTGGCGTTGACGATCCGGCCCGCCAGCCAGGACGGGTCGCCCAGCGCGTGATCGGCGGTCGCCACGTACTGGTCGAGCACCGTCGGGCGGGTCTTCGACGTGATGAGCAGCCAGGTGTCGCCGGTCTTACGGCCGGTGACCAGCAGCAGGCCCAGCCCGACGCCCTTCAGCAGCAGGGCGCGTTCCCGGCCGGTGCGGCGCGTGACGGCGATGACCGCGTAGCCCAGGACCACCCACAGCGCGCCGTTGCCGAACATCATCTTGGCGTCGAGCGCCCATCTCACCAGGAAGAAGACGACGTCGATGCCGACCGCGACACCGGCCGCGATCCACCGCTCCCGCCAGGTGAGCACCACCATCATCAGCGCCATGCTGGCGTACAGCAACGGCCCCGACTTGGGGGCGAATATCACCTCTCGCGCCTGGTTGGTGATCGGCCCCGGCATGCCGTAGTGGCGCGCGGCGATCTCCAGCGCGACAAGGAATCCGAGGGCCACCACAGCCGCCGCGGTCCACAGCATCACCCGTGGTCGACGCCACGTGTCGGACGCGATTCTGCGATTTATTATAGATATCAATTGTCCGGCCGATTTGTTAGATATTGGGGAAATAGGTTGCTTATCGCGCTGGATGACATGTTTTCTGGCGATGGGCGGGCGTTGGGGGGCGATCGTCTTGTGATCGAACATGCTATCGGAGCGACCGTGAGCCGAACGCGCCCGGCGACTTCGCGAGCGCGGCGAGCCGTGGCTCCCGCCACAACGGCCGGTCGTCCGGGCACAGCGCCTTGATCTCCGTCACAGACGACAGACTGTCCGCTCCCCTCACCTCACGACAAGAGAGGTGATGATCCGTCGGCATACTCTTGGCCCGCGGCACCGTCCGGGAGAAGACTGGGATCATGACGACAACATTGATCACCGGAGCGAACAAGGGGCTGGGCCACGAGACCGCCCGCCGCCTCGTCGCGGCCGGCCACACCGTCTACATCGGCAGCCGGGACGCCGAGCGCGGCCGCCGGGCGGCCGAGCGGCTGGGAACACGGATGGTCGTCCTCGACGTCACCGACGACGCCTCCGTCGCCGCCGCGGCGAAGACGATCGAGGCCGACGGCGGACTGGACGTGCTGATCAACAACGCCGGCATCGAGGAGCGGATGGCGGACGGAGGCGTGGCCGGCCCGGCGGAGATCACCGCCGAGATGATGCAACGGGTCTTCGACACGAACGTCTTCGGCGTCGTGCGGGTCACCCATGCGTTCCTGCCGCTGCTCCAGCGGTCCGCCGCGCCGGTCGTAGTCAATGTGAGCAGCGGCCTGGCCTCGCTGACCCGGACCGCCGACCCGGACACACCGGGCTTCGGCTACCCCGGCGTCGCCTATCCGGCCTCGAAGGTCGCGGTCAACATGATCACCGTGCAGTACGCGAAGGCCTTCCCGGACATGCGCATCAACGCGGTCGAGCCCGGCTACACGGCCACGGACCTCAACCAGCACATGGGACCGCAGACCGTCGAGGAGGGCGCCGAGATCATCGTCCGCATGGCGCGGCTGGGCCCCGACGGGCCCACGGGAGGGTACTTCGACATCGGGGGCCCGATCCCCTGGTGAGTCCGGGGCGGCCGGCGGCCCGCGATGCCGGGCGTCGGCCGGGGGCCAGGGGC
>NZ_JAILXP010000049.1 GCF_020740895.1 Streptomyces sp. UNOB3_S3 | reverse complement strand
GACCCATGGCCGCTGCCGCCACCGCACACCAGGGCCCCGCGACGACCGGCACCCGCCGCATCGCCGACGGCCTGGAGGACCTCATCGGGGGCACCCCCCTGGTCCGGCTGTACCCGGAGGGCGCGGACCCGTCCGTCGAGGTCCTCGCCAAGCTGGAGTCCGCCAACCCCTTCTCCAGCAGCAAGGACCGGCCCGCGCTGCGCATGATCCTCGGTGCCGAGGAGCGCGGCGACCTCGTCCCGGGCGGCACGGTCCTGGAGTCCACCTCCGGCAACACCGGCATCGCGCTGGCCGCCCTCGCCGCCGCCCGCGGCTACCGCTGCGTCGTCGTCCTGCCCGACAGCGCCACCCCCGAACGCGTGGGCCTGCTGCGGGCGCTGGGCGCCGAGGTCGTGCAGACGCCCAGCGAGGACGGCTTCCCCGGCGCCATCGCCAAGGCCGAGGAGATCCACGAGCGCACCCCCGGCTGCTGGTACTCCCGCCAGCACGAGAACGACGACAACGTCCTGGCCCACTACGAGACCACCGGCCCGGAGATCTGGGCCGACACCGCCGGGAAGGTGGACGTGCTGATCGCCGGCGTCGGCACCGGCGGCACCATCACCGGCTGCGCCCGCTACCTCAAGGAGCGCAACCCCGCGATCGAGGTCGTCGCCGTGGAGCCGGAGGGCTCGCCGGTCCTGTCCCGGGGCTTCGGCGGCCAGCACCGCATCCCCGGCCTCAACGGCGGCTTCGTCGCCCCGACCACCGACGAGTCGCTCATCGACCACGTGCTGACCTGCGGCGACGACGACGCCCTGGCCGCCGCGCGGGCGCTGGCGATACGGCAGGGCCTCTTCGTCGGCGTCTCCTCCGGCGCCGCCGTGCACGCCGCCGCCCGGCTGGCCCGGCTCCCCAAGTACGCGGGGAAGACCATCGTCACCGTGCTGCCCGACACCGGCGAGCGCTACGTCAGCCTCTGGAACGAGTCCTGAAAGCCCCCGCACCGCCCATCACGAGGTGACCGTATGACCGCCCTGGTCCTCCACCGCGGATCGTTCCGCGCCAACCCCTACGAGCACTGGCTGGAGGGTTACGACGGGGACGTCGTCGTCCTCGCCTCCGGTGAACAACTCGCCGTGCACGGCGAGGAACTGCCGTCCGCCGCGCCCTTCACCCACGCCGAGGCCCTGCCCGGCTACGACACCAGCCCCCGCGTCGCCGAGCGGGCCGCCGAGCTCATCGAGCGGTACGGCGTGACCGACATCGTCGCCTGCCAGGAGAACGACCTGGAGCGCGCCGCCCACCTGCGCGTGCGCTACGGCCTGCCCGGCCCGCGCCCCGAGGAGGTCGTGCCCTACCGCGACAAGTGGGAGATGAAGCGCGCCGCCGTCCGCGCCGGCATCCCCGTCGCCGCCCACGCGCTCCTGACCGCGCCCCGGGACCTCACGGACTTCGCCGCCGCCCACGGCCTGCCCGTGGTGGTCAAGCCCCGGCGCGGCGCCGGCTCCATCGACCTGGCCGTGCTGCGCACGGAGGACGAGGTGGCCGGCTGGCTCGCGGGGGACCACCTCGCGGCACCGGGCGAGGAGCCCACCTGGCTGGTGGAGGCGTTCGTCGAGGGCGGGATGTGCCACATCGACGGCGTGGTCCTCGACGGGCGCGTCGTCACCATGTGGCCCTCGCGCTACACCTACGTCCTGGCCGACTACACCCAGCGCGAGGGGCGCATGGACATCGCCCTGGACGCCGGCGACCCGCTGCGCCACCGGCTGACCGCCTTCGGCGAGCGGCTGCTGGAGCAGTTCGGCGGCAGCGACCACTTCGCCTTCCACATCGAGGTGTTCCACACCCCGGAGGACGAGCTGGTGCTGTGCGAGGCCGCCTGCCGCGCGGGCGGCGCGGGCGTCCGGGACGTCCACCGCGCGATGTTCGGCTTCGACCCCGCCGAGCCGCCCGTCCGCCGCCAGCTGGGGCTTCCGTTCGGGTACGAGGGTGGCGGGAAGCCGGAGCGCATCGGCGGTCAGCTGCTCTTCACGCGGCGGCCCGGCACGGTCCACCGGATGCCCGATCCGGCGGGGATGCCCGAAGGGGTGGTCAAGCACCAGTACTTCGCGGCGCCGGGGGACCGGATGGAGGAGGCCTGGCACTCCGGGGACTTCCTGGCCGCCTTTGTGGTGGCGGGCGCGGACCGCGCGGAGTGCGAGGCGCGGATCCGGGCGCTGGAGGAGTGGTTCCTGGAGGGGCTCGACGTCCGCTGAGCGGGCGGGCGCGGCGGGGCGCGGCCGGTTCCGGGCGGCCGCCGGCCGGGGCCGTGCGGCGGGTCAGGCCGAGCGGGCGACGGCCAGCGGCCGGTCCGCGCGTTCGGCGGCCGAGCCGGCCAGCCGGCTGTAGGCGAAGGCGGCGGAGACCAGCGTCATGTGGTGGTGCCAGCCGGGGAAGGAGCGGCCCTCGAAGTCCCGCAGCCCGAAGTCGTCCTCCAGGGTCCGCAGGGCGCCGGCCGTCCGGGTGTGGTGCCCGGTGAGGGCGATGAGCTCCTCGGCGGAGTGCCGGGTGAGGTTGGTGATCCACACGGGTTCGTCGGCCTGCCGGCCGGGGACCCGGCGGGCGAACGCCCGGTGGACCGGGGGCGTCGTGCCCGTCCGGTCGCCGGGCCGCTCCGGCAGCCGCACCAGGGTGTTGAGGAGCCGGCGCGGCTGCCCGGCCGGGACGGTGCCGGGGGCGCCCAGCAGGGCGGGGAACTCGCCGAGGCCGTCGCCCTGGTGGACCAGCCGCCGCACCGGGACCGGCCCGCCCTGGCCCTCGCCGCGCGAGCGGCCGCCGGGGAGCACGGCCAGGGCCGAGGGCACGGCGACGACGAAGTCGCAGCCGGCGCGGTCGAGTCCGCGGATCAGCGAGGCCGCCTCCGCGCAGGAGCTCATGTCGGCGACCACGGGCAGCGGCATGGCGGTGGTCCGGGAGTGGAGCGTGTGGACCAGGTCGAGCACCTGCGCCGAGGCGGGCCGGTCGCCCACGCTGGACTCCGGTATGCGGGCCCGCTCGCGCAGGGCGTCGTCGTCGGTCCAGCGGGAGGGCAGCAGGATCCGCCAGCCGAGCGGCACCGGCCCGTCCTCGGTGGACAGGAAGATCCCCACACCCACCTGGCAGTTGACGGTGCGGCCCGAGGCCGGGTCGAAGCGGCGGTGGACGCCCACCGAGCTCTCGCCCCGCTTGGGGACGACCACCGTGCCGATGGTCCAGGCCCGGGGGGCGGCCCGCGGCAGGGTCCAGTGCGCGAGCGAGCGCATGGCCGGTCCCCAGTCCCACGGGCTGGCGTTGACGAACTGGTGCAGCGACTGCGAGGCGGTGGGCGAGGCCGAGACGGCGGCCGCCAGGCGGCGGACCGTCTTCTTGCCCGGGGTGGAGAGCAGGCCCTCCAGATAGGCGTGGGCCCAGCGCCGCTGGTCGGCGCGGGGCAGATAGCCGAAGACCTCTTCGGCGAAGGACACGAGTGGAGCGGTGCCCGGGGTGAACGGGCGGGTCGAATGGTGCACAGCCATCGCACGGTCCCTTCTGACGCGGACGGCACTCCCCGGCCGCGAGCGAAAGAATAGAGAACGATCGCTTTGTTTTCAAAACCCTGGGGTGTGTGACCTTGGAAACCTCGAGCGAGTGCCGGAGCTGCCGATCACTGGTCGTAAGGTGGTTGAACGCCGGTCGCCCACCGGCAAGTTGAAGCCGTCGTTCCGCAAAGGCGCGGTCCCATGGCCGATGACAGCGAATGTCTGGAGGGAGCATGGCCATGCAGGAGCGCGCCGTACGGACCCGTTCGGCGCTCGTCCGGGCCGCGGCCCGCGCCTTCGACCGCAACGGCTACGAGGGCACGTCCCTGTCCCAGATCCGCGCGGCGGCCGAGATGTCCATGGGGGCGCTGACCTTCCACTTCGCCACCAAGGGCGAACTCGCCGACGCCGTGCAGGACGAGGGGTGGCTCCTGACGGAGGCCCGGGTGCGCGAGGCGCTGGCGCCCTCCGGCGACCCGGTGGACGGCCTGGTGGCGCTCACCCTGGCGCTCGCCGCGCTGATGGAGGAGGAGCCGCTGGTCCGCTCGGCGGCCCGGCTCACCCGTGAGCGCGCCGGGGGCCGGTCCTGGACCTCCGCGTGGCTGCCGGCCGCCCACGGGCTGATCGAGCACGCCCGGTCGGCCGGTGTGCTGCCCCCCGTGGCGCGCCCCGAGGTGGTCGCCGACCTGGTGAGCCATCTGATCGTGGGCGCGGAGGCGCAGATCCGCGCCTCCGCCACCGACGCCGGGCGCCCGGCGGTGGACGTCGGCGGGCAGCTCGCCCGGATCTGGGACCTGGTGCTCCTCCCGGTGCGGGGCTGAGGGCGCCCCGAAGGGGCGCGGGGCAGTGTCGATATGCGGCTACCGCCGCGTGGGCGCGACCAGCCACGACGCACCGGCGGATGGTCGGCCTACGGTGCTGGAGCCGCTTACACCGTAGGCGTCAGGTGCCGCCGGTACCAGGGCGCCGCCTCCGCCAGCCGGGCGAGGACGCCCGGACCCGGCGGGCAGTCCGCCGCCCGCCACACCTCCGCGCTCGCGTACCAGTGGTCGCGGGCGAGCAGGGCGAACTGACGCTCGCTCATCCGCCCCGGGTTGTCGCGCAGGCTCGCGAGGCAGCGCTCCCACGGCCAGTCGGCCCCGGCGCTCGGCAGGACGCCGAGCCCGGCGAGCGCGTCCATCAGGTCGCCGTTGCGCACCGGCACCGGGTGGCTGGCGTGGTGGACCCCCGTCGGCACGGCGCGCGGGCCGCACGCCAGCTCCGCGACGAGCCGCGCCAGATCGGTGACGTCCACGGCCGACAGCAGGCCGCGCCCGCCGTCCCAGCGCGCCGGAACCCGGCGCAGCAGCTCGGCCAGGGCCGGCACCACCCAGCGGTCGCCCGCGCCCAGCACCAGCCCCGGGCGCAGGACCACGGCCCCGCTCTCCAGCATCGGGGCCTCGCCCGCCAGCCGGGTGCGGCTCGCGGGCGACGTGGGCGCGGGCCGGATCGCGTCGACGTCCGGGCCGGTGTGCGGCCCGGGGCCGTAGACGGCCGCGGTCGACAGGGCGACGACGCGGGGCACCGCCGCCCGGCGGGCCTCGGCGGCCAGCGCGACGGCGCCCCGGTGGTTGACCGCCTCGCACAGGCTCTCGTCCGAGGAGACGCAGGAGGCCAGGTGGAGGAGGGCGTCGGCCCCCTCGCACAGCCCCCGCAGCGAGCCGGGGCCGGTCAGGTCGCCGGCCAGGTCGCCGGGGAACCACTCGACGAGCGGGTCCGCGTTCCGGCGGGGGCGGCGCGTCAGCGCCCGTACGCGCACGCCCCTGCGGCCGAGTTCGCGCAGCGCTGCGGAGCCTATGAACCCCGTGGCGCCGGTCAGGACGACCAGCGGCCCGCTCGCCGACGGTCCCTTCACCGCCGGCCCGTTCACCGGCCGTCCGTCCCGGCCGGGCCGGGACAGGTGACCAGCCGCGCGCGGGCCTCCGGCGTGGCGACGCCGGGCAGCAGGTAGCGCCACAGCAGGGCCACGCGTTCGGGCAGGTCGGCGCGGTTGGTGGAGACCTGGGAGAAGAGCTGGGTGCCGGTGTAGCAGCTCACCAGGACCCAGGCCAGCTCCCGTTCGTCCACCTCGGGCAGGAGCTCGTCCCGGCCCCGGGCGGCGACCAGCTGCTCGTGGAAGCGGGCGGCCCAGTCCTGGTAGGCGGTGTCGTCCCGGACGCCGAACTCGCCCTGCTCGACGGCGAGCCGGACGCCGGCGCGCAGCAGCACATTGGTCTGGAGCTCGGTCGCCAGGTGGAGGGTGATGTCGATCAGGTGCTGGAGGCCGTCCTCGCCCTCGGGCATCACGATGCCCTCGCCCTGCTCGTTCATCACCGCCCGGGCGAGGTCCTCCTTGGACTTGAAGTGGAAGTACATCGCGCCCTGGGTGGCGTCCGCCCGTTTGATGATCTTGCTGACGCTGGCGCCACTGAACCCGAACTCGTCGAAGACCTCCGCGGCCGCGTGAATGATGGCCGCGCGGGTCCTCACCGCGCGGTCCTGTCTGGGCCTCGCCATGAGGTGACCACCCGTCATCTATCGACAAACAAAACGAACACCCTTTATCTTACGGCTCCAGTGTTTGAGGCAGAGCAGCAGCGTCAGAGCGCCCGGGAAGTCGGTATGTCCAATCTCGTTCAGCAAGCCCCCGTTTTGAGCACCACCTCCTCCATGCCCCCCGGCCTGGCCACCTGTGTGCCCCGGCAGTACGTCCACAAGGCGGCCATGGCCGAGGTCCTCCTCGCCGACTGGGCGCGCGTCGCCGACGAGACCTTCATCATCGGCGCCCAGTGGCCGCGGACCCACAGCTTCTACACCCCGGTCGACGGCCGCTACGACCCGCTCCTCTTCGCCGAGACCGTACGGCAGACCATCCCCCTGCTGTCCCACCTGGCCTATGACACGCCTTTCGGCCACCACCTGATCTGGGACCACTTCCGCTACGAGCTCGACCCGGCCGCGATGTCCGTGGCCGCCGTCCCCGCCGAGCTGGAGCTGCGGATCGTGTGCAGCGACGTCAAACGCCGTCAGGGCCGGCTCTCCGCCCTGGTGATGGACGTCACCGCGCTGCGCGACGGCATGCCGCTGGGCACCGCCCGGGCCCGTTTCACCAGCCACGCCCCGGCCGTCTACCGGCGGCTGCGCGGCGAGTACGGCGACCCGTCCGTCGTCTCCCGGGCCGTACCGCTGGCTCCGCCCCTGGCGCCGGTGCGCGTCGGCCGCGACCGCTTCCACGACGTGGTCCTCTCGCCCACCGACGCCGACGGCGTCTGGCAGCTGCGCGTGGACCCCAGCCACCCGGTGCTCTTCGACCACCCGGTCGACCACGCCCCCGGCATGCTGCTGCTGGAGGCCGCCCGCCAGGCCGCGCTCGCCGCGACGGGCCCGGACCACGGCACCGTCCTGGGCCTCACTACCGTTTTCAGCCAGTACGTGGAGTTCGACAGCCCCTGCTGGATCGAGGCCACCGTCCTCCCGGGGGAGGACGGCTCCCTCACCCGCACCCGGGTCACGGCACGCCAGAACGACCGCGAGGCGTTCTCCGCGGTCGTCGTCAGCACGGCCGGCCTCTGAGGCGGCCGCGCCGCGCCCGCGCCCGCGCCCCCGCGCGCGGCAGCGCGCAGCAGCGCCGACACGCCCTCGACGGCGCGGACTTCGCTGTCGCGCCGGATGGACAGGGCATATGGGAACCGCGTCCGCGTGGGGGCACGTCGCCGGATTGACAGACGGTAACCGGAAGGGGAGTCTGGCTCGAACTGATCGGTTACTGACTGGTCGGTCAGTAGGAAACGGCCCCCTTCACACCCTTTTTGGAGTACTTGTGGCACAGGTGCGAGAACGAGGCGCGCGGTACGGAAAGGCGCTCGCGGCGCTCGGCGCGGCCTCGGCCCTGACGGCCGGAGCGGCCGTGACGGCGGGCCCCGCGGCGGCGGCCACCCCGGCCGCCCGGGCCGAGAGCGCACGCTATGTCGCGCTCGGCGACTCGTACACCTCGGGTCCCGGCATTCCCGAGCAGACCGGCGGGGACTGCGCGCGCTCCAGCGTCAACTACCCCTCGCTGACCGCCGCCGAGCTGGGCCAGAAGTCCTTCAAGGACGTCAGCTGCAGCGGTGCGACGACCGACGACATGTGGAACACCCAGGCGGGGTCGGCCGGGCCCCAGCTGGACGCCCTCGGCAAGCAGACCCGCCTCGTGACCATCGGCATAGGCGGCAACGACATCGGTTTCGGGACCATCATCGGCAGCTGCGCCGCGCTCTCCGTCACCGACCCCGCCGGCGCCCCCTGCAAGAAGCAGTACACCGCCGACGACGGCTCCGACCGGCTCGCCCAGCGGATCAACGACGCCGCACCGAAGATCGCCAAGGTGCTGAAGGCCGTTCACGAGCGCGCCCCGTACGCCAAGGTCGCGCTCGTCGGCTACCCGTCGATCATGCCGGACAACGGCACGAGCTGCTTCCCGTCCGTGCCGATCGCCGCCGGTGACGCGCCCTACCTGCGGGACACCGAGAAGCGCCTGAACGCGATGCTCCAGCAGCAGGCGCGCGCGGCGCACGTCCGCTACGTCGACACCTACGCGTCGACCGTCGGCCACGACGTGTGCACCCCGGCGGCGGACCGCTGGGTCGAGGGCGCCACCCCCGAGAACCCGGCCGCGCCGTTCCACCCCAACGCGAAGGGTGAGGCGGCCATGGCCGGTGCGGTGTACGCGGGGGTCCGCGGCTAAACGCTCCGCGGGAGTCCGGTACGTCATCTGCCGGTGCGTCGTGGCTGGTCGCGCAGTTCCCCGCGCCCCTTCGGGGCGCTACCGGACCGCACCGGCCCCGGCGGCCGGCCCCGGCGGGGGCGAGTGCCCTGTCGGCGGGCGGGCTCCGCGAGTAGGCTCCGGGGCCCGTTCGTCCGTCACGGAGGCACTCATGGCCCTCGCCAGACCGAACCCCCGCCGGAGCCTGCCCGTTTTGGCGGCCACGGCCGCGCTCGTCGCCGGAGCGCTGGCGGCACCCGCCGCGCCCGCCGCGGCCGTCGGGCCCATCGCCGAGGCCACCCGCACCCCCGCCAAGACCCCCGTGGCCGTCGGCTACGGGGGCGCCGTGGCCAGCGTCGACGCCGACGCCTCCGCCGCGGGCATCGAGGTGCTGCGCAAGGGTGGCAACGCCGTGGACGCGGCGGTGGCCACCGCCGCCGCCCTCGGCGTCACCGAGCCCTACTCCGCCGGCATCGGCGGAGGCGGCTACTTCGTCTACTACGACGCCAAGTCCCGCAAGGTCCGCACCATAGACGGCCGCGAGCGCGCCCCGCTCAGCGCGACCAAGGACCTGTTCACCGAGAAGGGCAGCCCGCTGCCCTTCGCCGACGCCGTCACCAGCGGCCTGAGCGTCGGCACCCCCGGCACCCCCGCCACCTGGGACACGGCCCTGCGCTCCTGGGGCAGCCGGAGCCTCGGCCAGGTCCTGGCGCCCGCCCGGCGGCTGGCCCGCGACGGCTTCACCGTCGACGAGACCTTCCGCAAGCAGACCGCCGACAACTACGACCGCTTCAAGGACTTCCCCGCCACCGCCAAGATCTTCCTGCCCGGCGGCAAGCCCCCCGCCGTCGGCTCGACGCTGCGCAACCCCGACCTCGGCCGCACCTACGGCCTGCTGGCCGACCAGGGCGTGTCCGCCTTCTACCGGGGCGCGTTGGGGCGCGACCTGGTCCGGACCGTGCGCAAGCCGCCCGTCGACCCGGCCTCCGGACGCGTGGCCCGGCCCGGCGACCTGACGGAGCGGGACCTCCGCGCCTACGGCGCGCGCAAGCAGGAACCCACCCATACCTCCTACCGCGACCTGGACGTCTACAGCATCGCCCCCTCGTCCTCCGGCGGGACGACGGTCGGCGAGGCTCTCAACATCCTGGAGAACTCCGAGCTCAACCGGCTGCCCCAGCAGACGTATCTGCACCGCTACATCGAGGCCAGCCGGATCGCCTTCGCCGACCGCAACCGCTGGGTCGGCGACCCCGCCTTCGAATCGGTGCCCGTCCAGGGCCTGCTCTCCCAGCGCTTCGCCGACTCGCGCGCCTGCCTGATCAAGGACGGCGCGGCGCTCACCAGCCCGCTGGCGCCCGGCGACCCGCGCCGTCCGGGCTCGGGCTGCGCGACGGGCGGCCGGGCCGCGCCCACGCCGTACGAGGGGGAGAACACCTCCCATCTCACGGTCGCCGACAAGTGGGGCAACGTCGTCGCGTACACCCTGACGCTGGAGCAGACCGGCGGCAGCGGCATCACCGTGCCGGGGCGCGGCTTCCTGCTGAACAACGAGCTGACGGACTTCTCCTTCGCCCCCGTCAGCCCGGGCGTCCACGACCCCAACCTGCCCGGTCCGGGCAAGCGCCCGCGCTCGTCCCTGTCGCCCACGATCGTCCTGGAGCAGGGCAGGCCCGCCTTCGCCCTCGGCTCGCCCGGCGGCGCCACCATCATCACCACCGTGCTCCAGACGCTCCTCAACCACGTGGACCGCGGCATGCCGCTCGGCGACGCCATCGCCGCGCCCCGCGCCAGCCAGCGCAACGCGGCGGCCACCGAGCTGGAGCCGGGGCTGTGGGACAGCCCGCTGCGGGGCCGGCTGGAGGCCAAGGGGCATGTGTTCAAGCTCAATCCGGAGATCGGCGCCGCCACCGGCGTCCAGCGGCTGCCCGACGGGCGCTGGCTGGCCGCGGCCGAGAAGACCCGGCGCGGGGGCGGCTCGGCGCTGGTGGTGAGGCCGGAGGGGAAGCCGCCGGTGCGCTGACCGGCCCTCCGCGCGCGGGTGCCGCGCGTTCCCGCGCCGGATCGGGGCGGATTGGGGCGGCCGCCGCCGGGCCACGATCACTGATGTCATGAATGGGCGGCGGCGGTTGACACGGGTCCTGGCGGTACTGATCGGCGCGTTCGCGGTGTGGCTGTCGGCAGCCGGCACCGCGGACGCGGCCCCGGCGAAAGGAACTTCGGCGAAAGAGGCGCCGACCTGCCGGGTCGGCGCCTACCTCAGCGACCTCTACGATCTCGACCCCGCCAAGAACGCCTTCTCGGCGCGGCTGACCGTGTGGAGCGTCTGCCCGAAGCGCGAGCTGGACCCGCTGCCCGACGTGGCGTTCACCAACTCCAGCAACGCCGAGAAGAGCGAGCCCTCGGTGACGGAGGAGGGCGGCATGTTCCGGGACCTGGTGCGGATCCAGGGCGTCTTCCGGCAGGACTGGGACCTGCGCGCCTTCCCCTACGACCGGCACCGGATCACGATCAACATCACGTCCCGCAAGACGATCGACAAGTTCCGCTTCACCCCCGACAACGGGGACTCGGGCGCCAACGAGGGGATCGCCCCCGACGGCTGGAAACTCACCGGCTTCCGTCTGGCCTCGGTCGAGCAGCACTTCCCGACGAACTTCGGCGACGCCACGCTGACCCGGGGCAAGGGCAGCACCCGCAGCAGGCTGGTCATCGAGATGGACCTGGCGCGCGACGACCCCACGGCCTTCTGGCGGCTGACCGGGCCGCTCTACCTCATGGTGCTCCTCGCCACCGCCGCCTTCCTGCTGCCCACGCACGGCAAGGAGCTGGGCATGGCCGAACGGCTGGACTCGATGCAGAGCCGGCTGGCCCTGCTGGGCGGTGGTCTCTTTGTGGTGATGCTGAACCTCCAGCAGGTGAGCCAGGTCGTCACGAGCACGGTCGGGCTGACGCTCATCGACACGCTGCACCTGCTGACGCTCGTCTACGTCCTGCTGGCGGTGGTGGCCACCGTGCTGTCCTGGCGCTGGACGGTCCGGGGTGGCGACCCGGTGCGGGCGGAGCGGATCCACCACCGCGGCGCCTGGTTCGGGCTGGCGGGGTACGCCCTCGTCGCCACCGCGCTGGTGCTGTACGCCGCCCACCTGGGGTAGCCCGCCCGAGCCCGCCCGGTCAGCCGCGCAGCAGCGCGAGGATGTTGTCCGTGGTGTCCGTCTCGGCCAGGCGCGGGAGGACCCTCTCGACGGAGAAGCGGTGCACCTCGGGGTCCGGGTCGGTGACGGCGTCCGTGGCCACCGTCACGTGGTAGCCGTGCTCGTGGGCCGCGCGGGCGGTGGACTCGACGCCCGCACCCGTCGCGATGCCCGCGAGCACGACCTGGGTGACGCCCCTGCGGCGCAGCTGGAGGTCCAGGTCGGTGGCGTGGAAGGCGCCCCAGGTGTGCTTGGTGACCACGATGTCGCCGTCCTCGCGGCCCAGCTCGGGCACCAGCTCGGCGAAGTCGGCCGGGAGCCGGCCGGAGCGCGGCGGGGCCTCGGAGCGGCCGGGCGCGGCGCCGGTGACACGCACCAGGACGACCGGCAGCCCGCGCTCGCGGAAGGCGGTGGCGAGGCGCGCGCCGCGCTCGACGACGGTGTCGGCCGGGGGAGCGGGGTGGGTGGTGGGCAGGGCGACGATGCCCTTCTGGAGGTCGACGAGGACGAGGGCGGTCGTGGGGTCGAGCGTGGTGGCTGTCATATGGCCACCCTAAGAGAAAGAAAGGCAGCCTTGTAAGGCTGCCTTTCTTGTGTGCGGGGGTGCGGGACATGCGCGATGGTCTTGCCACGGGGAGTGACGGGACCTACGGTCGCATGCACACGCGGATCTTCCGCGTGCGCAGCCTGTTCGAAGCCCCGGCTGAGGAGCAGCTCATGACCAACGTTGTCCGTGCGGCACTGGTCCAGGCGACCTGGACCGGCGATACCGAGTCGATGATCGCCAAGCATGAGGAGCACGCCCGCGCCGCCGCCGCGCAGGGCGCCAAGGTGATCGGTTTTCAGGAAGTCTTCAACGCCCCCTACTTCTGCCAGGTACAGGAGAGCGAGCACTACCGCTGGGCCGAGCCCGTCCCGGACGGCCCCACCGTCCGCCGGATGAGCGACCTCGCCCGCGAGACCGGCATGGTGATCGTCGTGCCGGTCTTCGAGGTCGAGGACTCCGGCTTCTACTACAACACCGCCGCCGTCATCGACGCCGACGGCAGCTATCTCGGCAAGTACCGCAAGCACCACATCCCCCAGCTCAAGGGCTTCTGGGAGAAGTACTACTTCCGGCCCGGCAACCTCGGCTGGCCCGTCTTCGACACGGCCGTCGGCCGGATCGGCGTCTACATCTGCTACGACCGGCATTTCCCCGAGGGCTGGCGCGCCCTCGGCCTCGCGGGTGCCCAGCTCGTCTACAACCCCTCGGCCACTTCCCGCGGCCTCTCCTCCCACCTGTGGCGGCTCGAACAGCCCGCGGCCGCCGTCGCCAACGAGTACTTCGTCGCCGCGATCAACCGCGTGGGCCAGGAGGAGTACGGGGACAACGACTTCTACGGCACCTCCTATTTCGTCGACCCGCGCGGGCAGCTCGTCGGCGAGCCCGCCAGCGACACCAAGGAGGAACTGCTCGTCCGCGACCTCGACTTCGGCCAGATCGACGAGGTGCGCCGGCAGTGGGCGTTCTACCGGGACCGCCGCCCCGACGCCTACGACGGGCTGGTGCGGCCATGAGCCCCGCCCCGCTCCACGACCGCCACCGGGCCGTGATGCCCTCCTGGCTCGCCCTCTACTACGACGAGCCGCTGGAGCTCACCCACGGCGAGGGCCGGCACGTCTGGGACGCCTCCGGCAAGCGCTACCTCGACTTCTTCGGCGGCATCCTCACCACGATGACCGCGCACGCCCTCCCCGAGGTCACCAAGGCCGTCAGCGAGCAGGCCGGCCGCATCCTCCACACCTCCACCCTCTACCTCGACCGCCACATGGTCGAGCTCGCCGAGCGCATCGCGAGCCTGTCCGGCATCCCCGACGCGCGGGTCTTCTTCACCACCTCCGGCACCGAGGCCAACGACGCCGCGCTCCTGCTGGCCACCACCTACCGCGGGTCCAACCAGATCCTGGCCATGCGCAACAGCTACCACGGCCGTTCCTTCTCCACGGTGGGCATCACCGGCAACACCAGCTGGTCGCCCACCAGCCTCTCGCCGCTGCAGACGCTCTACGTCCACGGCGGCGTCCGCGGCCGGGGGCCGTACGCCCACCTGAGCGACGGGCAGTTCACCGAGGCGTGCGTGGCGGACCTGGAGGACATGCTGGGCCAGGCGCACGGCACCGTCGCCGCGCTGATCGCCGAGCCCGTCCAGGGCGTCGGCGGCTTCACCGCGCCGCCCGACGGGCTCTACGCCGCCTTCCGCGAGGTCCTGGACCGGCACGGCATCCTGTGGATCACCGACGAGGTGCAGACCGGCTGGGGCCGCACCGGCGACCACTTCTGGGGCTGGCAGGCCCACGCCGCGAGCGGCCCGCCCGACCTCCTCACCTTCGCCAAGGGCATCGGCAACGGCATGTCCGTCGGCGGCGTCGTCGCCCGCGCCGGCGTCATGAACTGCCTGCGGGCCAACTCCATCTCCACCTTCGGCGGCAGCCCCGTCACCATGGCGGCCGGCCTCGCCAACCTCACCTATCTCATCGAGCACGACCTCCAGGGCAACGCCCGCCGCGTCGGCGGCCTCCTCCTGGAGCGGCTGCGCGCCATCGGAGCGGGCCTGACGATCGTCCACGAGGTGCGCGGCCGGGGGCTGATGGCGGGCCTCGAACTCGTCGGACGCGACGGATCACCGTCCCCCCGCGCCGCCGCCCGCACCCTCGAACACGCCCGGGAGCAGGGCCTGCTGATCGGCAAGGGCGGCCGCGAGGGCAACACCCTGCGCATCGCCCCGCCCCTGACGCTCACCGTCGCGGAGGCCGAGGAGGGCGCCGCGATCCTGGAGGAGGCGCTGCGGCGCGCCCAGCATGACCTCGCCGCCGAGGAGACGCCATGACCACCACGCTCATCAGCGGCGGACTCGTCATCACCGCCGCCGACGAGATCACCGCGGACGTCCTGATCGAGGACGGCAAGGTCGCCGCGCTGGCCACCCCGGACAGCGCGTACGCCCAGGGCTGGCGCCCCGACCACGTCATCGACGCCACGGGGAAGTACGTCATCCCAGGCGGCGTCGACGCCCACACCCACTTCGAGCTCCCCTTCGGCGGCACGTCCTCGTCCGACACCTTCGAGACCGGCACCCGCGCCGCCGCCTGGGGCGGTACGACGACCGTCGTCGACTTCGCCGTCCAGTCGCGCGGCCGCGCCCTGCGCGAGGGACTGGACGCCTGGCACGCCAAGGCGGACGGCCGGTGCGCCGTCGACTACGCCTTCCACATGATCCTCTCCGATGTGAGCGAGAGTTCGCTCAAGGAGATGGACCTGCTGGTGGGGGAGGGCGTGACGTCCTTCAAGCTGTTCATGGCCTACCCGGGCGTCTTCTACAGCGACGACGGGCAGATCCTGCGCGCGATGCAGCGGGCCGCCGGCAACGGCGGGCTGATCATGATGCACGCCGAGAACGGCATCGCCATCGACGTCCTCGTCGAACAGGCCCTGGCGGAGGGGAAGACCGACCCGCGCTACCACGGGGAGGTCCGCAGGGCCCTGCTGGAGGCCGAGGCCACCCACCGGGCCATCCAGCTCGCCCGGGTCGCCGGCAGCCCCCTGTACGTCGTGCACGTCTCGGCCGAGGAGGCCGTCGCCGAGCTGGCCCAGGCCCGTGACAAGGGCCTCCCCGTCTTCGGCGAGACCTGCCCGCAGTACCTCTTCCTGTCCACCGACAACCTCGCCGAACCGGGCTTCGAGGGCGCCAAGTACGTCTGTTCCACGCCCCTGCGGCCGCGCGAGCACCAGGCCGCGCTCTGGCGCGGGCTGCGCACCGACGACCTCCAGGTCGTCTCCACCGACCACTGCCCCTTCTGCTTCTCCGGCCAGAAGGAGCTGGGCCGGGGCGATTTCTCGAAGATCCCCAACGGGCTGCCCGGCGTGGAGAACCGCATGGACCTCCTCCACCAGGCCGTCGTCGACGGTCACATCACCCGCCGCCGCTGGATCGACATCGCCTGCGCCGCGCCCGCCCGGATGTTCGGCCTCGCCCCGCACAAGGGCACCGTCGCCCCCGGCTGTGACGCCGACATCGTCGTCTACGACCCCCACGCGCGGCAGACGCTCTCCGCCGCCACCCACCACATGAACGTCGACTACTCGGCCTACGAGGGCAAGGAGATCACCGGGCAGGTGGAGACCGTCCTCTCCCGCGGCGAAACCGTCATCGACCGGCGGAGGTTCACCGGCCGGGCGGGCCACGGACGCTACGTCCCCCGCACCACCTGCCAGTACCTCCCGTAACACGTAAGGAGCACCCCGCACGTGGACTTCGGCCTCGTCCTCCAGACCGACCCGCCCGCCACCGCCGTCGTGGACCTCATGAGACGCGCCGAGGGCGCGGGCTTCCGCTACGGCTGGACCTTCGACTCCGCCGTGCTGTGGCAGGAGCCGTTCGTCATCTACAGCCGCATCCTGGAACACACCGACCACCTCGTCGTCGGCCCCATGGTCACCAACCCCTCCACCCGCACCCCGGAGGTGACCGCCTCCACGTTCGCCACCCTCAACGACATGTACGGCAACCGCACCGTCTGCGGGATCGGCCGGGGCGACTCCGCGATGCGGGTGGCCGGGCGCAAGCCCAACACCCTCGCCACGCTCAGCGAGGCGATGCGCGTCATCCGCGACCTGGCGGAGGGCCGCGAGGCCGACGTCGGCGGTGGCAAGTCCCTGCGGATCCCCTGGATCCGCGACGGCAGGCTGCCCGTGTGGATGGCCGCCTACGGCCCCAAGGCCCTGGCCCTGGCGGGCCGCGAGGCCGACGGCTTCATCCTCCAGCTCGCCGACCCCTTCCTCACCGAATGGATGGTCAAGGCCGTGCGCGCCGCGGCCGCCGACGCGGGCCGCGACCCGTCCTCCGTCACCATCTGCGTCGCCGCCCCCGCGTACGTGGGCGACGACCTCGCCCACGCCCGCGAACAGTGCCGCTGGTTCGGCGGCATGGTCGGCAACCACGTCGCCGACCTCGTCGCCCGCTACGGCGCCCACTCCGGCGCCGTCCCCGACGTCCTCACCGACTACATCGAGCGCCGCTCCGGCTACGACTACAGCCACCACGGCCGGGCCGGGAACCCCTCGACGGACTTCGTCCCCGACGAGATCGTCGACCACTTCTGCCTCCTCGGCCCGGTGGCCGCCCACCGCGAACGCCTGGAGCACCTCCGGGAGCTGGGCGTCGACCAGTTCGCGCTCTACGCGATGCACGACGCGAAGGAGGCGACGATCGACGCGTACGGGGAGCACGTCATTCCCGTACTGGGGTGAGCCCCTTCGCCGGACGGGCCGAACGCGGCCCGTCCGGCGATCACGGCACCCGCGCCGTCCACTCCTCCGAGGAGAACTTCGTCGCGGCCAGCTCCTCCGCCCGCGCCATCTCCTCCGGAGTGACGCCACCGTCGGCGAGCCCGTACCGCCCCCGGAACGAGGCCACCATGCGCTCGATGACGGCCTCCCGGGGCAGCCCCGTCTGCCGCCGCAGCGGATCCACCCGCTTCTTCGCGGACTTCGTCCCCTTGTCGGAGAGCTTCTCCTTGCCGATGCGCAGCACATCGAGCATCTTGTCCGCGTCGATGTCGTACGCCATCGTCACGTGGTGCAGGACCGCGCCGCCGCCGGAGACCACCCGCTTCTGCGCGGCTCCCGCGATCTTGCCCGCCTCGGTGGCGATGTCGTTGAGGGGCTGGTACCAGGCCTTGACGCCCATGCCCTCGAGCGCGGCGAGGACCCAGTCGTCGAGGTAGGCGTAGCTGTCGGCGAAGGACAGGCCCTGCACGAGGGCGTCCGGCACGCACAGTGAGTAGGTGATGGTGTTGCCGGGCTCGATGAACATGGCGCCGCCACCGCTGATCCGGCGCACCACCGTCATCCCGTGACGCTCCGCGCCCTCCGGGTCCACCTCGTTGCGCAGCGACTGGAAGCTGCCGATGACGACGGCGGGGGACGCCCATTCCCACACCCGCAGCGTGGGCGGCCGCCGCCCGGCCGCGACCTCGGCGGTCAGCACCTCGTCCAGCGCCATGTGCAGGGCCGGGGACTGGGGGCCGTCGTGGACGAGCTGCCAGTCGTAGTGGTCCCAGTCGGTGGCTTGCGCCAGCGCCCGCCGCACCGCCACGCCCACGGCCTCGGAGGAGAAGCCGAACATCACCGTGCCCTCGGGCAGCGCCGCGTCGATGCGGGCGGCGAGCTCCGGGGCGGGTGTGTCGGCCGGGGCGCCTTCCAGGGCGCGGTTGATGTCGAGCAGCGCCTCGTCGGGTTCGAGGAAGAAGTCACCCGCGACCCGGACGTGGCGCAGTGCGCCGTCCTCGACCTCCAGGTCCACGACGACGAGCTTGCCGCCCGGAACCTTGTATTCGCCGTGCACGGCCGTGTCCTCCCGCTCGTTCTCTCCGGTCGGCCAGCCGGCCGACTGCGGAATCAACCGTAACGCCACTATCTGCTGTCACTCCTGTGGTTGATCCGCCTACACTGTGTGTACCCCACAGGTAATGCTCTCCTTCCCCCCACTCGCTCTCCCGGTCTGCCGGGCGCCGGCTCGCGACCGGGTGCGGGGCCATGCGCGGAAACGTTCCGCGCAGCAGTTCGTTCGAGGGGGAACCCGAAGATGAGCATGACCCTGACGCGCAGAGCGAGACGGGCCGGCGCGGCCCTCGCCGTCGCGCTGACCCTGGGACTCGGCACGGTCGCCTGTGACGACTCCGGCAAGGCCGCGGACACCGGGCCGACCGCCGCCACCTCGGCGCCGGCCACACCGTCCGCGACGCCGTCGGCCGGGGAGACCTCGGCCGCGCCGTCGTCGCCGGCGCCCTCGCCCAGCAGCGCGTCCCCGACGACCGCGGCCCCGGCGCCCCACGAGGGGGCGTCCTCCAGTGGCGGCGGAAGCGACCACTCCGTCGGTGGTACCACCGGCAGCACCTCCACCGGTGGCTCGTCCTCGACCGGCGGCCACGCGGGCGCGTCCGCGATCTGCAACGACGGCTCGGCCTCCTACTCCGCGCACCGCAGGGGCACGTGCTCCCATCACGGCGGTGTCGCACAGTGGTTGAAGGATCTGCCCTCCTAAGGGTTTCCTGGGACACATGTTCCCGACGTTCACCACCCGCCCCACCCTCCAGGGCACTTTCGGCATGGTGTCCTCCACCCACTGGCTGGCCTCCCAGTCCGCGATGGCGGTCCTGGAGAGCGGTGGCAACGCCTTCGACGCCGCCGTGGCCGCCGGGTTCGTGCTGCACGTCGTCGAGCCGCACCTCAATGGGCCGGCCGGTGAGGTGCCCGCGCTGCTCGCGCCTGCCGGGGGGCCGGTGCGGGTGCTGTGCGGGCAGGGGCCGGCGCCCGCCGGGGCGAGCGTGGCGCACTACACCTCGCTCGGGCTGGAGCTCGTCCCCGGCACCGGCCCCCTCGCGGCGGCCGTGCCCGGCGCCTTCGACGCGTGGATGCTGCTGTTGCGCGATCACGGCACCAAGTCCCTGCGCGAGGTGCTCGGGTACGCGATCGGCTACGCCGAGCACGGCCACGCGCCCGTGGAGCGGGTCGGGGCGACCGTGGCGGCCGTCCAGGAGCTGTTCGAGACCGAGCCGGAGTGGGCGCCCTCCGCCGCGCTCTATCTGCCCGGCGGCAGACCCCCGGCCCCCGGCGTCCTCTTCCGCAACCCCGCCCTCGCCGCCACCTGGCGCCGGCTCCTGGCCGAGGCGGAGGCGGCCGGGCCCGGCCGTGAGACGCGGATCGACGCCGCCCGCCGGGTGTGGCGCGAGGGCTTCGTCGCCGAGGCGCTCGTCCGGGCCGCCGCCCGCCCCACCCTGGACACCTCCGGCGAACGCCACGCGGGCACTCTCACCGGCGACGACCTCGCCCGCCACCACGCCGGCTACGAGGACCCCGTCACCTTCGACCGGCAGGGCTGGACCGTCTGCAAGGCCGGCCCCTGGTCACAGGGCCCCGTCCTCCTCCAGCAACTGGCCCTCCTCCCCGAGGAGCTCCCCGCCTACGGCACGCCCGACTACGTCCACACCCTCATCGAGGGAAGCAAGCTCGCCATGGCCGACCGCGAGGCCTGGTACGGCGACGCCACCGGGGACGTACCGCTCGACGCGCTGCTGTCGGACGCGTACAACGCCGGGCGGCGAAAGCTGATCGGCGCCACCGCCTCGTACGAGCTGCGCCCCGGCAGCCCCGGGGGACGCACCCCGCGCCTGGCCCGCGTCCCGGCGGGCGAGGCCCCGCCCGTCCGCGCGGGCGCGGGCGCCGGGGAGCCCACCGTCGGCCCCGGCGGCGCCACCTCCGGGGACACCTGCCACCTCGACGTCGTCGACCGCTGGGGCAATATAATCTCCGCCACCCCCAGCGGCGGCTGGCTCCAGTCCAACCCCGTCGTCCCCGAGCTCGGCTTCCCCCTCGGCACCCGGCTTCAGATGGCCTGGCTTGAGGAGGGTCTGCCGAACAGCCTCACGCCCGGCCGCCGCCCGCGCACGACGCTCACCCCGTCCCTGGCCCTGCGCGGCGGGGAGCCCGTCCTGGCCTTCGGCACCCCCGGCGGCGACCAGCAGGACCAGTGGCAGCTGCACTTCTTCCTCGCCGTCGCGCTGCGCCCCGAGGTGCGCGGCGGGCTCGACCTCCAGGGCGCGATCGACGCGCCCAACTGGCACCAGGAGGGCTTCCCCGGCTCGTTCTTCCCGCGCGTCGCCCGCCCCGGCGCCGTCACCGTCGAATCGCGGCTCGGCGAGGGCGTGATCGCGGAGCTGCGCCGCCGGGGGCACGACGTGACGGTCGGCGGGCCGTGGTCGGAGGGCCGGCTGTGCGCGGTGGCGCGCGACCCGGAGACGGGCGTGCTGTCCGCGGCGGCCAATCCGCGCGGGATGCAGGGGTACGCGGTGGGGCGCTGAGCGGGCATCGACCAGTCGTTCACCGGAACGTCATTGTGAGGCCATCGCCACACCACCGATCGTCGACCCCACGTGGTTCGATATTCATATGGTTCAGACGATCGAAAAGTCCCTCGCCACGTTCCTCGAGGGCGACCTCGCCGAGGTCGAGGAGGCGGTCCGCAAGGCGGCCGCGACCGAGATCCTGCCGCGCTTCCGGCAGCTCGCCGCGGACGAGATCGTGGAGAAGAACGGCCCGCACGACCTGGTCACGGTCGCCGACCGGCTCGCCGAGGAACAGCTCACCCACGCCCTCACCGCCCTGCTGCCCGGCTCGGTGGCGGTCGGCGAGGAGGCCGTGCACGCCGACCCGTCCGTGCTCGGCGCCCTCGGCGGGGACGCCCCGGTGTGGATCGTCGACCCGGTCGACGGCACCCGCCAGTTCGTCCACGGCGACCCCGGCTTCGCCACCCTCGTCTGCCTCGCCCACCGCGGCGAGCTGCTGGCCTCCTGGACGTACGCCCCCGCGCTCGACGAGCTGGCCGTCGCCCGGCGCGGCAAGGGAGCGGTGCTCAACGGTGTGCCGCTGCGCTCCGGTTCCCCGGAGCCGGGCCGCGATCTGACGGTCGCGACCTCGCACTACGACTTCACCACCGACGAGGAGAAGCGCGTCCTCGGGACGCTGCTCACCGACGGCGTCGCCCCCCGCCCCTGCGGCTCGGCGGGGCTGGAGTACCTGGCCGTGGCCCGGGGCGCCCTGGACGCGACGGCTTTCTCCTGGGAGAACGCCTGGGACCACGCCGCCGGACTGCTGCTGGTCGCCGAGGCGGGCGGGGCGAGCGCCACCGTCGCGGACGAGCCCTTCCGGATCACCGGGGGCAACGCCCTTCCGTTCAGTGCCGCGCGGGACGAGAAGACGCTGCGGCATATCCTGGGCCTGCTGGCGTCCGCCGGCTGAGACCCAGGGAGACGAGGGGAGCCCGTCCGTGGCCACCATGCTCGACGCGGTCGTCGTGGGGGCGGGGCCCAACGGGCTGACCGCCGCCGTGGAACTCGCCCGGCGCGGTCTCGCCGTCGAGGTCTTCGAGGCCGCCGACGCCATCGGTGGCGGTGCCCGCACCGAGGAGCTGACCCTCCCGGGCTTCCGGCACGACCCGTGCTCCGCCGTCCACCCCCTCGCGGTCCGCTCGCCCGCCTTCGCCGCCATGCCGCTGGACCGCCACGGCCTGGAGTGGATCCACCCCGGGCTGCCGCTGGCGCACCCCTTCCCCGACGGGACGGCCGCCGTGCTCTCCCGGAGCGTCGGCGAGACCGCCGCCGCGCTCGGCCCGCGCGACGCGGGCCCCTACCGCCGGCTCGTCGCGCCCTTCCACGGCCGCTGGGACACCGTGGCCGCCGACTTCCTGCGCACCCAGTGGGACGGGCTGCCCCGCGACCCGGTCACCTACGCCCGCTTCGGGCTGGTCGCCGCCCAGTCCGCCGGACTGCTGGCCAGGACCCGCTTCCACGACGAGAAGGCCCGCGGCCTCCTCGCGGGGCTCGCCGCCCACGGCATCGCCCCGCTCAGCGGCTTCGGCACCGGCGGGATGGCCCTGCTCTTCGCGCTCGCCGCCCACGAGTGCGGCTGGCCCGTCCCGCGCGGCGGCTCGCAGGCCATCGCCGACGCCCTCGGTTCGTACCTGCGCGAGCTGGGCGGCGTCATCCACACCGGCTTCGAGGTCAAGCACCTCGACGACCTGCCGCCGGCCCGGGCGTTCGTCTTCGACACCTCGCCGACCGCGCTCGCCCGGATCGCCGGACTCGGCGGCGCCTACCGGAACTTCCGCTACGGAGCGAGCGTCTTCAAGATCGACTACGCGCTGGACGGGCCCGTGCCCTGGACGGCCGAGGCCGCCCGCCGGGCCGGGACCGTCCATGTCGGCCCCACCTTCGGGGAGATCGGGGAGGCGCTGCGGGCCGCCGTCGAGGGCGACGACCCGTCCGTCCCCTTCCTCATCACCGCCCAGCCCAGCATCGTCGACCCCACCCGCGCCCCCGAGGGCAAGCACACCTTCTGGGTCTACGGGCATGTGCCCAGCGGCTGGGAGGGCGACGCCACCGAGGTGATTGAGCGTCAGATCGAGCGTTTCGCCCCCGGTTTCCGCGATCGCGTCCTGGCGCGCGCCACGGCCGGCCCGCCCGAGCTCGCGGCGCGCAACGCCAACTACATCGGCGGCGACATCGCCACTGGCTCGGTCGCGGGCCTGCGGTTGCTGCTGCGCCCTAGGCTCGCGCGCGTCCCCTACGCCACCGCGCACCCGGCCGTCTTCCTGTGCTCCTCGGCGACCCCGCCGGGCCCGGGCGTGCACGGCATGTCCGGCCACCACGCGGCCCGGGCGGTCTGGCGCAGTCTCTTCGCGTGACGGGACAGGGGGACCGTCACCCCTGCCGGACCGCGCCGTGGACGTCCTCGACGGTCAGGTAGCGGCCGGACAGAGCGGCGGCCGGGCCCGTGGCCAGTTCGAGGACGGCGCCGACCGCCCGGGGGAGCGGAACGGACCGTCCGGCCTCGATCTCCGCGTGGATCCAGCGGGCGCGGCGCCGGCGCCAGGGGTCGGCCGAGTCGATCTCGCTCAGCGCGCTCGTGGTGAGTCCGGTCGCCACGAGCCCCGGGTGGAGGCTGAAGGCCAGGACGTTGTGAGGGCGGGCCTCGCTGGCGATGTTCTCGATGAACGTGATGCCGGCGGCCTTGGCGACGGAGTAGGACGACAGCGTGGGCCAGCGGTGCCGTCCCGCCGCGCTGCTGATGCTGATGACACGGCCACCGCCCTGACGGACCATCAGCGGAAGTACGGCGTGCACGGTGGCGAAGGTGCTCAGCGTGTTGACGCGCACCGCCTCCCACCACTGTTCGACGGGGATCTCCCAGGTGAGACCGATGGGTCCCTCCACGCCGGCGTTGTCGACGAGGACGTCGACGCGACCGAAGTCGGAATGGATCCGCCGCATGGCGGCGGCCGCCGCCGCCATGTCGCTGACATCGGCGCACACCGGTGCGACCGCACTGCCCGGCCGTACGGGCAGGGACGCGGCGAGCCGCTCCAGCGCCGGGCGGGTGCGCGCGACGAGAGCCAGCCGGAAACCCCGTTCGGCACAGGCGGTGGCGATGGCCGCCCCGAGCCCGCCGGTGGCACCGGTGATGACGACGACGGGCGGGCCGTCGGCGACGCGCTCATGGGTCCCGTCATACGGCGGCATGGGACATGTCCTCCTGCCCGGGTACGCCGTAGCGGCGGCGCAGCGCGGCACGGTCGAGTTTGCCGGTGGCCGAAAGGGGCAGCCGCTCGGCGAAGTCGACGGAGCGGGGCACCTTGTAGCGGGCGAGCAGACCGCGGCAGTGGCCGAGCAGTTCCTCGGCGTCCGGCCGGCCGCCGGGCCGGGGAACGACCACGGCGTGAGGGACCTCGCCGCGCCGGTGATCCGCACGGGCGATCACGGCGGCGTCCTCGACCTGGGGGTGAGCGCGCAGAACGTCCTCGACCTCGGCGGGCTGCACGCTGTACCCGCCGGTCATGATGGTGTCCTTGGAGCGTCCGACGACGCGGACGCAGCCGTGCTCGTCGCGGAGCACCAGGTCGCCGGTGCGCAGCCAGCCGTCGTCGTCGGTGACGGGGGTCACCTGCCGGGAGCCGGCCCGGCAGCCGGGGGTGATCTGGGCACCCCGCACCCACAGCTCGCCGGCCGTGCCCGCCGGCGCCGGCCGGCCGGATGCGTCGGCTGCCCGGTGGTCGACGACGCGGACCTCCAGGCCCGGGACCGGGACGCCGGCGCTGTCCCGGCAGGAATCCGCGGTGGGGCTCAGTCCCGCGCCGGCGAGTTCGGTCATGCCCCAGCTCTGCAGCAACTCCACGCCGGTGCGCCGGTGCCAGTCCTCGCGCAGGTCGGCGGGTGTCCGCTGCCCCGCGCTCAGGCAGCGGCGCAGAGCGGCCGGCCGCCACTGCCGGCCGGCGGTCTCCAGCAGCCGGCGGTAGACGGCCGGTACCGCTTCGACGACGGTGACGTCGCGGGCGGCCAGCTCCTCCAGCCACCGGGCCGGCTCGAAGGCGTGGGAGGAGACCAGCAGCGTCGCCCCCGCCAGCAGGGTGGAGGCCGCCGCGAGATGGCCGTAGGCGTGCGCGAGGGGGATGGGGACGGCCACCACGTCATCGGGGGCGCGGTGCCGGTGGCGCCAGAAGCCGGCCGCGAGGTGGAGCGCCCGTCCTGTCTGGACCAGGGGACGGCAGGCGCCCGTCGATCCCGATGTGTGCATGACCATGCAAGGGGCGTCCGCCCCGGACCGTTGCCTCACGATCCCCGCCGCTCCGCGCGGACCGCGTGCGACCGGCCGCCCCGGCGGCACCGCGATCACGTTCACGCGCAGTCCCCGCCCGGTGCACAGTTCCCCGACGGCGCCCGCCCGTTCCGGGCCGGTCAGCACCGCCCGGGGGCGGATGTGCTCCAGCACGCGGGCGATCTCGTGCTCGGTGAGCACGGCGTTCATCGGTGCCACCGCCATGCCCGCCTTGTGGACGGCGAGATACGCGGCGAGCCAGGAAGCGCCGTTGGGCAGGAGCACCGCGGCGCAGTCCTCCGGGGTGTCCGCCAGGGGGCGCAGCGTGGCGGCCAGTGAGGAGGACCAGTCGTCCAACTCGGCATAGGAATGGGCCGCGGTCCCGTCGAGGACGGCGATGCGGGCGCCGTTCGCGGCGAGCGCGTCGGTCAGGGCGTCACGGAACATCTCAGCCACGCCCTCCGGCTGCCGCCGCCTCGGTGTGCGTCTCGGGTGGAACGACCCGGGGGTTGAACAGTTCGCGGATATAGGCCCACGGCCTGTCGGGGGCGTTGAGGGTGTAGTCCTTGAAAGCGCAACGCGTGGCCGGGGATTGCGGCCACGGTGTCAGGCCGGTCCGGCTGATCCGGCGGCTCATCGGCAGGCCCGCCGCGGCGAACGCGAACCCGATGGGGCGGGTCCGGTCCCGCATCGCCGCGTCGACCCGTCGGTCCTCACCGGCCCGCGCCACCACGATGTTGACCGACACCACCTCGTCGGCACGGGTGACCAGGCGGGTGCGGCGCACCAGGCACTCGTCGTCCGTCGCCAGGGCCAACAGCCCGCGCGCGGCGGCCTCCACATGCCGCCCCGGCGTCGTCTCGACGCCGTCCACCCGCGGTGTGAGGGCGGCCTGTGTGAGTGCCTGGAGCAGGACGGTGGTCAGGCCGTCGCTGGCCAGCAGTATGCGGGTGACAGGCGACCGGAAGTCCGAGGTCGCGTGCGAAATACGGTCCGGGGGCAACGGCTCGGTCCGCGCGGCCCACCGCGCGTCAGTCATCGGCACGACCGGCCCAACGACTGATTGTTTCAAATGCAACTGCCTTGAACCGTAAAAGCCGTGACCCGGTGGCACCGCCGACCCGGTGGCGCCGCCCCGCCGCGGGCTACGCCGCCCGGCCCAGGTCGGCCAGCACCCCGGCGCGCAGCGCCGCGGGCTCCACGCCGAGGCGCCGGAAGTAGTCCGCCGTCGTCTCGTCGTCGCAGCCGAGCACGCCCAGCAGGACGTGTTCGAGGCCGATGTGATCGCTCCTGAGGGTCCGTGCCTCGCGCAGGGAGCCCTCCAGCGCCTTCTTGGCACGGGACGCGAAGGGGATGTGGCCCACGCTTCCGTTGGGGTTGCGGCCCAGCCCGAACAGCCGTCGCCCCGCCGGTTCGGGTGCCGGCGGCGGCGCGTCCAGCGCGCCGGGCCCGAACGCCCGCTCCGCCTGGTCGCGCACCGCGTCGAGATCGATGCCGAAGGCGCGCAGCGCCTCCGCGTCGTCCTCGTCGAAGTGGCCGTCCGGTGCCGACGCCGGATCGGGGTCGAAGGCGGCACGGCAGCCCTCGGCGGTGACGCCGAAGCGGGCCAGGGTGGCGGCGCCCGGCGCCCCCGCGCGGCCGGCGGCCGCCATCAGCAGGTGTTCCGTGCCGATCCGCGCGTGTCCCAGCGCGCGCGCCTCCTCCTGGGCCTCCACGACCACGGCGCGCGCGTCCTTGGTGAACCGTTCGAACATGTCCGTCTACCTCCTGGCGTGCTTCTTGTGGACCGCCTGCCTGCTGACCCCGAGGGCGCCGCCGATCTCCTCCCAGGACCAGCCCTGCCGGCGCGCGCTGTCGATCTGAAGGGCCTCCAGCCGCTCGACCAGCCGCCGCAGCGCGGCGACGGCGCGCAGCCCCACCCGGGGGTCCGGGCTCATCGCGGCTTGGGTGGTGCCCACCGCGTCGTTGGGTTCCGTCGCTTCGGTTCCAGCCATGCTGTCAACCTAGGATGACAGGAGGTGCCTGTCAACCGTCATTGACAAACCGGGACCGGCGCCCGTCGGCCTTCCGCCGACCTTGATGTCGGATTTCCGCGAGCACCGGGCCCTTGCGGAGATCCACCCTGGAGGCATGCACACCGACTTCGACCGCTGCGTACGGGCCGTCCATTCCAAGGACGCGCGCTTCGACGGCTGGTTCTTCACCGCCGTGCTCACCACACGCGTCTACTGCCGCCCCAGCTGCCCCGTTGTGCCGCCGAAGGAACGGAATATGACCTTCTACCCCAGCGCGGCCGCCGCCCAGCAGGCCGGCTTCCGCGCCTGCAAACGCTGCCGGCCCGACGCCGCCCCCGGCTCGCCGCAGTGGAACGAACGCGCCGACCTCGTCGCCCGCGCCATGCGCCTCATCGCCGACGGTACGGTCGACCGCGAGGGCGTCGGCGGCCTCGCCGCCCGCCTCGGCTACAGCACTCGCCAGATCGAACGCCGGCTGCTCGCCGAGCTCGGCGCCGGACCCCTCGCCCTCGCCCGGGCCCAGCGCGCCCAGACCGCCCGCGTCCTGATCGAGACCAGCGATCTGCCCATGGCCGACGTCGCCTTCGCCGCCGGCTTCTCCGCCCTGCGCACCTTCAACGAGACCGTCCGCGAGGTCTTCGCGCTCACCCCCACCGACCTGCGCGCCCGCGCCGCGCGCGGCCGGGGCCCGGCCACCCCCGGCACGCTGGCGCTGCGCCTGCCCTTCCGGGCGCCCCTGTGCCCCGACAACCTCTTCGGGCTGCTCGCCGCCACCGCCGTCCCCGGCGTGGAGGGGTGGCGCGACGGCGCGTACCACCGCACCCTGCGCCTCCCGTACGGGCAGGGCACGGTCGCGCTCGCCCCCCGCCCCGGCCATGTCGACTGCCGGCTCGCCCTCACCGACCTCCGCGACCTGGCGGGCGCCATCAGCCGCTGCCGCGCGCTGCTCGAC
>NZ_JAILXP010000489.1 GCF_020740895.1 Streptomyces sp. UNOB3_S3 | reverse complement strand
GTCCTGGGGGCCGCCGGGGCGGGGGGTTTCCGTCATGGGTACGACTGTGCTCCGCCATCATGAGAGGAGTCTGAGGACGGGCTGAGAAGGGGTGCAGAACCCTGTTCACCCGGCATAAAGGATGCCGGGGGTCCGGGGGCGGAGCCCCCGGTTTCGGTCAGCCACAGCCGCAGGAGCGGCGGATCACCAGTCGTGAGGGGAACTGCTTGAGGCGCTCGCGCCGCGACCCCGCGAAGCGGAGCCCGTCGTCGAGGACGAGATCGACCGCCGAGCGGGCCATCGCCTGCCGGTCGGAGGCGACCGTGGTGAGCGGCGGGTCGGTCAGCGCCGCTTCCTTCACGTCGTCGAACGCCGCCACCGCCAGCTCCCCCGGCACGTCGATGCGCAGCTCGCGCGCGGCCCGCAGCACGCCGATGGCCTGGTCGTCGGTGGCGCACATCAGGGCCGGCGGCCGGTTGGGGCCGGCGAGCAGCTCCAGGGCGACCTTGTAGGCGTCGTAGCGGTTGTAGGGGGCCGGGAAGAGCCGGCCCTCCAGGGACTTCCCGGCCTCGCGCATGGCCCTTCGCCAGCCCTCGACGTGGTCGGTGACCGGGTCTCCTATGGCCGGCGTCGACTCCGTGCCGCCGAGGCAGGCGACGTACGGGTGGCCGTGCTCCAGGAGGTGGCGCGTGGCGAGCTGGGCGCCGCCGACGTCGTCGGTCACGACGGCCACGTCGTCGATCGCGTCGGGCCTGCGGTGCATCAGGACGATCCGGGCGTCCCAGGCGTCGATCTCCATGGCGGCGGTCTCGCTGGGGCCCTGGCTGATCAGGATCAGGCCGGAGACGCGCATGCCCAAGAAGGCGCGGAGGTAGTGCACTTCGCGCTCGTCGAGGTAGTCGGAGTTCCCGACGAGGACCATCTTCCCGCGCTCGGCCGCCGCCTGCTCGACCGCGTGCGCCATCTCCGCGAAGAAGGGCTGGCGCGCGTCCGGGACGATCAGGCCTATGAGGTCCGTCCGTCGTGAGGCCATCGCCTGGGCGACCCGGTCGGGCCGGTACCCCAGCTCCTTGATCGCGGCCAGCACTCGCTCCCGCGTCGCCGGTGCCACCGGGCGCGGTCCATTGTTGATGACGTAGCTGACGACCGCGGTCGACGTCCCCGCAAGTCTCGCCACATCGTCCCGCGTCACCTTGGCCACGCGCGGAAGTCTACGCGGGTCCACCTACCGTTTCACCGGGCGAACGGCCTCGGTTCGGTCACTGTGCGAGCCGTTCCGCGACCGCTCCCCCGGCGGCCGCCCGGCGGCGGCGCCGGGCCCGCCCTCCGGGGCGGCGGCCCGGCCGGGCGGCCCGGAGGCGGCGGGTCCGGCTTTCTCCTTCTCCGCCTTCTCGGCCTTCTCCAGCTTCTCCGGCAGCACGAACCGATAGCCCACGTTCCGGACGGTGCCGATCAAGGACTCGTGCTCGGGGCCCAGCTTGGCGCGCAGCCGCCGGACGTGGACGTCCACGGTGCGGGTACCGCCGAAGTAGTCGTAGCCCCAGACCTCTTGGAGGAGCTGGGCGCGGGTGAAGACCCGGCCGGGGTGCTGGGCGAGATATTTGAGCAGCTCGAATTCCTTGAAGGTCAGGTCCAGGACCCGGCCCTTGAGCTTGGCGCTGTAGGTGGCCTCGTCCACGGAGAGGTCGCCGGTGCGGATCTCCATCGGGCTGTCGTCCATGGAGATCTGCTGGCGTCCCATGGCCAGCCTCAGCCGGGCCTCGACCTCGGCGGGGCCCGCCGTGTCGAGGAGGACGTCGTCCACGCCCCAGTCGGCGGTGACGGCGGCGAGGCCGCCCTCGGTGACGACGAGGAGCAGCGGACAGCCCGGTCCGGTGGAGCGCAGCAGCTGGCAGAGGCTGCGGACGTGCGGCAGGTCGCGGCGGCCGTCGATCAGTATGACGTCGGCCCCGGGGGTGTCCACGAGGGCCGGGCCCTCGGCCGGGGCCACGCGCACGCTGTGCAGCAGCAGACCGAGCGCGGGCAGCACCTCGGTCGACGGCTGGAGGGCATTGGTCAGGAGGAGCAGGGAGCTCATCGGCAACCACCCGCCCGGGTCCTCGTACGGCTGGTACGACCCGTGGGGGTCGCGCTCTCTTGTCGTGCGCTTCGCTCGCCCATTACGTCGGTTCCTCCTCGGTCCCTGCGAGGACGGTTGGGGCACTGCTCGTCGTCCGAATGCACAAAAGGACCCGGGGGCCACTCTGCCCGGATCCTCTCTGCGCAGCAGAATAACCCACCCGGCATTCGACGGCGCGGACGATTTTGCATGAGCTTGTGTTTCGTCGGTCACTTCGAGTGGTCATCGCATCGCACTCTTGACAGCGGAAGGCCTGCGGCGTGGCGGTCGCGGGACGAGGCCGTCCCGTACCGTCCAGTCTCGCGCACCCACCGGCCCGCCGACGGCCGAACGGGGGTGCGCTGCGGCACGGACGGCGCACAGGAGCACGCGCCGGGGCGCGCGCCGTCGCGACGGCGCGCGCCCCGGTACCGATCCGCCGGACGGCCCTACGCCTCCGCGACCGGCTCCGCGAACTGCGCCTGGTACAGCCGGGCGTACGCCCCGCCCGTCGCCAGCAGCGAGTCGTGGGTGCCCTGCTCCACGATGCGGCCGGACTCCATCACCAGGATGACGTCCGCGTCACGGATGGTGGAGAGGCGGTGGGCGATCACAAAGCTGGTGCGCCCGGTCCGCAGCCGGCCCATGGCCTGCTGGATCAGCACCTCGGTGCGGGTGTCGACGGAGCTGGTGGCCTCGTCGAGGACGAGGATCTCCGGCTCGGCGAGGAAGGCCCGCGCGATGGTGATCAGCTGCTTCTCGCCGACGCTGACGTTGGAGCCCTCCTCGTCTATGACCGTGTCGTAGCCGTCGGGCAGCGTACGGACGAAGCGGTCGACGTGGGTGGCCTTCGCCGCCTCCACGATCTTGTCCATGGAGACTCCCTCGGGAGCGCCGTAGGCGATGTTCTCCGCGATCGTGCCGCCGAACAGCCAGGTGTCCTGGAGGACCATCCCGATGTGGGAGCGCAGCTCCTCCCGGGACATCCCGGCGACGTCGACGCCGTCGAGCGTGATGCGGCCCCCGTTGACCTCGTAGAAGCGCATCAGCAGATTGACCATCGTGGTCTTGCCGGCGCCGGTCGGGCCGACGATGGCCACGGTCTGGCCGGGCCGGACCGTCAGCGACAGGTCCTCGATGAGGGGGCGGTCGGGCTCGTAGCGGAAGGAGACCTTCTCGAAGGAGACCTCGCCGCGCACCCGCTCGGGGCGGCGCGCGTCCACCGGGTCGGCGGACTGCTCCTCCGCGTCCAGCAGCTCGAAGACGCGCTCGGCCGAGGCGACGCCGGACTGGACCAGGTTGGCCATGGAGGCCACCTGGGTCAGCGGCTGGCTGAACTGGCGCGAGTACTGCACGAACGCCTGGACGTCACCGATCGACAGTGAGCCGCTCGCCACGCGCAGCCCGCCGACCACGGCGACGAGCACATAGTTGAGGTTGCCGATGAACATCATCGCGGGCTGGATCAGGCCCGAGATGAACTGCGCCTTGAACCCGGCCTCGTAGAGCTCGTCGTTCTCCTTGCGGAAGGTCTCGGCGGACTCCTTCTGGCGGCCGAAGACCTTCACCAGCGAGTGGCCGGTGTACATCTCCTCGATGTGGGCGTTGAGCTTGCCCGTGGACTTCCACTGCGCGACGAACTGCGGCTGCGCCCGCTTGCCGATGCGGGTGGCGACGACGACCGACACCGGCACGGTCACCAGGGCGACCAGGGCCAGCAGCCAGGAGATCCAGAACATCATCGCCAGCACGCCGACGATCGTCAGCAGGGAGGCCATGATCTGGCTGAGGGTCTGCTGAAGGGTCTGCGCGATGTTGTCGATGTCGTTGGTGGCACGGGAGAGGACCTCGCCGCGCTGCTGCTTGTCGAAGTAGCTCAGCGGCAGCCGGCCGAGCTTCTCCTCGACCTCCTCGCGCAGCCGGAACACGGCCTTCTGGACGACGTTCGTGGCGATGCGGGCCTGGACGAGCTGGAAGAGGGACGAGCCCACATAGATCAGCGTCACCCACAGCAGCACCGTGCCGACGGCGCCGAAGTCGATGCCCTGGCCCGGGACGAAGTCGAGCCCGGAGAGCATGTCGGCGATCCTGCCGTCGCCCTGCTGCCGCATCCGCGCCAGGGCCTCGGCCTTGGTGGGGCCGGCCGGCATCTGGGAGCCGATCACACCGGCGAAGATCAGGTCGGTGGCGTGGCCGAGGACCTTGGGGCCGACGACGGCCAGCGCCACGCTGACCACGCCGAGCGCCAGGGCGACGGAGACGACCGCCCGCTCGGGACGCAGCCGGGCGAGGAGCCGGCGGCCGGAGCCTGCGAAGTCCATGGACTTCTCGGTGGGCTGGCCGCCCATGAAACGGGCCATGCCGACGGCGGGCGCGGGGCCTCTGCGCTGGGGGG
>NZ_JAILXP010000488.1 GCF_020740895.1 Streptomyces sp. UNOB3_S3 | reverse complement strand
CCACCCGCCCGGGCAGGAGCCCGCCGAGCAGGAAGCACCCGCTCCCCTCTACCCGCTCCGCGGACGCCCGGGGTCGGCCTCGGCCCGGGGCAACAAGCTCAAACTGCCCGCCCACCGCATGACCACCGCCACCGCCTCCGGCGCCTACCCCTTCCTCGCCGAAGGCGGCCTCGGCGCCGAGGGCATCTACATCGGCCGCGACGTCCACGCCGAAGCCTCCTTCTGCTTCGACCCGTTCGCCCTCTACGGCAAGATCGAAGGGTTCACCAACCCCAACGTGCTGCTCGCCGGCGTCATCGGACAGGGCAAGAGCGCCCTGGCGAAGTCCTTCGCCCTGCGTAGCGTCGCCTTCGGCTACCGCGTCTACGTCCCGTGCGACCCCAAGGGCGAGTGGACGCCCGTCGCGAACGCTCTCGGCGGCACCTCCATCGCCCTCGGGCCCGGCCTGCCCGGCAAGCTCAACCCCCTCGATGCCGCTCCCCGGCCGAACAGCGTCTCCGAGGCCGACTGGGCGGGCGAGATCCGCAAGCGCCGCCTGCTCCTCCTCGGCTCCCTGGCCCGTACCGTCCTCGGACGGGACCTGATGCCGATGGAGCACACCGCGCTCGACGTCGCCCTCGACGCCGTCGTCACCCACGCCGCGGCCACCGGCCGCACCCCACTGCTCAGCGACATCGCCGCCACCCTCAACAACCCCGCCGCCCTCGACACCGCCGGCGGCAGCATGTCGGGCCACCTCGGCGACGCCGCCCGCGACCTCGCCCACGCCCTGCGCCGCATGGTCCACGGCGACCTCGCCGGCATGTTCGACGCACCCTCCACCGTGCGGTTCGACCCGAACTCGCCGATGCTGACCATCGATCTCTCCCGCCTGGGCGGCTCCGGCGACGACACCGCCCTCGTCCTCGCCATGACCTGCGCTTCTGCCTGGATGGAATCCGCCCTCACCGATCCCCGCGGCGGACGCCGGTGGATCGTCTACGACGAAGCCTGGCGCCTGATGCGCCACCCCGGCCTCCTCCAGCGCATGCAGTCCCAGTGGAAGCTGAGCCGCGGCCTGGGCATCGCGAACCTGATGGTCATCCACCGCCTGTCCGACCTGCTCACCGCCGGCGACGCCGGATCCCGCGGCCGCGCCCTCGCCGAGGGCCTGCTGGCCGACTGCTCCACCCGCATCGTCTACCGGCAGGAAACCGACCAGCTCCACGCCGCAGCAGCCCTCCTCGGCCTCACCTCCGTCGAGACCGAAGCCATCGCCCACCTCAACCGGGGCCGGGGCCTGTGGAAGGTCGCCGGGCGCTCCTTCATCGTCCAGCACCTCCTCCACCCGCACGAAAGCCGCCTCTTCGACACCGACGCCCGCATGCACTGACAAACCCCTGAAGTCCCCCGGGCTACAGAACAGTTGCACCCCGGTCGTACACCGCCAAGGGCATGGTCCACCCGGCAGCACGCCTCACAGAGCGACGGCAGCATCCCTGCCCGTGCTCGGCCGGTGCGGGCCCCCCTTCCCGACTCACAGGAGGCCGACCCTGGCCACGCGCTCCTTCATCGCCCGCCCCACCGACACCGGGTTCAGCGGCATCTACGTCCATTGGGACGGTTACCCCAGCCACCAACTCCCCCTCCTCCTCGCCGCCTACCAGCACCGCTTCGCCAGCGACCTGGAGGCCATGTCCCGGCACCTCATCGACAACGTGCCCGTCGGCTGGTCCACGCTCGGCACCGACCTCCTCGACGAGGCCCCCGAGGCTCTGCGCCACGCCCTGACCGGCGGCGAGAGCCACCCCAGCAGCCAGCTGGCCAACCTCATCACCCCCGACGGATCACTGCCCCGGCGCATGACCGTCACCGAAGGATCAACCTCCGGCCTCGACTGGGGATACATCCTCCGCCCGCACGGCATCGAGGTCATCAACCGCCACGAAGACCGAGGGCCCGTCGTCGGCTGGAAGACCGACCCCCGCGCCCGGTTCAGCGACAGCTACGCGCGGTGGACACCCGACGGCCCCGTACCGGCCACCGCACCACCCCGCGCCGTCCAGCCGCCCGCGACGCCCGCCAAGCCGGTCACCACCACGAGCATCGTCCGGATCTCCGTACGCCGCTGACCACCCCCTGCCGCCCCCTTCACCTGGAGAATCCTCTCGTGTCCGACCGCCCCGAGATCACCGTCGTCATCGCCACCCAGCTGCGAGAAGACCGGCTGGAGTACCTGACCGCCATGCACGCCAGCCTCACCCGGCAGTCCGTTCCCTGGGAGGCCGTGATCGCGATCGACGGAGCCGACCCGGCCCAGCTGCCCGCCCCGCTCGCCCACGACCCACGGGTGCGCACCCTGGTACTACCGCGCCCTGTCGGAGCCGCGTGCGCCCGCAACCTCGCCCTGAACGAAGTACGCACCGAGTTCTGCAACTGGGCAGATGACGACGACGAGTTCCACGACACAGCAATGGCCGCTCGGCTGCGGATACTGAAGGCGTACGGGGTCGGCTGGGTCGCCGGATACAGCGAAGACCTCCACCCCGACGGGACAACCACCCTGTGGAAATGCCCCACGCCGCCCGGCCGACACGACGCCGGCAATGTCTGGACGTACTGGAAGGACCCGACGGACACCATCCCCATCGGGCCGACGACAATCCTGGCCCGTACCGACCTGATGCGCGCGGCTCCCATGGGCGGCCTCGTCCAGGGCGAGGACTACATGGCCGCAATCGGCACCACCTGCCTCGCCCCCGGCATCCTGCTGCCTCTGCCGGTCTACCGATACCGCAAACACGCAGGCCAGATGACACAGCAGGACGGCTACGACGAGCTCGAGGCAGCCGCACGACGGCACGCATGGCACTTCGGAAACAGCCTCCGAACCGCCGTGTCCGGCCTCGTCGCAGCATAGAGCCCGGCATTCACTCCGCACCGTCAGGAGCTCATGACTTCCGCGAACTCCCCCGCGCAGATCACCCTCTCCTTCAGCCGGAGCGCCGACATCATCGCCGTCGCCAGCGGCGAGAGATATCCCTGGGCACAGACCGCACTGAAGCTCAGCGGATTCCAGCGACGCCACGACGGTACGTACGCCCTGGCCCCCGGGGACCCGCCGACCACTCAGGCCACGATGGCCAGCCTTGTTCGTACCGCTGACCGCCATAGGAGCACCGTGAAGATCAGCGGCCGTTTCTACCTCGGCGACATCGCCGAGGGCATCGCCACGCATCTGCCCGGTGAGTGGAGCGCGACGGTCGAGGTCTACAGCCATCCCCTGTGGCAGGAAGATCTTGTGCCGTGGCTGTGGGATGCCGGAGAGCTCTCCGAGGCTATCCGGACCACCCGGGTTCCCTATGCCGCGGTGCTCACCAACGGCGCGGGCGTCGACCTCCTGCTCGTCGAGCGCCCCGCCCATCATCAGGGCTACGTCGTCGGCGCGTTGGCATCGAACGGATTCGACGACAACTTCGAGGACCCGCACGCGCCGAGCAGCATCGTCGTACCCGGCGCGGCACAGTCGTCCGCCCACGCGATCACGAACCGCTTCCTGCCCGCCTACCGCCAAGCCGTGCACACCCGGCGCACCGCCGCCGTCGTCTCCGCCCTGGACCGGATCCGCGAGGAAGTCCGCGTACGGGAGGTGATCAAGGAGTCCGGCCGCTACAGCGACGGGAGTTCTCTGGCGTCCGAGGGTCTTCCCGGAGCCGAAGAGGCGTTCGCTGATCTCTCCTGGTTCGCGTTCCGGGATGTCCTGCTCCACGCCCCGGCTGTGCTGGAGCGCTGCTGGCCTGCTGATTCCGCATGGCCGCAGGACGCCGCCGCGCTCGACCGCCTCGAGGGCGCCCTGGCCCGCGGACAAGCGATCCTCTCGGAGTGGACCACCCAGCTCAAGGGCCTGCGGACCACGTCGAGAACGCTGGGCCACGAGTCCACCGGCGCCGGCGCCAAGGCCGAGCGGGACGCCCGGATGCAGCCGGTGATCGAAACATGGCTCGCCGACGGCGACGCGTTCCTACGCCAAGCGCGCGTCGCCACACCCGCCACCTCCAGCGCCCTGCCCGTACGGGGCCGCGTTGTCGCCGCCCTCCCACTCGCCCTGCCGGCACCGTCCGGCCCGGCGCCCGCTCGGCGTTGACTTCCCGCAGAAAGGTTTCTTTCCTGTCTGAGCACTTTCACTTCGGCACTCATCCTCACCACGGCTTCGTCGCCACCGCCACCGCGAACATGCCTGCTCACCTGGCCGAGTGGTTCCTGACGCGGGAGCAGTTCGAACCGGTCCCCGGCAACTCCGGCCTGTACCGGCTGTCCAACCCGGCACAGGATGGACAGCGGCGAACCCGCCAGGCCGTGCAGGACCTGCGGCGACACGGGTACGCCGTCCAAGGCGACGCGTTCCTCCGCCAAGCGCGCGTCGCCACACCCGCCACCTCCAGCGCCCTGCCCGTACGGTGCCGCGTTGTCGCCGCCCTCCCACTCGCCCTGCCGTCAC
>NZ_JAILXP010000487.1 GCF_020740895.1 Streptomyces sp. UNOB3_S3 | reverse complement strand
GGCCTCGGGGGCCTGGGCGGCGGGATGATGTCCGGCATCCTCAGCAAGATCACCCGGCCGGTCGCCGAGGCCGTCGCGAAGCGGACCGGGCTGCCGCCCGCCACCGTCGCCAAGGCGCTGGAGCTGCTGCTCCCCGTGGTGATGACGACCATCGCGAAGCGCCGGAAGCGCTGACGCCCGCCCTCACGCGCAAAACCGAGAGGCCGCCCTTCCGGGCGGCCTCTCGGTCCATTGTGGAGCTAAGGAGAATTGAACTCCTGACCTCCTGCATGCCATGCAGGCGCTCTACCAACTGAGCTATAGCCCCTTGTTCTGTTGTCCGCCCGGTTTCCCTCGCGGTCTCCCTGGCGACACGGAGAACATTACACGGCCCCCCTGCCCTTCGACCAAATCGGTGCCCCGAGCCCACCCGGCGGCTCTCTCGCCCGGAAGGCCCAGTCCCGTCGCGCGCGGCCCGCGGCCGGAGCACACTGGTCCGGACGGCGCCCCGCCGGGCGCATCCCCACCCGCCGGAGGGACCGATTCATGGCCACGGACGTCCGCCCCGGGCCCCTGCGGGTCCTCGTCTTCGGCGCCGCGCTGCGGGCCGGATCGACCAACGCCCGCCTCGCCTCCCTGGTGGCCCGGCTGATCACCGAGGCCGGGGCCGACGCCGACCTCGCCACCATGCGCGAATTCGACATGCCGCTGTACGACGGGGACGCGGAGGAGACCGACGGCGTCCCCGCCGGCGCGCTCGCGCTGCACGAACGGATGGAGCAGGCCGACGCCCTCGTCATCTCCTCCCCCGAGTACAACGCCTCCGTGCCCGGCATCCTCAAGAACGCCATCGACTGGGTCTCCCGCGTACAGCAGCAGGCGTTCAAGACCAAGCACGCGCTGCTCGTCTCCGCATCCCCGTCGCTCGTCGGCGGCAACCGCGGGCTGTGGGCCCTCCGGGTGCCCCTGGAGCACCTCGGCACGCGCGTCTACCCGGACATGTTCAGCCTCGCCCGCTCGTACGACAGCTTCGCGGAGGACGGGTCGCTGGCCGACCCCGGGCATCAGCAACGCCTCACCGAGACCGTGGAGGCGTTCCTCAAACTCGTCGAGGCCGACACGCGCTACGTCTGCCTCCAGCGCCGCTGGTACGAGTTCCTGGGCGACCGCTCCGAAGCGCCCATCACCCACCGCGCGGAAGTCTGAGGACGGCCCTCGAACCCCGTAACCAGCTCCCGGCCCCCAGGCGTTGACGTGGGATTTCCCACCGTGCCAGATTCTGCGCAACATCGCGCGAGCCAGGAGTGTGGCACCCATGACGACGACGCCGGAGCGATCGTCCCCGCCCCCGTCCGCCTCCCCGCTCACCATGGAGCGCAGGACGATCGACCCGATACCCGACGAAGAGCGGCACGGCTCGCCGGCCGGCCTGTTCACCCTGTGGTTCAGCGCCAGCATGCAGATCACGGCGGTCGTCGACGGCGCGCTGGCGGTGGTCTTCGGCGCCGACGCGCTGTGGGCGATCCCCGCCCTGCTGATCGGCAATGTGCTCGGCGGCGTCGTCATGGCGCTGCACTCCGCCCAGGGGCCACGGCTGGGGGTGCCTCAGATGATCTCCAGCCGGGCGCAGTTCGGCGTGCTCGGCGCCGTGCTCCCGCTGGTGCTGGTGATCCTCATGTACCTCGGGTTCGCCGCCACGGGCAGCGTGCTGGCGGGGCAGGCCGTCCGCAGGATCCTGCATCTGCCCGACGCCAGGCTGGGGATCCCGGTGTTCGGCGCGCTGACCGCCGTGGTCGCCGTCGCCGGATACCGTCTCATCCATCTCGCGGGCCGTGTGGCGACCGTGACCGGCATCGCCGGGCTGGGCTATCTCGCCATCGCCGTGTTCACCCGCTACGACGTCCCCGGGCACGTCGGCCTCAAGCCCTTCGACGCCGCGACGTTCCTGCTCGCCGTCTCCCTCGGCGCCGGCTGGCAGCTGACGTTCGGCCCGTACGTGGCCGACTACTCTCGCTATCTGCCCCGGTCGACCAGTGAACGCGCGACCTTCCGGGCGACCTTCGCGGGCACCGTCGCCGGCTCCGTGTGGGCCATGTCCCTGGGCGCCCTGATCGCCGCCGTCGCCGGGGACCGGTTCCTGTCCGACCAGGTCGGCTTCGTCGGCGAGCTGGCCGGGCCGACGGCCCTGGCGTACGTCATGTATCTGGTGGTGCTGGTCGGCAAGGTCACGGCCAATTGCCTCAACGCGTACGGCGGTTTCATGTCGGTCCTCACGACCGTGACGGCCTTTGACGGCCGTTCGAGAATCACACCGGGCGCGCGCGTCGCGTACATCACGGGGTTCTCGGCGGTGGCCACCGCCATCGCGATGGCGGCCAGCGCGGACTTCCTCGACAACTTCAAGAACTTCATCCTGCTGCTGCTCACGGTGTTCACTCCGTGGAGCGCCATCAACCTGGTGGACTACTACCTCGTCTCGCGCGAGCGCGTCGACGTCCCGGCGCTGTACGACCCGGACGGCCGCTACGGCCGCTGGAACGTTCCGGCGCTGAGCTGTTACGCCCTCGGCATCCTCGCCCAGGTGCCGTTCCTGGCCACGAAGCTGTACACCGGCCCGCTGACCTCCCGGCTCGGCGGCGCGGACATCTCCTGGCTCGTCGGCCTCGCCGTCACCTCGGCCCTCTACTACCCCTGGGCCCGCCGCACCACCACAGCGCCCGGCAGCACCCCCGCACCGGAGGCGTCGCGCGGGCCGCTGCCGGACGCCCCGCAGCACGCGGAGTGAGCCGCGGGGCGCCCTGGGACCAGCGGGTGGGACCGGCTCAGCGGAAGCAGTACGAGTCGGACGAGGCGTCCCCGCCCTGAAGGCGCGTCTGGTGGACGCGCAGGCCCTGGAAGTCGTCGCCGTGCGGGAAGAACCGCGGGTCGGCCGACAGGCCGCCGTGGCCGGTGTCCGCGTCGAGCTTCGCCATCCAGGGCTCGATGCCCCGTGGGTAGAACTGGTCGTCCCACGCCCCGTACAGCGAGTTCGTCACGTAGACGCGCCGCCCGTCGCGGCTGAGCTCCAGCATCTGGGGCCCGCCGCTGAGCGGGACGCCCGGGGCCGACGGGTGCGGCTCGCGGCCGGCGATGCCGCCCAGCCGGACCGAGGCGGTGCGCCGGGGGTGGAAGGGGTCGCTCACGTCGAACTGGAGGAGCTCACCGGTCCCCCACGCCGACACGTACAGCCACTGGTCGTCCACGGAGAGGTTGATGTCCGTGACCAGCGGTGGCACCGCCCCGAACGGCTTGAGCGCCGGGGGCAGGTCCTCGGGCGCGGCGGGCTCCGCCGGGATCGTGATCACCTTGTGGACGGCGAAGTCCGGCCCGTCCCGGTGCCAGAGCCAGACGGACGCGGACAGGTCCACCACGCTGACGACCACACCGGCGAAGCCCCACGTCGCCTCGGGGTCGTGCGCGGGCCGCAGCTCCAGCACCATCTGGTGCTCGTCGCCAAGGTCCACCCGCTGGAGGTGACGGCCGGAACCGAGCTCCCAGAAGTGCAGCGCGTGACCGTACCCGCGCCGGAGGAGCAGTTCCGCGTCGAGACCGTTCTCGACCATCGACGGGGTGCCCCACTCGCTGGTCACCGCGATGTCGTGGCCCAGGTGCCACCAGACGTCGTACGCCAGGTGCTGTGGCCCCCGGTCGGTCTCCCAGGGGCGCAGCACGTCGAACGTCTCGTGGTCCAGCAGCGCGACGCCGCCGGGCCCCTCGGCCCCGTAGGCGCCGCCCAGGCAGGAGAGGAAGACCCCGCCGGGGCCGCAGTGCAGGGTGTGCGGCCGTGAGTAGCCCGCCTTGGCGGCGAGCTCGTCGGCCTCGATCACCTTCACCAGGCGCGGACGGGCCGGGTCCGGGCGGGTGTCGAAGACGTGCAGCCGGGAGGAGCGCAGCCCGGGGAGGAGCAGGAAGCGCCGCTGGGGGTCACTGTGGCACGCGTGGGCGAGCGCGCTGGAGCACGCGTTCCAGCCGAAGTGGTGGAGCTCGTCTCCCAGGTTGGGTAACCGCGCCGTGTTCACCACGCGCCCGTAGGAGGGCGAGCGGGGGTCGGTGTCGACGGTCATCAGCGCGTCGGGACGCCGCGCCGCACGGTCGAAGCCCGCCACGTAGGCGAGCTTCTCCGGTGGCGCGGCGACGGCTTCGGCAGGGGTGCGGTAGAGGGTGGGATCGCTGTGGGACAGGGAATCCGCCATGGGCGGTGAGGGTGCCACATCCAGGAGGGCGGGCCAAGGGAGCGTGCGGGCGTATATGGCGTATACGGGGAGGGCGGCGGCGCCCCGGGGTGGGGTGCCGCCGCCCTTCGCGGTGCGATGTGGGGTTGTTCGGTCCTGTGCTCTTAGTACGCGGAGTTGACGTTGTCCATGGAGCCGTACTTGTCGGCGGCGTAGGCGCAGGAGGCGGTGATGTTGGCGACCGGGTCGTAGATGTTCCAGGAGGTGCCTTCGACGTGATACGCCTTGAAG
>NZ_JAILXP010000486.1 GCF_020740895.1 Streptomyces sp. UNOB3_S3 | reverse complement strand
TGTCCTTGGACAACGTAGTTAGTCGATGGGGGAGCGCCGATCTGCGGCGACTGTGTTGATTGGCAGAGCCTCGAATGGATGGTTGGCTTCGCGCTGGGTTGTTTCGTCTCCGGCGCAGGGCCCCTGGTCCTGTTGGTGCTTGAGGTGGTAGCGGATGGATGCGTAGGAGACCGAGTAATCATGCTCGTCCATGAGCTTGGTCCAGATGCCCCTGACGTTGAGGTTGTCGGTGCTCATGCTGTCGATCAGACCGATGAGCCTGCCTCTGAGCGGGTCCCTTCCCCGGGAGACTTCCCGTTCGGCTGGGCGTGAGGTGTCCAGCGCGACACGGATTGCCCGTGGCGGGACTTTGTAGTGCTCGGCCAGTGAGCGGATCGTCATGCCCCTGCGGGCATCGTTGGCGATGAGGACTGGAAGGTCGAGGCGCTCGCGGAAGGGGTTCCTGCTGGGGTAGCGAGGGTTCGGCTTGGAGCGTCCGCGTGGTGAGCTGGCGTCTGCAAGTGCCCGTTCCAGGGCTGCGGGAGACCGGCCCGAGACGATGGCGAGACTTTCGAGATGGGGCTTTCCGAACCATTGAGGCGGACCGCAGAGGAAGCAGTGCAGGTAGCTGGGCTTGAGGTGGTTCGCGCGGGCCAGCCGGCGGATGTAGGAGTCGGTTGACTCTCCGAGCCGTGGCGCGACCTGGATAGGGAGCCGGGCCAGACTCCGGGGGAACGCTGTGGTCACCGGTGTGCCGTCTTCTTCAGCGGAGTCTTGGGGGTTTCTGCCGTGTGGTCCAGAGGGATTGCGTCGAGCCCGTCCTTGGTCACGCGTTCGGTGCCGTTGAGGATGGCGTCGATCGCGGCCCCCCGGATGGCGTGGGAAAGCGCGCCGATCATGCCGTCGGTCCGGTTGTGGAGATAGCGGTCCAGTTTGACCAGCGTGCCTGGTGGATGATCGTGCAGGAGCAAGGTCTCCTCCAAGGTCGCGACCAGCCCCTTCCACTCGTCGCCATAAGGAAACGGACGGGTGGGGACCAGCGTGAAGCGGCCCGCGATCTGCGCGCCCCGAGTGCCGGCCAGAAGCTCGCTGTTCTCGATGTCGATGCCTGCGTAGACGAACGTCGCGGGGATGCGCTCGGAGAAGTACTTCAAGGTGTCGGACACTTCGGCGCCTGCCCGGGTGACCTGCGAGATGTTGTGGATCTCGTCGACCAGCACCAAGCCGGTGCGGGTGTCGGTGCAGACGCCGACCACGGCTTCGATGATGTCCGTCATGTTTGACCGGTGCCGGACCGGCAGGCCGAGGAATCGGGCGAACTCCGCAGCGACCATGCGGGCGGTCGCAGCGGGCGGGACGGTGACGTAAAGCACCGGGATGCGGTCGGGAACATTCGGATGGCGGGCCCGGTCGAGGAGTTCGTGCGCGCGTCCGAGCTGGGTGATGGCGCTGGTCTTGCCCGTTCCGGGGAGCCCGGAGACCATCAGGCCGCGGCGAGCGCTGATCGCATGCCGGTTGAGTAGAACCAGACGACGGCCGCAGACCACGGTCTTTTCGACGAATGAGGTGGCAACCACAAGCATCCGAGCGTGATGGTCCAGCCGGTCGTCGTCGTAAAGGTCCCGCTCGACCGGCGTCCGGAGCCGCAGATCACGGGGCGACAGAAGCACTGGTGGTGGGGGAGGCCCCTCGACGAACTTCCGCCAGCCGTCCAGGGTGGTCAGCTGCCGGTTGGCCTCGGCATCGACCTTGTGCAGTGCGGGGTGTCGGGTCGCTGGTTCAGCCAGGGTCACGTGCGTCTCCAGGGGTTGGCGAGCGGATCGAACAGGCCCAGCGGGATTACCCTCGCGGCCTCGGTGCCAGCCTCGTCGTCGGGTGCGGGCTTGACCGTCGGCGGGTCAGGGACCGGTCGGCCGGTGGCGGTGGCCCGGGTGTGGGCGGCGACCCGCCTGTCCCGCTTCGGGCGTCTGGCCGGGCGGTCTGCTTCCGCGGCAGGGCCGTCGTGGGCCCGCCGCAGCAGGGCAGCGGCGGCATCAGCGATCTGTGCCTCTGTCCCGCCCGGGACCTGTGCGCGGGCGTGGTCCCATGCCATCTCGCCGAAAGGGACGCCGACGCGGTGCAGGTGCTTCCAGAACACGGTGATCCACCGGGCTGGCTCGCTGCGGCGGTCGCGTACCCAGATCCGGGAGACGTCGTAGGGGTCGTAGTGGATCTCCCATAGCCCCTTCTTCTCCACCACTCCGGAGTGCTGGCGGCGCAACGGGGTCAGCTCGCCGTCGTCGTAGGTGCGGTGGTTGATCCGGATGCCGTAGGAGTTGATCGCCTGCCAGCGCTCGGGCAGCAACTCGACGTAGTCCTCGCCGCTGAACGGTGCCGGGACATAGCCGCAGGACTCCAGCAGCATCGCGTACTTCTCATTCGGCGTGAACGCCCGCTTCGGTGAGTCCGGGTCCCGCAGTGCATCGTGCGGACGGTTCTGCCAGATGACGATCCACTCGTCCAGCAGGCCCTGGAGCTCGGGCAGGGACCACAGCGGTCCGTTCTCCAGGCCCCGGCCCCGGCGGTCCACTGACCGGCCGGTGTAACCCGCGACGAACTGCGCGAACAAGGTGGCCACCGAACCCAGCGTTTTCTCGATCGCGCCCTTCTCGAAAGGCGACGCCTTGTGGGTCGGCTGGAGAGTGATGCCCAAGTAGCGGCACGAGGCACGGAAGTTGTTCGAGATGAAGACCTTGCCGTGGTCGCAGACGATCGTGTCCGGCACGATCACCGGCCTCGCAGCGGCATGTTCCAGCCGCTCGTCCAGAGCCAGCAGCCGCCGGTGTGGCAGCACCGATCTCGACATCCGAAGGGCTTCCGACCAGCCGGGACGCATAGTGTCAGGGGTGATGCTTCGGGCCAGGAGAGCTGAAGCGTCGGCCGCCTTCGTCGTCGGTCGCAGCACCGCGGCGGCCAGTGACCTGGTCGCAAGGTCGATCATGGCCGTCAGCTCGACCTTCTCGGCAATGCCGTCGTCCAGCCGCACCAGCACATCCAGCGGCGTCGAGTCGATCTGCATCCACTCGCCGGGCGCGCAGGCCGGCACCTCCCCGAACGGCCCGGCCGGACGCGCATTCACCGAACGGCGCGTGGTCGCCGAGCCCGTCGCATGAGTGCCGGTGGCCAGCTTGTCAAACAGCCGGTAGAGCGTGCGCTGCGAGGGAATCTCGATGTCCTGCGCGTCCTCGCGGGAGGCCAGGATCTGGGTAGCCCGCCAGACCACGAAGCCGATCGTCTTCGACGACGCCTCGGCTGTCTCGTCGATCGCCTGCCGCATCGCCTCGACCACCGCCGGGGCCACCCGGCCGAAGGACGGCATCTGCTTCGCCGACCGGCCGTCGGCCAGTCCGACCAGCCCGTCACGCTGGTAGCGCTGGCGCCGCTGCTTGATCCCGCTGGCCGTCATCGCATGCCCGGCCGCCGTCAACTCGGCTGCCTTGGCCCGCTCGCGCTGGGCCAGCGAGTTCCGTTCCGGGTCGAACTCCGACCGCGGCGCCATCCCCACGGGAGCATCCGGCGGCAGGCCGTCCAGAACCTCCAGAATGTGCTTCTCCCACCAGCGGGCCTGATCGGCAGCGGTCTTCGGGAACTCCGCGAGCCTGGCCGTCGCAGGCACCCGCCGCCCTCTTCCCACCTCCGTCATCGGTCACCTCCGCCTGCCAAGCGCACGACAGTGGACGGCCCCAGCAACTCGACCGCCAGTCCCTCGGCGACCAGCTCTTGAAGCCAGAGGAGATGGAACAGGGCGGGGAGTGTCCCAAGCCGGTCACCAGCTGCATCGGCGCCGGCCATCAAGGGGACCGGGGCCGCGAAAGCTTCCCGAAGCTGGTCCTGGACCGTCCCGCGCAGACACCGGGGGTGCCGGTAACGCGACAGCCATCGGACATTCGCCAGCAGCACCGCCTCCGGCACCCCGACTCGCTCGAAACTCCACCCCGCTTGGCCGCAGGCCAGACGGGTGACATCGAATGCCTCCGCGTCTCTCGGCCCGATCCGCTCATCAGCACGGACATCAACGACCACCGCAGAGCCGTCCACGCGACGTACGAAATAGTCCGGAGCGTGCCGACGCTCACGCTCGCCGTCGTGCCAGTGCAGCCAGAACGGCTGCGAGGCGATCCCCACCACATCGGGGTCGAAATCCATCAGCACAAGCCGGTCCCGCTCCAGCCACGACTCGAAACCGACGTGCTGGCCGGTCGTCGCCGCCCAGTACCAGCCCGGGAAGTGACGCTCACCACGCGACCAGCGAAACGGCCGCACCGCAGGCACGTCCTCGAACCGGTCCGTCACGCAGTCCAGCAGCGGACTCCGCCGCCGCTCGCGTACAGCATCCACGTACGACAGCTCTACGTACGGCTCCGCAAGATCCACCCCGATCGGTACGGCCACCCAGCACCCCCAGCGCGCTCACCTCGCGCGACTAGGTTCGCTGGCAAGAAAGCCGGGACGGCTGGGTTCGCTGTCAAACGCCTCGATTGGATGACGGAGGACA
>NZ_JAILXP010000485.1 GCF_020740895.1 Streptomyces sp. UNOB3_S3 | reverse complement strand
CCCCCGGCCCCCATTGGCCCTATCACCGTAGCGGCGGAAAATCACCCCATCATGACAATCGGCGGTAATCACCTGAAAGAGGCAAGAGGGTCTCTACGTAGGACATGCCATGCGACCAGGGTGGATGGATATCTGGCGAAATGCATGTGATGGTTGCTTGGAGTGACGCTTTCGGTTCAGGTGGGTCCGCGAAGGAGCGTGTCGGCGGCAGGTTTCGACCTGGCCGTGGGGTCAGCGGGCAAGCGCTGACCACGGCGATGGCCCGGGTGCACGCCAAGCCCGAAGCCCACAAGAAGCTGTTCTCCGGCAAGGAGGAGCTCAAGGCCAGATCTGGCCACCCGGACGCGTGGGCGGCGCACGCTCATCCGGTCGAGTGCCCGGCGCTCTCTACGGGCAGTAGAACCGGAAGGAGGAAATCCTGTCGTTGTTGTACGCCTTGGAGGTCCCGAAGGCGTAGTCCCCCTTCAGGCCCCACTGCCATGACGGCGCGTAATCCAGGTCGGAAGGGTGGAGCTCTCCGCTGGGGTCATCCCAGAACTGCACCGAGCACTGCGAGTTGTTCAGCCAGGACGAGACTTGGTTGTCGGCCGGTTCCCCGTTCAGGAAATGGGTGTTTATGAGTCTCACGATTTTTGTGTTGCCGCCCGCCGGGGGCGGGGTGACAACCACCTTCGAACCCGTTCCGCCGCCATTCTGGTAGAGGCACAGCGCCCACCCCGGGCAGTCGCTGTAAGGAGGGTTGTCCGCGGATGCCGGCCCCGCCGAGAAGAGCAGCGCCGCTCCAGCAACTGCACTTGTGAAAGCGGCAACCGTCAGCTTGAACGGTTTCAGTGTCATGGGTTTCTTCTCTCTGGGTCGTATCGAGACATCGAGACTCAGCATCACCGAACGGCTGCCTGGCTGTGCCACGTCTGGATCACATAGAGGGCGCCACGTATGGCCGCTGACTATACGTTAGCAGTGGACACGTGTGCATGAGGGTGGCTTCTCGCATCCCGGAGGTGTGACCATGCACCGGGCCGCACCAGCCATCACACGTATGCGTGACTGATATTGCCCTCACCGACACACGGTTGAACATGCGAGAGTTCACCATCGGCCGCACTCGCCCGGACGGGCCGGGCGGCCGATGTCTCCACCGGTCTCGTCACACACGAAAGGTGTTCGCATGTTCATCCGCAAGGCGAAACTCCGCGCCGCCGCCGCTGCCGTCACCACGGCCGTGGCTCTGATCGGCCTCGGGGCCGGGACGGCGAACGCCGCCGACTGGCCTCCGTTACGGGAGGGCGCGTACCTCTACTCGGGTACCCACGGAACGGGGACGGTGTCGAAGGTCGACCTCGGCGATCCGGGTATGTGTCACACCCTGTCGGCGCCGGCCCGCTCGGTTCAGGTCGTCTCCGGTTCCGCGTCCGTGGTGCTGCACCCCGGGCCCGGTTGCACCGGCGCCTACTCGTGGGCCACCGGGTCTCTCGCGCAGTCCGACCTTCCATGGGCGGCGCTGAGCTACCACGTCGTCCCGGCGTGACGACGTCCCGGGTGTGATGCCGCTCGCGTGCGGGCGACGGGTCACACGGTGATGGTCTTGTACTCGGTGTAGGCACCGAGGCCGACCGCGCCGTACTCGCGGCCGATCCCGCTGGCCTTGAAGCCCCCGAACGGGCCGTCGAAGTCGATGGAGGCGCCGTTGACCGTGACGGTACCGGTGCGGACGCGGCGGGCGACCGCCAGGGCGTGCTCCTCGTCGGAGGACCAGACGCCACCGGAGAGGCCGTACTCGGAGTCGTTGGCGATGCGGACGGCGTCGTCCTCGTCGTCGTAGGGGATGACGACGAGGACCGGGCCGAAGATCTCCTCCCGCGCGATGCGCATGGAGTTGTCGACATCGGCGAAGACGGTGGGTGTGACGTAGTTGCCCTTCTCCAGGCCCGCGGGGATCCGCGGGCCGCCGGTGACCAGGCGGGCGCCCTCCTCGATGCCGAGCCGGATGTAGTCGCGCACGCGCTCCTGCTGATCGGGACGGATCATCGGGCCGATGAAGGTGCCGGGGTCGTTCGGGTCGCCGACCCGCAGTGACTCCACCAGTTCCTTCAGCGCGACCACGACCTCCTCGTACCGGCCGCGCGGTGCCAGGATTCTGGTCTGCGCGACACATGACTCGCCGTTGTTGAGCAGCGAGCCGGATTTCACACCCGTGACGGCCTTCTCGATGTCGGCATCCGGGAGGATGATCGCGGCGGATTTGCCGCCCAGCTCCAGGCTGACCCGCTTGAGCCGCTCGCCCGCGATCGAGGCGATGCGGCGGCCGGCCCGCGTCGAGCCGGTGAAGGCGATCTTGTCGACCTCCTCGTGCGACACCAGGTACTCACTGGTCTCCCGGTCCGCGGGCAGGACGCTGATCACGCCCTCGGGCAGGCCCACCCGCTCCAGCAGGCCGGCCAGGAAGCCCATGCTCAGTGAGTTCTCCGGGGACACCTTGAGCACCACGGAGTTGCCGGCGAGCAGAGCGGGGATGATCTTCGAGGTGGCCGAGGAGAACGGCGAGTTCCACGGGATCACGGCGGCCACGACGCCGACCGCCTCACGGCGCACCACGCTGCGCACGGGGGACGCCGGGTCGGATGGGGCGAGGGTCTCCTCCCAGCCGAATTCCTCCGCCGCCTTCAGGTAGGCGTTCGCCTGCCGGGTCAGGCCGAGCTGTCCGGCACGGGTGAACCATCCGGCCGAACCGTTCTCCAGGGAGATCAGGTGCGCGATCTCCTCCGCGTTCTCCTCGCGCAGCGCGTTGAACCTCCGTAAGGCCGCGATCCGTTCGGCCGGCGGGGTCAGACGCCAAGCGCCCGCCTCGAAGGACGCCCGTGCCGCGGACACCGCCCGGTCGATGTCCGCCGGCCGCGCCTGGGCGGCGCGGCCGACCACGGACCGGTCATGCGGCGAGGCGATGTCGAGCAGGTCCGGGTCGCTCGGCTCGGCCCAGGAGCCCCCGATGAAAAGCCGACCGTAGGTGATCACGTGCTTTCCCTCTTCCAGTGGTGTCGGTTCGTTCCGACGATCCGTCTAACTGTCACATCAATGTAGCACTTAAGCGTGTCCGCGCCGCCAGTTTGTGGCGCTAGACTCGGTGCGGTGAGAGCCGACGCAGCGCGCAACCTGGAAACCGTCCTGACCACCGGGGCCCGCATGCTCGCCACCGATCCCGGCGCCAGCATCGCGAGCATCGCCGCGGCGGCGGGCGTGGACCGGCGCACCGTCTACCGGCGCTTCGCCTCCCGCGAGGAACTCCTCACCGCCATCTACGAAGCCCGCCTCACAGCCGTCGAACAGGCCATCGAAGACGCCCGGCTGCGGGAAGCGCCCGTCGCCGTCGCCCTGCACCGCTACGTCGAGAACGTCATCGCCGTCAACCGCGCCTGGCCCGTCGATCTCGCCCGCATGCTCGCCGACGAGGCCATCCGCCGACGCAGGGACGCGTCCGTCCGCGAGGTCGACGGCTTTCTGCGGCGGGCCACCGACGAGGGCCTCCTGCGCCGCGATCACCCCGAGGGGTGGGCGAGCGCGCTGCTGCCCCAGCTCATGCACCTGGTGTCACGGCAGATGCCCGAGCTGAGTCCTGGTCAGGCGGCGGACGTCGTCGTCGACACCCTGCTCCACGGCCTCGGAGCGTCCTGACACGGCGCGGCCCTCGGTTTCACGCGCTCGAACGGCCGCGACAGCTTCTGAGTAGGCGCCGGCTCAGTGGAGGAGGAAACGGGGGAGGAAGCGGAGGAGGAAATGGGGACGGTGGAGTCGATCGACGGGACGCTGATCGGCCGCGAGCCCGAGCAGGAGGCGCTGTCCGGCTTCGTGACGGGCACCGGGGGCCGGGCTCTCGTCCTGCGGGGCGACGCGGGCGTAGGCAAGAGCGCCCTGCTGGACCATGTCGCCGACTTCGCCTCGGGCAAGGAACACAGGGTGATAAGGGCGGCCGGTGTCGAGGCCGAGTCGGAGCTGCCGTTCGCCGGCCTGCACCAGTTCCTGTATCCGTTGCTCCCCTGCGTCAACCAGCTGGACGACAGTCACCGAAGGGCATTCGACGTCGTCTTCGGCAGAAGCGAGGGCGCGCCGCCCTCGGTCATGGCGCTCGGTATCGCCGTCCTCGACCTGTTCTCCCTCGCGGCGTCGCGGAAACCCCTCCTGCTGGTACTCGACGACGGCCAGTGGTTCGACACCTCCAGCATCGAGGTGTGCGGGTTCGTGGGACGAAGGCTCAGTGGTGGCTCGGTCGGGCTCCTCGTCGGCCTGCGTTCCGACGTGCCCTCCGGCTTCGACACGGCGGCGCTCCCGCAACTGCCCGTGACCACACTGTCGGAGAATGCCTCCGAGCGGCTCCTGGACCTGCGCAGCCCCGGGCTGGATCCCCGGATCCGTCGTCTGATCCTGGACGAGGCCCAGGGGAACCCGCTGGCTCTGCTGGAGCTGCCGTCCCATGTGACGCGCGGTGGCCGGGCAGCGAGCGACCGGGGGGAATCGCCCGGATACACCGGCATATCCCTGCCC
>NZ_JAILXP010000484.1 GCF_020740895.1 Streptomyces sp. UNOB3_S3 | reverse complement strand
ACCGGGACGACCGTGGCGCTCGCAGCCGGTGAGCGCGGCGAGCGCGGTGAGCGCGGTGAGCAGCAGCGCGAGCGCCACGGTCGTCCCGGTCGTCCGGCCGGTCCTCCCGTCGGGGGCGCGTCTCACGGAGTGACCCCGGGCGGCTCGGCCCGGCGGCGGCGCAGCTGCCGGCGCGCGGCGTAGCCGGCCAGGCCGACGGCGACGAGCAGGGTGCCGCCGTTGAACAGCGGGGTGACCCAGAAGCGGGCCCCGAGCTGGCCGATGCCCGCGAGGCCGACGGCGAGGACGGTGACGGCTACGAGGGTGCCCACGGCGTTGGCCCGGCCGGGCCTGATGGCGGTGGAGCCGAGCAGCGCGCCGACGAAGGCGGGCAGCAGGTAGTCCATGCCGACGCTGGGGTTGCCGATCTGCTGCTGCGCGGCCAGGAGGACCCCGGCGCAGCCGGCGACCAGGCCCGAGACGGTGAAGGCGTGGATGACGAAGCGCCGGGAGGGGATGCCCACGAGCTCGGCGGCGCGGGGGTTGGAGCCGATGACGTACAGGTACCGGCCCAGGGGGAGCCGTTCCAGGAGCAGCCACAGGACGGCGGTGAGCGCCAGGACGTAGAAGGCGGGGACGGGAAGGCCGAGGAACCGGGAGTCGTAGAGGTCGGTGAAGGCGGCCGGGAGGCCGTGGGGGCCGGGGACGATCCGGGCGCCGTCGGTGATCCGGCCGGTGACGGCGTACATGATGCTGCCGGTGCCGAGGGTGGCGATGAACGAGTCGATCCGGGCGTATTCGACGACGACGCCGTTGACGGCGCCGACGGCCGCGCCGCCCAGGGCCACCGTCAGGCAGGCGAGCGGCCAGGGCCACCCCTGGGTGACGATGAGCCGCATCGTCATGACGTGCGCGAGGCCGAGGCCGTAGCCGATGGACAGGTCGAACCGGCCGGCGGCGATGGGGATCGTCGCGCCGAGCGCGAGGGCGGCGGGGATGGACTGGTTGGACAGGACGGCGGAGATGTTGTCGAGGGTGGGGAAGGTGTCCGGCAGGGCGAGGGAGAAGGCGACGAACAGCACGACGGTGAGGGTCAGGAGGCCGTAGGCGCCGAGGAGGTGACCGAGGTGCCCGAGGCGGCCGGCGAGGAGCCGCCGGCCCGGGTCGGGCGGGGTCATTCCCGCGCCCCGGTGGCGTGGTTCCCGCCGGGGCCCTCGGCGGGATCCCCGGTCAGCGGTGTCATGGCCGAGGCGGCGCGGGTGAGCGCGGCGGCGGTCAGGGACGCCCCGCCCAGCTCCGCCGTCACGGCGCCGCGGACGAGGACGAGGGCCCGGTGGCACACGTCGGCGACCTCCTCGAAGTCGCTGGAGACGAGCAGCACGGCCAGGCCGCCGGCCAGCGCCTCCCGGAGCAGCCGGTGGACCGCCGCCTTCGCGCCGACGTCCACCCCGGCCGTCGGCTCCTCCAGGATCAGCAGGGTCCGGGGCAGCCGCAGCCACCGGCCGAGCATGACCTTCTGCTGGTTCCCGCCGGACAGGGTGGCGATCGGCCGTTCGCTGTCCCGGGGCCGTACCGTGAAGCGCGCGATGAGCACGGCGGCCTCGGCGCGCTCGGGACCGGGGCTGATCCAGTGGGTGCCGGGCGTTCCGCCCGCCCGGGGGTTGGCCAGGAAGTTCTCCCGTACGGTCAGGTCGGGGGCGCAGCCCTCCCCCTGCCGGTCGCTGCTGACGAAGCCGACCCCGGCGGCGACGGCGTGGGCGACGGAGTCCGGGCGGTAGGGCCGGCCGGCCAGCCGGATCCGGCCGCCGAGGACCGGGCGGGCCCCGGCGAGGGCACGGCCCAGCGTGGTGTGCCCGGCGCCGGTGAGCCCCACGAGGCCGAGGGCCTCGCCGCCGCGCAGCCGCAGGGTCACGGGCCCGGTGTGCTCGGTCCGGACGCCGTCGAGGTCGAGGACGACCGGCCCGGTGGCGGGCGCGGGGAGGCGGTGGCGGCCGGGGTCGTGGCCCACGATGTCGCGCACCAGCCGGGCGGTGGAGTAGCCGGCGACCGGGCCGTGGCTGACGACGCGGCCGTCGCGCAGGACGGCGAAGGTGTCGGCGACCTCGCGCACCTCGTCCAGCCGGTGGGTGACGAGGACGACGGCGTGGCCCCGGTCGCGCAGGTCGCGCAGCACGGCGAAGAGCCGGGTGCGGTCCGCCGCCGGGAGACTGGCGGTCGGCTCGTCCAGGACGATCAGCTCGGCCCGGACGCACAGGGCGCGGGCGATGGCCACCAGGGAGCGTTCGGCCCGGGTGAGGTCGGCGACGACCGCGTCCGGGCCGAGGTGCGCGGCGACGACACCGAGGGCCTCGGCGCACTGCCGGCGGACGCGCCGCCAGGACACCAGTCCGGCGCGGCGCGGATAGCCGGCGCCCAGGGCGATGTTCTCGGCGACCGTCATCCACCCCACCAGGCCCAGGTCCTGGTGGATGAAGGACATGGCGCGGCGGGCCGCCTCGGTGCCCAGCGGATGCCCGGCGACGGTCACGTCGCCCGCGTCCGCGTGGTGGACGCCCGCGAGCACCTTGATGAGCGTGGACTTCCCGGCGCCGTTGGGGCCGAGCAGCGCCAGGACGTTCCCGGCCGGGATGTCGAGGTCGACCGCGTCCAGCGCCAGGGTGCCGCCGAAGCGCTTGCTGAGACCGCGGATGCGGACGAGATACCGCATGCCGGACATGCTACGTCCCCCTTCGTCCCCGGCGCCGGATGGGCCGTCGGATCGCGGGGATGTCGTCAGATCGCCGGGATGTCGTCGAAGGAGCCGAGGGAACCGAAGGAGTCCAGGGCGAGCCCGGCCGTCTCGCCGGCCTTCCCCGCGGGCATCTCCAGCGCGCACTCGGCCCAGATGACCTTGCCCTCGGCGGTGTAGCGGGTGCCCCACGCCTGGGAGAGCCGCGCCACGAGGAACAGCCCGCGGCCGCCCTCGTCGGTGGTCGCGGCATGGCGCAGATGCGGGGCGGTGCTGCTGGCGTCGGACACCTCGCAGGTCAGCGTGCGGTCGTAGAGCAGCCGCACCTGGATGGGGCCGCGGCCGTACCGGACGGCGTTGGTGACCAGCTCGCTGAGCAGCAGCTCGATGTCGAAGGAGATCTCGTCCAGCCCCCACGCGGCCAGTTGCCGGGCGACCGCGGCGCGGACGGTGGAGACGAGCGCCGGGTCGGCGGGCAGGTCCCAGGTGGCGACGCGGTGCGGGTCGAGGGTGTGGGTGCGGGCGACGAGGAGTGCGATGTCGTCGGCGGGGTGCTCGGGGACGACGGCCTCGACGACGGCCTGGCAGGTCTCCTCGGGCGGCCGGTTGGGGCAGGCCAGGGCCCGGCGCAGCTGCTCCAGGGCGGTGTCGAAGTCGCGGTCGCGGTCCTCGATGAGCCCGTCGGTGTAGAGGACCAGCTGGCTGCCCTCGGGCAGATGGAACTCGGCGGTCTCGAAGGGGAGGCCGCCCAGCCCCAGCGGCGGTCCCGCGGGCAGGTCGGGGAAGGTGACGGTGCCGTCGGGGTGGACCAGCGCGGGCGGGCAGTGACCGGCCCGGGCCATGGTGCACCGCTGGGAGGCGGGGTCGTAGATGACGTACAGGCAGGTCGCGCCGATGATGCCGGTGATGCCGGAGAAGGGGTCGTCCCCGCACTCCTCCCGGTCGAGGCGGCCCACGAGGTTGTCGAGGTGGACGAGGACCTCGTCCGGGGGCAGGTCCAGCTCGGCGAAGTTGCGCGCGGCGGTGCGCAGCCGCCCCATGGTCGCGGCGGCGTGCAGCCCGTGGCCGACGACGTCCCCGACGACGAGGGCGACGCGGGTGCTGGAGAGGGGGATGACATCGAACCAGTCGCCGCCGACACCGGATTCGGCGGGCATGTAGCGGTGCGCGACCTCGACGGCGTTCTGCTCGGGGAAGCCCTGCGGCAGCAGGCTGTGCTGGAGGGCGAGCACCATGGCGTGCTCACGGGTGTAGCGGCGCGCGTTGTCGATGCAGATGGCGGCGCGGGTGGCGAGCTCCTGCGCGAGCGAACGGTCGTCGTCCCCGAAGGGGGCGGGGTCGCGCGCCCGGTAGAAGCTCGCGATGCCCAGGGCGATGCCGCGGGCCAGGAGCGGGACGGCGATGAGCGAGTGGACGTTGTGGGCGAGGATGCGCTGGGCGTTCACGCGGCTCTGGGCGATCCAGCCCGCGGCGGACCTGAGGTCGGGCTCCAGGACGGTCCGCCCGCTGGTCAGACAGCGCAGCTGGGGCGTGGTGGGCTGGAGGTGGACCCGCTCGCCGGCCGGGTAGAACGGGCAGTCGTCGCGGATGCCGTGCACCACGGTCCGGTGGAGGTCCCGGGTGGGGTCGGAGGGTTCGTCGCCGCGCAGCACGGACTCGGGGAGGTCGATGGTGACGTAGTCGGCCAGGCGCGGTACGGCCATCTCGGCGAGCTCCCGGGCGGTGCGGCCCACGTCCAGGGTGGTGCCGATGCGGGTGCTGGCCTCGGACAGCAGCTCCAGGCGGCGCCGGGCCGCCACGGCGTACTTGCCCACCCCCGGCTCGTGCTCGTGGGCGAGCCGGGGGT
>NZ_JAILXP010000483.1 GCF_020740895.1 Streptomyces sp. UNOB3_S3 | reverse complement strand
CGTCACCGCCGTCACCGACCTCTCCGCCCTCCGCGGCAAGATCGCCGTCACCCCGCTGCGGAAGGGCTCGCTGCTCCAGAGCGACATGATCGTCGCCCGGCCCGCGCTCGCCCCGACCCCGGTCCGAACGAGGTTCGCCACCCGATGAATTCACGCCAGCGACGCGGCATCGTCCTGCTGCTCCTGTCGGCTCTCTGCGCCGTCGGCGCGTTCGCCGGGGTGTTCGCGGTCATCCACGACGCCGAGTCGAAGACCGGCCCCGAGACCACCGCGTACCGGCTGAAGACCGACATCCCCGCCTACCGCGACCTGGACCCGGACGAGTTCGAGAAGATCACCATGCCCCGGCGCTGGCTCCCCGTCACCGCCGTCACCGACCTCTCCGCCCTCCGCGGCAAGATCGCCGTCACCCCGCTGCGGAAGGGCTCGCTGCTCCAGAGCGACATGATCGTCGCCCGGCCCGCGCTCGCCCCCGGCAAGCAGGAGATCGCCATCATGATCGACGCGGCCACGGGCGTCGCCGGCAAGATCCAGCCGGGCGCGCGGGTCAATATGTACGCCACCTTCGATGCCAAGGAACAGGGCGCCAAGCCCGTCTCCAAGATGATCGTCAGCGGCGCCCAGGTCATCGACGTCGGCAAGCTCACGCCCCTCAAACGGGACGGCGACGGCGGCCGGGCGGCCGCCACCACCCGGCAGGCGGGCGAGGCCGTGCCGATCACCTTCGCCCTCGACACCAAGGACGCCCAGCGCGTCGCCTACGCCGAGTCGTTCGCCTCGCACGTCCGGCTCGCCCTCGTCGCCCCCGGCAGCCAGGAACCCGTCGGCAGCGGCGATCGCACGTACACCCTCGACGGGGACAAATAGCCAGGCGGTTGATGTGGACCGAGTGTGGATGGAGGAGGCAGGCTCCCGGTGACGATCAGAATCCTCCCGGCCGTCGGCGACCCCGGCACCGCCCGCGCCGTCGCCGGCGTGCTCGCCGGGCTCCCCGGCGTGACGCCCCTGCCCGGCGTCGGCGACTCCGAGCGGCTGCTGGAGGCGCTCGCCGCGCTGGGCGCGGGCGGCGTCGCCCAGCTGCCCGAGGTCGTCCTCGTGCACGAGCGCCTCGGGCCCGTGCCCGCCCTCGAGATCGTCCGCGAGATCGCCCTGCGCTTCCCCGCCACCGGCGTGATCCTGATGTCGGCCGACGCCGGGCCCGCCCTCTACGCCGCCGCCATGGACTGCGGCGCGCGCGGCCTCGCCATACTGCCCCCGACCTACGAGGAACTGGGCGCCCGCGTCCAGGCCGCCGCCCACTGGGCCGACGGCGTCCGCCGCCACCTCGGCGCGGCCGCCGGGGGAACCGCCGAGGCGGGCGCCGCCCCCGGCGGGGAGCGCGGCACGCTCGTCGCCGTCGTCGGCGCCAAGGGCGGCGTCGGCACGACCGTCACCGCCGTCCAGCTCGCCCTCGCCGCCTCCGCCGCCGGCCGGGCCGTCGCCCTCGTCGACCTGGACCTCCAGTCCGGCGACGTCGCCTCCTACCTCGACGTGCAGTTCCGCCGGTCCATCGCCGACCTCGCCGGCATCAGCGACATCACCCCGCGCGTCCTGGCGGACGCCGTCTTCCCCCACCCCACCGGCCTCGGCCTGCTCCTCGCCCCGGCGGAGGGCGAACGCGGCGAGGACGTCGGCGAACCCGCCGCCCGGCAGATCACCGCCGCCCTGCGCGGCCGCTACGAACTCGTCGTCGCCGACTGCGGCACCCAGATCACCGCGGCGGGCGCGGCCGTCATCGAGGCGGCCGACCTGGCGTTACTGGTCACCACGCCGGACGTGGTGTCCGTCAGGGCAGCGAAGCGCATGGTCCGGCTCTGGGAACGGCTTCGGATCCGTACGGCCGAGGAGACGACCACCGTGGTCAACCGCCACACCCGCAGCGCGGAGATCCAGCCGCCCCTCATCGCCCGCACCACCGGCACCCGCGCCGCCCGCACGACCGTCCCGGCCGGCTACAAGGAGCTCCAGGGCGCCGTGGACTCCGGCCGGATGCAGGACCTCGACGCCCGCTCCGGGGTCCGCCAGGCCCTGTGGACCCTGGCCGGCGAACTGGGCCTGGCCGCACCCCCGCGCACGGCCGCCGGCGACCACCGCCCGGCCCTGGGCGGCCTGCGCCGACGCCGTGCCATAGAGGGCGGCGCGGGCCCGGCGGCCCCTGCCGGCGGGGGCACGGGCCCGGAACAACTCTCCCCGGTGCCCCCGGCGACGGCACTGCCGGGCGGCCGCTTCCGGAGGCGCGACCGCTTCGGCGACCGCTTCGGCGACCGGGGCCAGGTGGCCGTGGAGTTCGTCGGGATCCTGCCGCTGATCCTCGTCGCGCTGGCCGTCGTCTGGCAGTGCGTCCTGGTCGGCTACTCGTACTCCCTGGCCGGGCACGCCGCCGACAAGGGCGCCCGCGCGGGCGCGGTCGGCCGCGACTGCGCCGCCGCGGCCCGCGCGGACATGCCGAAGTCCTGGCACACGGAACCCTCCTGCGGGCCCGGCCCGGCGGCCGGGGTCTACAGCGCGAGCGTCCGCGTGAAGGTCCCCGTCCTCTTCCCGGGCGCGGCCGACTGGCCGTGGACGGTGGAGAGCACGGCGGGCGTGGCGAGGGAGGACTGAGTGGTGGTTCAGGGACAACCCTCCCGCCGTGACAAAGGCTCGGCCTCGATCGAATTCCTGGGCTTCCTGCCCATCCTCCTGGCGATAGCCCTCGCCGCCGCCTACCTCGGCATAGCCGCCTACGCCACCCAGCAAGCTGGCACCGCCGCCCGCGCGGCAGCCCGAACCGCCACCGTCGACGACCCGAAGACCGCCCCCGCGGCCGCCGCCCGCGCGGCGGTCAGCTCCTGGGTCGCGGCCAGATCGGATGTCGACGCCACCTCCTGCGCCCCCGGCACGGACCGGGCCACCGCCACCGTGACCGTCGACGTCCCGCCCCTCCTCCCCGGCACCGGCTTCACCGTCACCCGCAGCGCCACGATGGCCTGCGCCCAGGACACCCCCGGGGTCACCCCATGAGCCTCCGCGCCCGGATCTCCGCCCCCGAGCCCGGACCCGACGGCCGGGAGCCCGGCCACCTCGTCCCCGTCTACCGGGCCAAGCTCCTGGAGGAGATCGACCTCGCCGAGATGTCCGCGCTCGCCGCCGACGAGCGCCGCTCCCGCCTGGAGCGCGTACTCGGCCACATCATCAGCCGCGAGGGCCCCGTCCTGTCGACCGCCGAACGCGACCGGCTCATCAGGAGGGTCGTCGACGAGGCCCTCGGCCTGGGCGTGCTGGAGCCCCTCCTGGAGGACCCCTCCATCACCGAGATCATGGTCAACGGCCCCGACCAGGTCTTCGTCGAGCGCGCCGGCCGCGTCGAGCCCGTACCGGTACGGTTCGCCTCCCACGACCAGCTGATGCAGACGATCGAGCGGATCGTGTCCACCGTCAACCGCCGCGTGGACGAGTCGAATCCGATGGTCGACGCCCGGCTCCCCACCGGGGAGCGCGTCAACGTGATCATCCCGCCGCTCGCGCTGAACGGCGCCACCCTCACCATCCGCCGCTTCCCCCGCGCCTACGGCCTCCACGAGCTGATCTCCATGGGCACGCTGGACGAGCCCATGCTGATGCTGCTCGCCGCGCTCGTCCGGGCGAAGTTCAACGTGGTCGTCTCCGGGCCGACCGGCGCCGGCAAGACGACGCTCCTCAACGCCCTCTCCGGCCTCATCCCGGACGGCGAACGCATCATCACCGTCGAGGACGCGGCCGAACTGCAACTGCGGCAGCAGCACGTCATCCGGCTGGAGTCCCGCCCCCCGAACGTCGAGGGCAAGGGCCGGATCACCATCCGAGACCTCGTCCGCAACTCCCTGCGCATGCGCCCCGATCGCATCATTGTCGGCGAGGTGCGCGGCGGGGAGACCCTGGACATGCTCCAGGCCATGTCCACCGGCCACGACGGCTCCCTCGCCACCGTCCACGCCAACAGCGCCGAGGACGCGCTGATGCGGCTGCGCACGCTGGCGTCGATGTCCGAGGTGAAGATCCCCTATGAGGCGCTGCGCGACCAGATCGACAGCGCCGTGGACTGCCTGGTGCAGCTCGTCCGCCACGCCGACGGCACGCGCCGCATCGCGGAGATCGCCCTGCTGACCGCACCCCCGGCCTCCCCCCTGGACGGGTACGGGACCGACGGCCACCGCCTCGCCACCGTCGCCCGCTTCGACGCCGCCCCGATCGGCGCCGACCGCGTCGTACGCGGCACGTTCACGCACTTCCCGCTCCCCGAACGCGCCGCCGAACGGCTGCGGCTGGCCAACGAGCCCGTGCCGCCCGCCTTCGGCGTCGCCGCGTTCGACCAGGAGCTCACCGCCCGGGGAACCGGACAGAGACGGCAGAGGTAGAGGACCGGCGGACATGGACCACCTGGACGAGCTCGCGCTGCTGACCGTCGGCGCCACCGCGCTGTGCGGGACGCTGGCCGTCGCGGGCGTACGGGCGTACGTCACCGGCAGGGACCGCCACCGGGCGCTCGTCGACCGGCTCTCCGACGCCCCCGCCCCGCCC
>NZ_JAILXP010000482.1 GCF_020740895.1 Streptomyces sp. UNOB3_S3 | reverse complement strand
GGTGCGGTCCGAGGGGGATCGGACCGCACCGGGCCGGCGCACGTGCCCGCCCGGCTAGCGGCCCGCGCCGCTCACCCGCCCCTGCAGCAGCCGCGACAGCGCCGAGTGCACCTCGTCGATCGACCGTTCCGGCTGGAACGACTGCCAGTCCAGCGCCGCCACCAGCACCATGCCGAACAGCGCCGACGCCGTCAGCGGGATGTCCAGCTCCGTGCTCAGCTCGCCCTCCGTCACCGCTTCCGTCAGGACGGACTCGATGACGGCGATCGCCTTCTGCCGCACCTGCGTCAGCGTCGACTGCCAGGCCCGGTTGGTGCGCCACAGCTCGGCGACGTAGAGCTGGGTGAGCGAGGGGTAGCGGGTGATGAAGTCCAGGCCCGCCCGGATCATCGCGTCCAGGGCGTCGACGCGGCTGCCGCCGCGCTCGGCCGTCTCGTCGGCGGCGGCCCGGAGGGAGTCGGTCAGCAGCTCGATGCCGTGCCGCAGCAGCTCCTCGAAGAGCACGGTCTTGCTGGCGAAGTTGTAGTAGACCGTGCCCTTGGCGACGCCGGCGCGCTCGGCGATCTCGTCGACCGTGGTGGAGGAGAAGCCCTGTTCCGCGATGAGGGTGACCGCTGCCTCGAAGAGCTTGCGCCGTGTGTTCTGCCGGCGCGTACCGCTGCTGTCCATGACGGTGATTCTCCCCGCACCGGGCGTGTTCGCGCTCACAGGCTCAGCTCCGGGTGGAGCCGGTCCACGGACCAGACCTGCTTGCCCCGCGCCGAGACGGCCGTCAGGGCCAGGGCTGCGGCGGTGAAGGCCGCGAGGACGCCGCAGGCCTGCCAGACGGGGGCGAGCCCGCCGCCGGTGATGAGGTGGCGCAGCCCCTGGACGACGTAACTCATCGGCAGGAAGGGATGGATGGCGTTGAAGAACCCGGGGCTGGTCTGCACCGGGTAGGTGCCGCCCGCCGAGGTCAGCTGGAGCATCAGCAGGGCGAGGACGAGGATGCGCCCGGCGGGCCCGAAGCGGGCGTTCAGCCACTGGACGACGGCCGCGAAGCACGCGACGACGAGGACGAGGAAGGCGCACGTGCCCGCCGCCCGTTCCGGCCGCAGGCCCAGCGCCCAGTGGAGGACGGCCAGCAGCGCGGCCGTCTGGAGGACGCCGATGGCGACGGCGGGCAGCCAGCCCGCGAGGGCGATCCGCCGGGCGGAGGCGCCGGCGGCCAGGGCACGCCGGTTGAGGGGCTGGATCAGCATGTAGGCGACCATCGCGCCCACCCAGAGCGAGAGCGGGATGAAGTAGGGGGCGAATCCGGTGCCGTAGTCGGGGGCCTTGTGGAGCGCCTTGGAGGCCAGGGCGACCGGGTCCGCCATCACCGCGGTGCGGGCATCGCGGTCCTTCCCGCTGTAGTCGGGGATCTTCGCGGCGCCGTCGTGGAGGCCGCCCGCGAGCTCGGCGGAGCCGTCGGACAGCTTGACCATGCCGCCCTGGAGCGTGTTCGCGCCCTCGCTCAGCCTGCCGATGCCGTCGCCGAGGCCGGCGGCGCCCGTTTTCGCGGTGCCGAGCCCGTCGCGCAGCCGCCCGGTGCCGGTGCTGAGGCGGCCGGCGCCCTCGGCCACCTGCCGGGCGCCGTCGTCGAGGGCGTTGACCTTCCGTACGGCGCCGTCGATGTCCCGCGCCAGGTGCGGGGCCTCGTCGGCGAGCCGTTCGGCGGAGGCGCGCAGGGCGTCCAGCCGTCCGGGGAGCCGGTCGAGTTCGCCGTTCCCGTTCCGCACGAGGGCGTCGAGCCTTTCCGCGCCCTCGGCCGACTGCCGGGCGGCGAACACGGCCTTCTTCAGGGCCGGGCAGACGTCCCCCGGCGTGGCGGCGCCGGTCGCGCACAGCTTGTCGTACGCGGCGGCCAGGTCGTCCGCGCCGCGCCTGCCGGCCCTGGCGAGCGGGCCGGTGACGGCGGGGGAGGGCAGGTCGGCCAGGTGCTCGCGGAGGGTCCGCGCCTCGCGGGCCACGCCGCGGGCGGCCTCCCCGATCTCGCCCGCGTGCTCCTTGACGAACGCGCCCTCCTTGCCGGCGACGCCGTTCACCTTGTCGGCCAGCTGGTGGGTGCCGTCCGCCACCCGCGCGGCGCCGGTGGCCAGTTGCCGAGCGGCGGAGTCCAGGGTGCCCGCGCCGTTGTGCAGCCGGTCCACGCCCTGCTCCAGCTCGCCGCTGCCGCTCCGGGCGCGGGCCAGGCCGTCCTTGAGGTCCCCGGCGCCCTTGCGGGCCTCGCCGATGCCCTCGCCGAGCCGGTCGGCGCCGTTCGCCGCCTCCTCCGTCTTTCCGTGGAGGCCGGAGAAGGAGACGAAGATCTTGTCGTAGAAGGACCGCGAGGTCCTGCGAGAGGCGGCCGCGCGGACCTCGGAGAAGACCGAGCGGGAGATCTGGCCGACGATGTAGTTGTTCGCGTCGTTCGTCCGGACCTGGAGCGTGCCGGTCACGGGGGAGCCGCCGGAACTGGAGGCGAGCAGCCGGCTGAAGTCGGCCGGGATGGTCAACGACAGGTAGTACGTCCCCTTCTCGACCCCCTCGCGGGCCTTCGCGGCGCTCGTCTCGTGCCACTGGAAGGACTTGGAGTCGCGCAGTCCCTTGACGATCGAGTCGCCCGCCGCCAGCCGCGCGCCGTCCACGGTCGTGCCCCGGTCGGCGTTGACCAGCGCCACCGGCACCTTGTCGAGCCGCCCGTAGGGGTCCCAGAAGGACCACAGGTACAACGCGCCGTAGAGGAGGGGCAGCAGGAGGAGGGCGACGAGCGCGGCGCGCGGCAGCCGGCCCCTCCCGAATCGTTTCAGCTCAAGGACGGCCAGTTTCGGCGAACGCATCCGCCGCTCCCTTCGGGGCCTGTGAGGGGGCCTGTGACGTGGTCGGGGCCGTGCGGACGACCACCGCGTCGCCCGGCGGCGCCTCCGCGCACACCGCGAGCACGGTCGTACCGGCCCCGGCGAGCGAGCGCAGCAGCGCCCACGCCCGGTCGCGTTCGGCGGCCGTGAGCTTGAGGTCGGTGTCGTCCACCGCGACGAGCCGGGGCGCGCCGACGAGCGCGAGGGCCAGCGCCAGCCGCAGCGCCTCCAGCCGCCCCAGGTCCCGTACGGCCGTGCCGGCGCCCTTGGGCAGCGCGGACACCTCCAGCCCGGCGGCCGTGAGCGCGGCCTCGGTACGGGCGGCCTCCCGTGCCGCCTTCTCCGCCCGGGTGCGGAACAGCGCGCCGGGGCGGAACAGCGTGCCGGGCGGGGCGCCGAACCTCCGCTGGAGCAGCGCGCGTTCGCGCAGGTGCTCGGCGACGGTCAGGGAGGCGTCGAGCTCGGCGACGCCCGGGACGTGCGCGAGCGCGCTCACGCGCCGGACGGCCGCCATCCGCCGGGGCAGGGCCAGGCCCGCGACCTCGGCGCGTCCGGCGGACGGCCGCATACGTCCGGTGAGGGTGAGCAGGAGACAGGTGCGGCCCGAGCCGGAGGGGCCCTCGACGGCCACGAGCGAACCGGGCGGCGCGTCGACGTCCACCGCGCGGAACGCCCAGCCGCGCGGCCCCCGGACGCCGAGGCCCTCCGCCGCGATCGCGGCTCCGTGCGGGGTGCCGTCCACGGGACCTCCAGCGATCTTGGACTGACCGGTCAGTGCAAAAGTATGGCGGATGGCCTCCCTCCGCTGTCAACCCCGGTCTTTCGCTGGGGAGTTCGCGCAGGTCGTGGCCGGTTCGCACGGGTCCGGGAGGGCGCGCGGCCGCAGGTGCGGGGAGGCGGGGCCCGGCCCATTAGGCTGGTGCCGCCCGACGTCAGTCACCCGCAGTCACCCGCCGAGGAGTCACCCGCCGTGTCAGACCCGCTGCGCCCCCGGGCGTCCCTCCGTACCGCCGTGGTCTGGGAGGTCCTCAAGGACGCCCTCGACCGCCGGGTCAAGGCCGCCGGCCGGGAGGCCCTGGAGATCCTCGACACCGGTGGCGGCTCCGGCAAGTTCGCGGTGCCGCTCGCCCGGCTCGGCCACCACGTCACCGTCGTCGACCCCAGCCCCAACGCGCTGTTCGCGCTGGAGCGCAGGGCCGCCGAGGCCGGGGTCGCCGAGCGGGTGCGCGGCGTCCAGGGCGACGCCCACGGCCTGTTCGACGTCGTCGACCGCGGCGGCTTCGACGTCGTGCTCTGCCACGGCGTGCTGGAGTACGTCGAGGACCCCGCCGACAGCGTCCGCAACGTCGTCGCGGCGCTCCGCCCGGGCGGCACCCTCAGCCTGCTCGCCGCCGGCCTCGGCGGCGCCGTGCTCGCCCGCGCCCTCGCCGGGCACTTCACCGAGGCCCACCAGGCCCTCGCCGACCCCTCCGGCCACTGGGGCGCCGGGGACCCGGTCACCCGCCGCTTCACCGCCGAGCAGCTCTCCGGCCTCGTCGGCGACGCGGGCCTGGAGGTCTCCGCGGTGCACGGCGTGCGCGTCTTCGCCGACTTGGTGCCCGGCGTGCTCGTCGACCACGAGCCCGGCGCGCTGGACGCGCTGCTGCGGCTGGAGGCCGCGGCGGCCGAGCTGCCGGCCTTCCACTCCATCGCCACACAGCTCCACGTCCTGGCCGAGCGGGAC
>NZ_JAILXP010000481.1 GCF_020740895.1 Streptomyces sp. UNOB3_S3 | reverse complement strand
AACCCCGCCCCGCGCTCGTCGACCCCCATGGCGCCTTGCGCCACAGCCTGGCCGACTGGCGCGCGTGGGCCGGCCGCTGCCGGTTCCGGGGCCCGTACCAGGAGGCGGTGCTGCGCTCCCTGCTCACCCTCAAGGCCCTCACCTACGCGCCCACCGGCGGGATCGTCGCCGCCCCCACCACCTCGCTGCCCGAGGAGATCGGCGGCGTGCGCAACTGGGACTACCGCTACTGCTGGCTGCGCGACGCCACCCTCACCCTGGACGTCCTGCTCGCGCTCGGCTACGAGGACGAGGCCACGGCCTGGCGCGACTGGCTGCTGCGCGCGGTCGCCGGCGACCCCGCCGACCTCCAGATCATGTACGGCCTGGCGGGCGAGCGCCGGCTGCCCGAGTCGGAGCTGGACTGGCTGCCCGGCTACGAGCGGTCCTACCCCGTCCGGGTCGGCAACCGGGCGGCGGGCCAGCTCCAGCTCGACGTCTACGGCGAGGTCATCGGCTCCCTCCACGCGGCGCGCCGCGGCGGCCTGGGCGGCCGGCCGCACGCCTGGAGCGTCCAGCGCTGCTTCCTGGAGTTCCTCAAGGACCACTGGCGCGAGCCCGACTCGGGGCTGTGGGAGGTCCGCGGCCCGCGCCGCCACTTCACCCACTCCAAGGTGATGGCCTGGGTCGCCGCCGACCGCGCGGTGCGCACCCTGGAGGAGGACCCCTCCCTCCGGGGCGACCTCGACGGCTGGCGGGCCCTGCGCGAGGAGATCCACCGGGAGGTCTGCGAGCGGGGCTACGACGCCGAGCGCGGCACGTTCACGCAGTACTACGGCTCGCGGGAGCTCGACGCGGCCACCCTCCTCATCCCCCGCACCGGTTTCCTGCCGCCCGACGACCCCCGTGTCGTCTCGACGGTCGACACGGTCCGGCGCGAGCTGCTGCACCACGGCCTCGTCCGCCGCTACAGCGTCGAGGGCGAGCCCGTGGACGGCCTGCCCGGCGGCGAGGGCGCCTTCCTGGCCTGCTCGTTCTGGCTGGCCGACGCGCTGTTCCTGACCGGCCGGACGAAAGAGGCCATCGAACTCTTCGAGCGGCTCCTCGCCGTGCGCAACGACGTCGGCCTGCTCGCCGAGGAGTACGACCCCGAAGCCGGCCGGCAACTCGGCAACTTCCCCCAGGCCTTCAGCCACATCGGTCTGGTGGGCACGGCCCTTCTGCTGACGGGGCACGACACGGCAGACTGACACCATGGATCTTGGACTTGAGGACCGGGTGTACGTACTGACCGGCGCGACCCGCGGCCTGGGCTTCGCCACCGCCCGCGCGCTGGTCGCCGACGGGGCCCGCGTGGTGATCTCCGGGCGGGACGCGAAGACGGCCGAGGCGGCGGCCGGGGAACTCGGCGCGGGCGCCATCGGCGTGGCCGCCGACAACGCCGACCCCGCCTCGGCCGAACGGCTCCTGGACACCGCCCGGGAACGCTTCGGCCGCCTGGACGGCGTGCTCATCAGCGTCGGCGGCCCACCGCCCGGCTCGGCCGCCGACAACGACGACGCCCAGTGGCGCGCCGCCTTCGAATCCGTCTTCCTCGGCGCGGTCCGGCTGGCCCGCGCCTCGGCCGCCGCGCTCGGCGAGGGCGGCGTGATCGGCTTCGTCCTCTCGGCCTCGGTCCACGAGCCGATCCCCGGCCTGACCATCTCCAACGGCCTCCGCCCGGGCCTCGCGGGCTTCGCCAAGTCCCTCTCGGCCGAGGTCGCCCCGCGCGGCATCCGCGTCGTCGGCCTCCTGCCCGGCCGCATCGCCACGGACCGCATGCGCGAACTCGACGCCCTCTCGGGCGACCCCGAGGCCGCCCGCGCCCGCGGCGCGGCGAAGATCCCGCTGGGACGGTACGGGCAGCCGGACGAGTTCGGCCGGACGGCCGCGTTCCTGCTGTCGCCCGCGGCGTCGTACGTGACGGGCGTGATGCTGCCGGTGGACGGCGGGGCACGGCACGGGTACTGAGGGCGACGGCCATGCCGGACAGCAAGATCATTAGTCCATGACGCGCATAGTCACGTCCTGGCATGGACGTCCGCGCTCGGACTCTCGTACCGTCGGCACAGGTCGGCCCGGCCAGGGCCGCGGACCAGGGGGTTCGCATGTCCGAACGCGCAGCGCTCACCCGGCTCACCGGCAGCGGCAGTGGTGAATGCGGGCAGGGTGACTGCCCCAACGTGTACCGCACGGCGACCGGATCGTTCCTGGTTCAGGGCGAGGCGTCCGACGCCTTCGACCCCCCGGCCGGGGAAGGGCTTGTGGAGATCCCCGAGTGCGTACTGAGGGAGGCAGTCCGTGCTCTTGGATGGTGAGGAGTGGGCAGCCAAGTTCCAGAACTTCCGGAAGGAAGCATGGAGGCTTGAGGCACTGCCGCAGTACCTCGTCCCGCAAGAAGCGGACGAGTTCGCAGCGTTCAGGAACGGGGCCCGGTACCCCGGACCTTACGAGGACGCCTGGACCGCCCTGATCCAGAAACACAAGGCGACAGGGGGAACCATCGGGCGCGTGCACATCGTCAGCCGTCCGCTCTCGGACTATCTCCGGTTCGAGTTCGAGAGGTACTACCGGCATCAAGCACCCATCGGGGAAGGCATCCGAATCCTCGACGTGACCGACCGGGAGAACCCGCTGGCGGACGTCCAGGACTTCTGGATGTTCGACCGCTCCACCATCGTTCTCATGCACTACGAGCCAGACGGCAAGCAGATCAGCCGTGAACTGTACGAGGGAGACCCCGCACCGTTCATCGAGTACCAACGGATCGCGGTAGAGGAATCCGTGCCGTTTCTGGAGTACCCGCACAAGTGACCTTCGAGCCCGAACAGCTGGGCCGGTCCCGGCAGGAGCTGGCGGCCTCGCTGAAAGGACTGCGCAAGCGATCCGGTCTCTCCGGGGACCGGGTCGCTCGACGTATGAACGTGTCTCAATCCAAGGTGTCCAGGATTGAGAACGGAAAAGTGCGGCCGTCCATCGTGGACGTGGAACACTACTTGAGGGCCGTCGACGCCCCCGCCGATCTCGTGACGGACGTCATGGCGCTAGCCAGGATCACGAATACGGAATGGCAGGACTTCCGGAACCTTCGCAGGAAGGGACTGGACAAGAAGCAGCAAGAACTGGCCGCCCTCGAGAAGTCCTCGACGGAGTTCCGGTTCTTTCTGCTTTCCATGATCACCGGCCTGCTGTCCACACCCGACTACATCCGGGCCAGCCTCGCTCACGTCCCGGGTGACCACAACAGGACCGTTACCCGGAAACTGGAGCGGCAAGAAGTTCTCTATGACACCACCAAGAGGTTTACGTTCCTCCTGTCGGAACTGGCCTTGAAGTGGCCCCTGGTTCCCGCGCCGGCAATGGCCATGCAGCTCGACCGGCTGGTCTCGGTGTCAAGGCTCCCCAGCGTGCGGCTGGGGGTGATTCCCGCCCAGGGGCACATGCCAGTAGCACCGATGGACACATTCACTGTCTACGACACGAATCTGGCGACAGCGGAAACCACTACCGGGGTCGTCATCCTGAGAGATCCGCGTGACGTGGCCGCATACCTGGAACTCTTCAGCATTCTTGAGAGCTATGCCCTGTTCGACAATGACGCCCGGGGCTATCTGACCGAACACGCGGACAAGATACGTGATCTTTAGTCCAGGACGCGACTGGGGCTGGTGCCACAGTGTGCCTGACTCCACAGTGTTCCCATGACCACGGACACCGAAGCAGCCGCACAGCAAGCCGACGACTTCATGAAAGGGAAGAAGAAGGCGGACGACGCCGCATTCATGCTCGGGCAGGTGCTCAAAATGATGGGCATCACGGTTGGCGACCCGGACTCCTGGCCCCGGCTGATGGGACGCGCGTCGCTCAGTGGCGAGCCGTCCGTCTATCTGGGGGCCGTTCCATTGCCCACTGTCCAGAAGTTGTCGAACGCGCTCGTCTACGGCGAGTCGGCACGCCGTAATCAGAAGCCGTAGAGTCCGCCACCCGCCTTCCCGGACAGGAAGACCAGGTGCCGCACATCCACGGCTATCTCTGGACCGGCGAGAAGACGGCGTTCGACAAGGAGAGCGTCCGCCGCCCACCGCCATCCACCACGCCCGCCCCCACCAGCCCCGACGAGGTACAGCAGCGCTACCGCGAAGCCGTCACGGAGTGGAGGACCACCGCAGCCGGTTCTGAACGACGAAGCGCCGGTCCGGCGGTGCCGGACCGGCGCTTCGCGCGGTCGTACGCGGAGACGCGGGATCGCGTCAGGCGACGATCAGATAGATCCCGTAGCCCACCGCGGCCGCGCACAGTGCGAAGCACGTGTAGGCGCCGGTGCGGGCGAGTGCGGTGGTGCCGCCCGTGGAAGCCGCGTCGGCGGCGGCCGGCTTGCGGGACGTGCCGATGATGCCGAGCGTGAAGACGCCCACGAGGCCGACGGTGACCACGAGGCTCACGCCGAAGACCTGGCCGAGAGCTGCCCAGTCGATGTGCATGGTGGTTCTTCCTCCGTTGCCCGGCGTCAGCCGGTCGTCGCGGCGGCGGGTGCGGCCGGGCAACGGAGGAAGAACCACCATGC
>NZ_JAILXP010000480.1 GCF_020740895.1 Streptomyces sp. UNOB3_S3 | reverse complement strand
GGGTCATAGAGCCCCAGCACGGCCCGGGCGGCCGCCGCCAGCTCCCGTCGCACCGGCTCCGGCGCGACCACCTCCAGGTCCGGGCCGTAAGCCAGCAGGGATCGCGCGTCCTCCAGGCCGGCGAAGGCGAATTCGACGGTCGCGGGGTCGCCTTCGGACGGCGGTCCGGTGAGCTGGTGGCCGCGGAGGCGCACGAGCGTGTCGAGGCGGGAGCGGCGCACCCGGGCCGTCACCAGGAGCGCCGCAGGCCGGTCCTCGACCTCGCGGCGCAGCGCCTCCCAGACGTCCGTCAGCTCCTGGCCGGCCCGCCGGCGGACGGGTTCGTCGGTGAGGGTCGCCCTCAGCACCCGGTCGGCGCGGTAGAGGCGGGGGCCGCCGCGGTGGTCGGCGACGAGGTACCAGACGCCGGCCTTGGCGACGAGGCCGTAGGGGTCGACGGTGTACGCGCGCGGTTCGGCCGTGCCGCCGTGGCGGTAGCGCAGGCGCAGCCGGAGGTCGGTGAAGACGGCGTTGTGCAGTTCGCCGAGGTCGACGGCGGGGGTGGGGGCCGCCCAGCGGACGGGGTCGACGTGGATGCGGCGGCTGGTGGCCTCGGCGACGGGGCGGTGGGGGGCGGGCAGCGCGGCCATGACCTTGCGCAGGGCGGAGCCGAAGGCCCGTTCCAGGCCGAGGTCGGTGTGGGCGCCGCAGCCGGCCAGGACGAACAGGGCGCGGGCCTCGTCGGCGGTGAGGCCGGTGACGTCGGTGCGGTAGCCGGGGAGCAGGGCGATGCCGCCGTGGCGGCCGCGTTCGGCGTAGACGGGCACGCCGGCGGCGGAGAGGGATTCGACGTCGCGGTAGATGGTGCGGACGGACACCTCCAGGCGCCGGGCGAGCTCGGCGGCGGGCACCCGGTCACGGTTCTGGAGCAGCAGGAGTATCGACAGCAGCCGGTCGGATTTCACATGATCAATCCTGGATCAATCTTGACGGCAGGTGTCAGGTTTTGGCGGGAGGGTGCTCCTGTTCGACCGATCGCCCTCGTGCAAGGAGCAGTGCCCCATGGAGCTCGATCCCCGCCCCCTCCACTCCCGCGCCACCGACCAAGTGGCGGCCCTGATCTCCCGGGTGAAGCCCGAGGCGCTCGGCGACCCCACGCCCTGCGACGGGTTCGACGTGCGCGGGCTGCTGGCGCATCTCGTGGGCGGGGTCCGCGCCGCCGCCGAGCTCGGCCGGACCGGCGCGGACGTGACGCTCACGTCCGCCGAGGGCGTGCCGGACGACGGCTGGCTCCGGGCCTACGACGAGGCCCGCGCGCTCTTCGACGAGGCCTGGGCCGACGACGCGAAGCTGGACGCGCCGGTGGCCGTGCCGTGGGGCGAGCTGCCGGGCCGGGCGTACCTCTCCTCGGGCTGTGTGCTGGAGACGGTCACCCACACCTGGGACCTGTCCACCGCCCTCGGCCACCCGCTGCCGCTGGACCAGGAGCTCGCCGAGTACGCCCTGCAGTGGGCGCACCGGGTGCTCCCGGCCGGGCGGCGCGGGGAGGGCGTGCCGTTCGGGCCGGTGCGTCCGGCCCCCGAGGGCGCGGACGCCTACGCGCGGCTGGCGGCGTGGCTGGGCCGGGAGGTCTGAGCCCGCACCGGCCCGTACAGAGAGCAGCCCGTTCAGAGAGCAGGCTGTTCAGAGAGCGCGCCGTTCAGAGAGCAGCGTTCAGAGAGCGGGCCTCGCCAGTTGGCGCGACTGGGCGACGAGCCGGTCCCGGCTGTCCCAGACCTCCGCGTCCTCCTCCATGTAGCCACCGGCCAGATTGCGGCTGGTCTTGGCGATCCGGAGGGGGCCGGGGGCGGGGCGCACCCGGATGTGGGCGGTGAGCTCGACCGTGGGCACCCCTCCCGTCACGCCGTACTCGAAGGCGGTGGGCGGCAGCGAGTCGACGGCCAGCAGCAGGGAGAGGGGGTCGGCGTCGCGGCCGTCCGCGAGGCCGTACCAGGCGCGGATCTCGCCCCGGCCGCTCGGCCGGCCGGTCATCCAGCCGGTGGTGGCGGGGTCGAGGCGGTAGTCGAGCCGGTGGACGATCTCGGGGACGGGCACCGCCGGGCCCGGCCCGGGGCCGAGGAGTCCCCGGCACTCGCCGTACGGCGGCAGGGGCGGGGGCGTCGCGATGGTGCGGACGTCGTCGGGGAGCGCGGCCAGGTCCCCGTAGGCGGCCAGGACGCGGACGCGCTCGGTCTCGGTGCCGTCCTCGGCGCGCTGGAGGAGACTGGCCTGGCCGGTGGAGAGTGATCGGCCCGTCCGGAGCGGCTCGGCGCGGATGACGGCGGGGCCGGGCCGCGAGGCGCTCAGATAGTGGGCGGTGACGGTGAACGGGTCGGGGTGGGACAGGGTGTCGCGCAGGGCGCGGGCGAGCAGGGCGAGGAGGTAGCCGCCGTTGAGGGGGCCGAACACGGTCCAGCCCGCGTGGAGGTGGGCGTCGTAGCCGCCCGGCCCGTTGGCCGAGATGGCGGTGTCCCGGTCGAACTCGCTGTCGCCGATGGTTCCCGGAGCCATGCGAAAACGTTACACCTGACGATTACCCGCGGGTAGGATCTTCGACCGCCGCGCTGCGCCGGTGCCAGGCGCGCGGGGCGCGCCAGTGGTAGCGCATCGCCAGCAGCCGCAGGACGAACGCCACGGCGGCGGACAGCATGCTGGTGGTGACGTTGAGGGCGTCGTAGCGGATCAGCAGCGCGGCCATGGTGGAGCCGACCATGGCGGGCACCGCGTACAGGTCGCGGTCCCAGCGCAGCAGCGAGGGCACCTCGTGGGCCAGGACGTCGCGCAGCACACCGCCGCCGACCGCCGTGGCCAGGCCGAGCGTCGCGGCGAAGGTCAGGCCGAGCCCGTGCCCGTAGGCCTTGACCGTGCCCGCGACGCAGAACAGCCCGAGCCCGGCGGCGTCGAAGACGTTCACCGCCTTGGTGATCCGCTCCACCTCCGGGTGGAGGAAGAAGACGATCGCGGTGGCGACCAGCGGGGTGAGGAAGTACCCCAGGTCGGTGAAGGCGGCGGGCGGCACGGCTCCGATGATCAGGTCCCGGAACAGCCCGCCGCCCAGCGCCGTGACCTCCGCCAGCACCGCCATGCCGAAGACGTCGAAGTTCTTGCGGACGCCGAGCAGGGCGCCCGACATGGCGAAGACGAAGATCCCGGCGAGGTCGAGCGAGTGCTGGACGGAGGGGCTGAACAGATCGGAGAGCACCAGACATTCTTACGCGCCGGCGGCCGTGCTCCCGACCCGTCCCGGAATGCGGACCGGCGCGCCCGTGGCGGCCGGCCGCCACGGCAGCCGGCGGCTACGGCAGCTTCGGCTTCTCCGGGGTGGACAGCCAGGTCCGGAAGAGATCGCTCAGGTCCTGGTGGGAGACCGCCTCGGCCAGGCCCGTGAACTGGGCGGTGCGGACGTTGCCGCCCTTGTGGAGCTTGGTCCACAGCGGCAGCAGCTTGAAGAACGCCTTGTCGCCGATGCGCTCGCGCAGCATCTGGAGGGTCATCGCGCCCCGGTAGTAGACGGACCGCGAGAACATCGTGTCGCGCTTGGGGTCGGCCACGTCGAGCTTCCAGAAGGCGTCGCCGTCGCCGTGCGCGTTGTACGCCTCCAGGAAGGACTGGTGGGCGCTCTTGCGGCCCTTGTGCTCGTCCCAGAGCCACTCGGCGTAGGTGGCGAAGCCCTCGTTGAGCCAGATGTCCTTCCAGCGCTCGACCGACAGCGAGTCGCCGAACCACTGGTGGGCCAGCTCGTGGACGACCGTCGCCTCGTCGCGCACGGCGGAGTAGACGGGCTTCGTCTGGACCTCCAGTGAGAACTCGGCCTGCGGCATGTCGTCGACGACGGCGCCCGTCTCCTCGAAGGGGTACGGGCCGAAGAGCTTCGACCAGTAGTCGGTGGCCTCGGCGGTGATGCCGTAGAAGTCGAGCTTGCCGGTGGGCAGGGTGGGATTGGTGGCGACGTAGATGGGGGTGCCGCCGGGGGTGACGCCCTTGCGGACGTCGAACTTCCCGATCGTGGCGGTGGCGAGGTAGGGCGCCATCGGCTTGCTCTCCCGCCAGTGGGTGATCGTGGTGTCGCCCCGGTCGCGGGTGGCGAGGAGCCTGCCGTTGGAGACGGCGGTCAGGCCCTTGGGGGCCCGGATGCGGATGTCGAAGGTGGCCTTGTCGGACGGGTGGTCGCTGGAGGGGAACCAGGTGGAGGCGGCGTTGGGCTCGCACGCCACGAAGACGCCGTCCTTGGTCTTCATCCAGCCGTACTTCGAGCCGAAGATGATGGGGCCGCTGAGCGGCTGGGGTATCCCGCCGTAGGTGACGGTCGTGGTGAAGGTGTGGCCCTTGATCAGCGGGAGCGCCGGGCGGATCCGGATCTCGTCGCCCACCCGGGAGAAGGCGGCGGGGAGCCCGTCCACCTCGACCGAGGAGACCGTGAGCTGCTGGAGGTCCAGGTCGAACGAGGAGAGGCTCTGGGTGGCCCGCGCGGTGACGGTCGTCCTGCCGTCCAGCCGGCCGCTGGACGGGGTGTAGCCGACGTCCAGGTCGTAGTGGAGGGCGTCGAAGCCGCCGTTGCCCAGCTCGGGGAAGTAGGTGTCGCCGATGCCCGGGGTGCCGGCGGTCGGGGGCC